>JACRFC010000229.1 GCA_016234355.1 Ignavibacteriales bacterium
ACTTTTTTACAGCTTGTAAGTGTATCGATTTTTGAGAAAACACCCATTATTTCAATGTTTTCCAAAAAAAATTACACAAATATTAATGACTATTCTGAGAACCAATTGTTTCTATTCAACTTATAACCGGACAGTAGTGATATTATTTATCTCTTTTATAGATAACTTTTTCCAGCTTCTTTTCGAGTTCACTTGAAATTTTACGTTTGTCATTAAGGATCATAGAAAGGTATGCCTTGCTTATGCCAAGCTGTTTTGCAATCCAATCTTGTCTTAAACCAAGTTTTAATATTTTATTTTTCATATCCACTGTTTAAGTTCGGTAGTTAACTATAGTTCACAAATACAAGAGCAAACAATCGTTGACTCAATATCTTAATAAAAGTTAACAATTGTTATATAAATAATCCATAGAAAGAATGGCAGAAGAATGGAAGAGCGAATAAGAAGATTTGGGCTAAAGAAATTTGGTTCAATAAAAGAATTTGCTGAAGCAATGGATATGAGTCCGTCTAATCTTCAAGCCTATCTCCAAAATAGGAGACAACCGGGTACACCAATATTAAAAAGATTAATTGAGTTAGGATGCGACATGGATTGGTTATTAACAGGAAATAAAAATAATGATAAGAGATTAAAAATAATAGAAGAACAGAGCCAACGTATAAAAGAGCTGGAGAAGGAAAACCGAATTTTGCTTGAAAGTATCGGCCGGATTTCTTCCATCACTGAAGAATTAAAAACAATAAAAAATAGAAAAGATTGGAGTAAAAAGGTAAGACCGTAGAGACTCGCAGCGGCGAGTCTCTACAGAAATTTCTCTGTTAGTAATTCACCTTACGCAGTTTATAGACTTGGCGCTCTTGGCGTTTTTCTTAGCGTGCTTGGCGTGGAAAAAAGAAACAAATTTCACGCAAAGACCGCCAAGATAACATGACTACGGCAGACAGGAGCGAAGATCGCAAAGAAATGATAACTAAAAAAACTTTCGTGCGTAAGGTGAATTAGTAAGTAACCTTGTATGTTTAGTTTATGCAGTTACTCCAACTTTCTCAGCCAATTCCATTCCTTTTTCAGGAGCCAGTTTGTTGAGAAGTAATTTTTTCATTTATTGAAGCAATTTATGGAAATCTTCTTTTGTGAGTTCTAAGTCTTTCAATATCTTTGATAAAATTCCAGGACCTAAATCTTCATTTGCATGTACGGGAATAACAGTTACTCTACCATCTTTATGTTTAATAAAATGATGGCTCCCTTTTACAAGGATAACTTCAAAATCTATTTTCTCAAGGAGGGAAATAAGTTTTTTACCGCTGATACTAGGAAGCTTTGACATAATTTACCGATACACGTTGCATTCCCACAAAATCAAAATTTGTCACTTCTTCTTCTTCCACTTCAAGACATAATTCAATTGCTTCCTTAATTCTTTCCATCAATTGATCGAGAGAGCTTGCTTGTGTGTGGCAACCTCTTAATGATGGAACAGATGCGACGTAAAGACCTTCTGTATCTTTCTCTATAATCACATTAAATTCTTTTTTCATAAATGTTCCTTTGATTTTCTAAATTAAATCTAATGAATTGCTTATTCATATTCTATAAACAAAGAAGATCGAATGAAATTGTTAAAATAAAAAATAAATACTATGCTATAAAATCAGTATTTTTATTCAAAGAATATTGGCAAGTAATGACAGATAAAGAAATATATAAAGCAAGAGCAGAAGGATTTAACCGGGTTGCTGAATTAAGGAATACTTTCAAATCGGGTCTCTTCCTCGAGCTTCTTGATTTGGCATTTTCAGTTGTTAAAGAAAATTCAAATGACTATGAAAAACATAGAGACAAAAAAATATTCGAAAAAGTAAAATACCGACTAGCATTAAATAAACTAGTTATTTATGACAAGCTTTGAAAGAACATTAAATGACGTTGATTCTTTTTGTGAAAAAGAAAAAATTCTTTACGCTATTATAGGCGGAATAGCATTACTTGGGCATGGATTAAATAAAACAACTGAAGATATTGATATTACCCTCCTGATTAAACTCGAAGAATTACAAGTCGTTGGAGAAAAAATCTTAAAGCACTTTGAACCAATTTATCCAAATCCACTTGCATTTTTCGAATCTAATTTTGTTTTGCCGGTGATTCATAAAGAAACAAAAATTGGAATTGATTTTGCAGCCGGATTATCCGGTTTTGATTCGCAAGTGATTGAACGAAGAGTTCGTATGAAATTTGGTTCATTAGTTCTACCATTTGCTTCAATTGAAGATTTAATAATTTATAAACTTTTTGCTGCAAGAGATAGAGACCTTGCGGATATTAAATCTATTGCTGTAGAGTTAAAGAAATCACTTGATTATAATTATATAAGAAATATGTTAAAAAATTTCTATCAGCTAGAACGTGAAGATATGAACGAAAATTTTGAGAAGATTTTCAAAATTAACCATTAATAAAATGCCTGTGACCGATCACAACATATACGCTAAACAGTTACTCCAACTTTCTCAGCTAACTCCATTCCCCTTTCAAGAGCTTGCTTGTTGAGTGGAATGAGATGGTGATATCTTTCCGGAAGAACTTTTTTAATTCCTTCTATAATGTTTTCCATTTTCAAGATTGGTTTCTTTTGTAAGAATGCACCAAGTACAATCATGTTCATCACTTTTGAGTTCTTCAATTTTGCTGCTTCGTTCGCAGCTTCAATCGGAATGATATCTATATCTGTTCTCTTTGGTGGATTTAAAATCGTGCTTGCTTCATAAATCAAAAGTCCACCAGGTTTAACTGCTGATTCAAATTTATCTAACGATGGCTGATTGAGTGCGATTACAGTATCGAATTTTGTAACGATTGGCGAACTGATTTTTACATCACTGATAATTGCAATACAATTCGCAGTTCCGCCGCGCATCTCCGGTCCGTATGAAGGCATCCAACTGACTTCCTTATTTTCCATTACTCCGCTGTAACAAAGTATTTGTCCCATTGATAAAACACCTTGTCCTCCAAATCCTGCAATAATAATTTCTTCTTGCATATTATTTCTCCTTTCCGGGTACTTTAAGATCGCCAAGCGGATAGAAAGCAAACATATTTTCTTCCATCCATTTATTAGATTCAACCGGAGTCATTTTCCAGTTCGAGGGACAGTTCGAAACGATTTCAACAAAACTCAATCCTTTTTTCAACTCTTGATATTTGAATCCATTAAGAATTGCTTTTTTTGCTCTGCGGACATTAACCGGATTATTTACAGCAACGCGTGTACAATAATAAACTCCGGGAAGCTGCGCGATCAACTCAGTAATTTTTAATGGATTACCCATCACTTCAACTTCTCTTCCGAATGGAGTTGTAGTTGATTTCATTCCGATCAGAGTTGTTGGCGCCATTTGTCCGCCGGTCATTCCGTAAATTCCATTGTTAATAAATACGATCAAAATATTTTCACCGCGGTTGCATGTATGAATTGTTTCTCCCGTTCCAATTGCAGCTAAGTCTCCATCACCTTGATAAGAGAAAACATATTTATCCGGCAGTACTCGTTTGATTCCGGTAGCTGCGGCAGAAGCACGTCCATGCGGCGCTTCGGTCATATCAATATCCATATAATTGTACATAAATACTGAACAGCCAACCGGTGCAACACCAATAGTTTTATCTTGAATACCGAGTTCATCAATTACTTCTGCAATTAATCTATGTGCAACACCGTGCCCGCATCCCGGACAGTAATGCATCGGAGTATCTATCAAAGTTTCGGTTCTTTCAAAAACCAAATTTTCGTTTGTACAAATGCTTTCTTCGGCAATCACTTCTGAAAAGTGTTGTTCTTCAGTCATTGTTTTTTCGTTCATACTGTTTCTCCTACAAACCTGCCTGCCGGACAGGCAAGTTTTTCTTCCAGTTTATGAAGAATTTCTTCCGGTGTTGGAATTATTCCGCCCATTCTTCCAAGAAACTCAATTGGAATTTTACCGTTAACGGCAAGCCGTACATCTTCAACCATCTGACCGGCATTCATCTCAACAGTTAAAAATCCTTTTACTTGATCAGCGAGTTTATTCAATTCATTATAAGGATACGGATAAACTGTGATCGGTCTGAACACACCCACTTTAATTCCTTTTTCGCGGGCAAGCTGTGCCGCCTTTTGACAAATGCGTGCAATTAAACCGAAAGCAACAAGAACTATATCTGCATCATCGCAATTAACCATTTCATAACGAATCTCTTCATTCACGATAGCTTGATATTTTTTTTGAAGATGCAAATTCACTTCTTGCATTGATTCAGGTTCCATGTGCAGTGAAGTAATAAAATTGCGTTCACGCGTTTTCGGTTTTCCCACAGTTGCCCAGAACGGAGCTTCTGTGGTTCTTGGAAGCTGTGGCGGCAACTCAACTTTTTCCATCATCTGTCCTAACGCGCCGTCTGTTAAGATCATAACCGGATTGCGCCATTTGAATGCGAGATCGAATCCCAACTTAACATGGTCTACCATTTCCTGAACTGTTGATGGTGCAAGAACAATTAATTTATAATCGCCGTGTCCGCCGCCTTTTACAGCTTGAAAATAATCACCCTGCGATGGCTGAATTGTTCCGAGTCCCGGACCGCCGCGAACTACATTAACAAGCAAGCATGGAAGTTCTGCGCAAGCAATGTATGAAATTCCTTCCTGCATCAAACTAATTCCAGGTGATGATGAAGATGTCATTACTTTCTTTCCTGTTCCTGCAGCACCATAGATCATATTGATAGATGCAATTTCACTTTCGGCTTGAAGAACAACCATTCCCGTTCTCTTTTGTGCATCTTGTGTTAAGTATTCTAAAATTTCTGATTGAGGTGTAATGGGATATCCAAAATATCCGTCACACCCTGCAAGGATTGCTGCTTCAGCAAGAGCTTCATTCCCTTTCATTAATTTTAATTCTTTCATGAGTTCACCGTTACAGTTATATCACCGGTTACATTTGAAATTGTTGCAATCTTTACTGTCTTCTTTTCTGTTTTACGATATACTTTAATTATTCCGTCCGGACAAACTAAAGCGCAATTTATACAGCCGGTACAATTGTCTTCGATCTTAACTATGTAATGATAACCTTTCGAGTTTAATTTGCGTGAAAGCTCAAGTGAATCTTGAGGGCAAGCCGCAGCGCAGAGTTCGCATCCTTTACATTTCTCGATATCAATTAAGATATCTCCTTTTACTTTTGCCATCAATGCCTCTCGTATAAATAAAAAAAGGTTATAGTATTGCTATAACCTTATCGTTATGAATTCTCATTAAAGAATTTATTTTGATTAATACATTTTTCATTTAGGGCAACATTTAAGGACTTAAATTTCAGAAACTAACGTGCCAAAAATTTAACCACTTTCCTAAAATCTACTGCTAAAAAATAATAATAATTTCTGAAAAAACGAGTCCTTTAATTAATAATTAAAAACTTGAATTAAACTTTAAAATTTACTTTACAGAAATGAGAATGAGAGTAATTTAAATGAGAAACCGAATCTGTTTGAATAAAGCTTTATCCAGATGTTTTAAAAATGTGGATTTATCAGTTGTTAGTAAATTGGGTGTGAGTGATGGAATGTTACTCATCAGCATGAATGGTTAGATTATATTCCAATAGATCTTGATCTGATGGGATTGCCTCTCCATGTTCCTTTAGACTTTCAATATATCCTTCAATAGCTTCTTTGACCATTAATAACGATTCGTCTATCGTTGACCCATACGTAACACATCCCGGTAAAGTTGGTACTGTAACAGTATATCCACCTTCATTTTCTTTTCTTAATAGGATTTTATAATTCAAGACTTTCATTTTTTCCCCTCTTTGTTAAAATAAAGCTACTAAGAATAGATCAATTTTTCAACGAGTATTCTATTTCTAATAGTTTGATAAATGTAAATCAGATAAAATTAAAATTCCAATCAGATAAGCTCTGCATGTTTATCGGCATGATAAGAACTACGCACAAGCGGAGATGATTCAACTGCTTTCAAACCAAGCTGCAAACCGTAATCTTTGTAAAACTTAAACTCATCAAGAGTAACAAAGCGATGAACCGGTAAATGATTTTTTGTCGGTTGAAGATATTGACCGATTGTCATTATATCGCAGCCATGATCGTAGAGATCGTTTATCAGTTCAACTACTTCTTCTTTTGTCTCGCCGATGCCAACCATAATTCCGCTTTTCGTTCTAAGTCCATGCTCTTTGAACCAGCTGATTAATTCTAAACTGCGATCATACTTTGCTTGAGGGCGAACACCGTGATAAAGACGATGAACTGTTTCAAGATTATGGTTAAGAATATCCGGCGGGTTTTGCAAAATTATTTTGAACGATTCTTCTTCACCTTTGAAATCGGGAATTAAAATTTCAATTGTTGTTGCGGGCATTCTTTCGCGAATCAATCTGACAGTTTCAGAAAAAATCGAAGCACCGCCGTCTTTAAGTTCATCGCGATCCACAGAAGTAATGACTACGTGCTTGAGATTTAATGCTTCAACAGATTCAGCTACTCGACGGGGTTCATCGAGATCAAGTTCGTTCGGTATTCCAACTTTGATATTGCAGAAACCGCAGCTTCGGGTACAAGTATCGCCTAAAATCATAAATGTTGCTGTTCTTCTGTTCCAACATTCTGCAAGATTTGGACATTTTGCTTCTTCGCAAACCGTATTCAATTTTGATTTGCGCATCAACTCGTGAACTTCTCTGTAATTCTGTCCTGTAGGAAGACGAACCTTTAGCCAATCTGGACGTTTACCTAATTCCGGTCTTTCCTTTTCAATTGTCTCTGCAAATTTTTTCTGATGCTGATTGATCATAATTTCTCCAACCTCCCCTGTCGGGGGTGGTTTAAACTATATTAGTATCAAAATTTTCTAAAGTTTCTTTTACAGATTTCAAAAATTTTCCGCCGAGCATTCCATCAACAAGACGATGATCATGACTTAGAGACAGATACATCATCGGTTTGATTGCTATACTTTCTATTCCATTATTTTCTACAACAACCGGTTTTTTCGTAACAGCACCGACACCAAGAATTCCAACTTCAGGCTGATTGATGATCGGTGTTCCGAACAAAGAACCGAATACTCCATAGTTTGTAATTGAAAATGTTCCGTCAACTATATCATCTGGGACAAGTTTTTTCGTCCGCGCTCTGTTCCCAATATCGGCAATTGATTTAGCAAGACCCCGGATGTTTCTTTCATCTGCATTTTTAATATTAGGCACAATCAATCCGTTTGGTTCAACAGCAACAGCTATACCCAGATTAATATATTTCTTCATCACAATATTGTTACCGTCAATCGAAGTATTCATCAGAGGAAATTCTTTCAATCCTTTGATTACTGCAAAAGAAATGAACGGCATGTAAGTAAGTTTAATGCCTTCATTAGCAAACGCATCGCGGTTCTTTTCGATGAAGTTGTATATACGCGACATATCTACTTCAATCATTGCAGAAACATGAACTGAAGTATTCTTGCTATTTAACATGTGATTCATAATTCTCTGCCGGATATTATCCATCGGAATAATTTCTTCTCTTTGCCCGGAAGTACTTTTTTGTTTCGGGGTTGAAGAATTAGAAACAGTTTCGGAAGTAGCAAATAAAACTTTGCCGCTCTTTCCGCTCTGAATATAATTGAGAAGATCGTTTTTAGATAATCTTCCTCCAATACCGCTGCCCGGTATGGTTTCCAATTCGCTCATAGAAATTCCTTCTGTACGAGCAATGTTAAGAACGAGTGGAGAATAAAATCTGTTTGACGTAACAATCGGCTGTTTCTGGTTGATAATATTCGTGAACTTTTTTTCTTGCTTATGCTCGTGCTCTTGCTTGCCCGGCGTATCTTTGACGGGATCTTGTTCAAGTTTTGGTTTAACTATTCCACCACTCGAAGATATTTTTGCAATTGTAACCCCAACTTCAACTGTTGAGTTCTCACCAAATAAAATTTCTGCGAGTGTACCGTCAACCGGAGAAGGAACTTCAGTATCAACTTTGTCGGTACTAATTTCAAAAATAATTTCATCACGTGTAATTTTATCACCAACTTTTTTATGCCACTTCAAGATCGTTCCTTCCATAATTGACTCACCCATCTTAGGCATGGGTATATCAATTAATTCACCACCAACTTGTGTTGTTGAAGGAGTCTCTGCTTTCTTTTCTTCAGTTTGAACAGATGCGGCTTCCCCGTTTGTCTCAATTACTGCTACAACAGTTCCAACCTCAACGGTTTCCTGCTCAAATACTTTAATGTCGATCAAGATACCATCTTCAGGACTTGGTATTTCCGTATCAACTTTATCTGTACTTATCTCATAGATAATTTCATCTTTCTCAACTCGATCACCTTTTTTCTTATGCCATTTGAGCAACGTACCTTCGTTAATACTCTCACCCATTTGGGGCATTACAACATCAACTTTCATTTCTTCTCCGAGTAATGTAGCACAGATTCATAATCTGTGCATATTTTTGTGCGCAGAATACGATTCTGCGCTACAGTTTAATATTCCAATAATTGCTTTAATGATTTATAAATTTTTTCTCTTGTTGGAAGAATTGCATATTCTAAATTTGGCGCAAAAGGAATAGGTGCATCAAAAGCACCAATTCTTCTTACAGGTCCGTCTAAAGATTCAAAACAGTTCTCTGTTATAAGTGCAGCAATCTCAGCACCGAATCCTGCAGTTAAAGTATCTTCATGAATTACAATCGCTTTACCGGTTTTCTTTACTGACTTGTAGATTGTTTCCACATCAAGCGGTGCTATTGTTCTTATATCAATAATTTCAACTGAGTATCCGTCATCTTCTAATTTCTTCACAGCAAAGTTAGATTCATGCACCATTGCGCCATAAGTTATAATTGAAAGATCATTTCCTTCTCTAACTACTTTCGCTTTCCCAAATGGCAATAAATAATCAGCATCCGGTTCAACTGAAGAAGCATAACTTTGGCGGTACAATCCTTTATGCTCAAGAAACAATACCGGGTCATTCAAACGTAAAGCTGTTTTCAACAAACCTTTTGCATCAGAAGCATTTGATGGATAAGCTATCAGCAATCCGGGCATGTGAGCAAAGAATGCTTCGATGTTTTGGCTGTGGTATAATCCGCCGTGAATATATCCTCCGACAGCAACGCGTGTAACTACCGGCGCTTCAAACAAATTATTCGAGCGGTAACGATACATAACCATTTCATCGCGGAACTGCATGAAAGCCGGCCAAATGTAATCTCCAAATTGAATTTCCACACACGGTTTCAAGCCGCTTAATGCCATACCGATTGCTACTCCTGCTATACTTGCTTCGGCTAAAGGTGAATTAAATACTCTATCGTTTCCAAATTTTGTTGAGAGACCTTTTGTTGAAGTAAAAACTCCGCCCTTACCATCTGCGACATCTTCACCGAATAGATATATTTTTTCATTACGATCCATTTCTTCTTTTAACGCATGGTTAATTGCATCAACCAATACAACAGGCTTACCATCAATCTTTCCTTTTTCATAATCGAGACGATCTCGTTTGCCGGATTCATCAAGAACAAATCTAACAGCAGATTCGGGTTTCGGTTCTTCTTGTTTCAATGCCCAATCTGCAGCTTCGTTCACATGATGTACAATTTCTTTTTTAAATTCTGAATATGCCAGCTCGGTTAATATTTCTTTCTTCTTCAAAACATTTGTAAAGATCTCGATCGGATCTTTTTTTAGATCTTCTTGCAGCGAATCATCCTGTCTGTATTTTTTCTGATCATCCGACGATGAATGAGAGAACAATCTTACAACATGAGCTTCAACTAATGCGGGACCTTTACCCTGTCTTGCGTATTTAAATGCTGATTGTGCAGCAGCATTCACTTGAAGGAAATCAGTTCCAACAACATCTAAACGCAAGAGGTTTTCAAAACCTTTCATCATTTCAAGAATGGATGCATTCTTTCCGCCTGTTTGATTTTGTACAGGGACGGAAATTGCCCATTTATTATTTTGGATTACAAAAACAACCGGAAGTTTTTCGCGCGATGCCCAGTTAACTGCTTCGTGAAATTCTCCTTGAGATGTAGTTCCTTCTCCGCTGCTTACATAAACAACACCGTTGATTCCTTTTTTCTTCATTGCCAGCGCCGTACCCACAGCTTGAAGGAATTGTGTCCCTGTAGGACTTGATTGTGTGGGTACATTAAATTCTTTTGACGACCAATGACACGGCATTTGTCTGGAGCCTGTAAGCGGATCATCTGCTTTTGCAAGAAATGCTAAGAATGCATCTTCCGGTTTCATACCAAGCGTTAACATAAAACACATATCTCTATAATAAGGGAAAGCCCAATCAATACCTTTTTTCATTGCTAAGCCAAATGCGATTTGGGTTGCTTCATGTCCGGCACCGGCAATATGAAAAAATGCTTTACCCTGTTTAAGAAGATTCATCACTTTAATATCCATCGTGCGGGAAAGATTCATAAGACGAAGTACATTCATTAACTCGTCTTTAGTCATTCCGCCGAATGAATCTATTTTACCGGTTGGATTTGAACCGTTACTTTTATCTATGGTAACTTCTGATTTTATTTCTTTTGCCATTTACAATTTCCCTTCTTTGTATTGAAAGTCTTAGTGATAAAGTTTTTATCACAAGACACTTCATCACGAAGATATCTTTTCTAGCTCTTTTATGTAACAACTTTTTTCTTTCTTAATGAATTTAGTATAACCAAAAACATTTTGGAAATTCTTAACAAGTTTTCCTTTCACTTCGCTCAAATTAATTTCAGTGCCAAGTTCACGTTGAAGCGAAGTAACATCTTTATCTTTTATTCCACAAGGAATAATTCCGTCAAAATAAGCCAAATCCGTATTCACATTGAAAGCAAATCCATGCATCGTAATCCATCTGCTCACTTTAATTCCTATTGCTGCTATTTTTCGCTCTCCTAACCACACTCCGGTATATTTTGGATTTCGATTTGTGTTCAATCCGTAATCCGAACAAGTTTTAATTATTACTTCTTCGAGTGCGCGTAAATATTCGTGTGTATCTTCTTTCCAATCACTTAAATTAATTATTGGATAACCAACGATCTGTCCCGGTCCATGATAAGTAATATCTCCGCCCCGGTCAATTTCATAAACGCTGATTCCAAGTTCTTTCAACTGCTCATTAGTACTGATTAAATTTTCTTTCTCTGCTACCTTGCCAAGAGTGTAAGTATGCGGATGTTCCAACAGAAAAAGTGTATCGTTAATTTCGTTTCGATGACGAAGATCAAAAATTTCTTTTTGCAGATCCCATGCTTGATTGTAATCAATCATACCGGGATCGCAGTAATCAAAAGTTCTATATGTGGATTGATTCGCCATAAGCGTTAGCCGCTGCTTCCATTATTGATTCTGATAATGTCGGATGTGCATGAACAGTTTTTATTATTGTTTCGAATGTTGCTTCCATAGATTTTGCAAGAGTTAGTTCTGCTATCAATTCTGTTGCTTCCGGACCAATTATATGTGCGCCAAGTAGTTCTCCATACTTTGCATTAAAAATTAATTTAACAAATCCTTCCCGCTCGCCAACTGCAAATGCTTTTCCGCTTGCCATGAATGGAAATTTTCCGATCTTTAATTCATATCCATTCTCACGAGCTTTAGCTTCCGTCATTCCAACGCTTGAAATTTGAGGATTACAATAAGTACAACCGGGTATGTTGTCATAGTTAATTGTACCTGGATTCATTCCTTTGATCATTTCCACACAATGTATTCCCTCAGCCGAAGCAACGTGTGCAAGCCACGGCGGACCAATTACATCACCAATTGCATAAATTTTAGGAACATTTGTTTCGTAATTGTTCTTATTAACTTTAATATGATTTTTATAATTCTCGATTCCTAATTCCTCGAGACCAAATCCTTCAACATTTCCGGTAACGCCAATTGCACATAAAACTTTTTCAGATTTCAATTCTATTTTCTTTCCGTCTTTTTCTATAGTTACAATTACTTCATTTCCTTTTACTTCTGCTTTTTCAACTTTTGAAGAGGTATAAATATCGATGCCGCGTTTCTTGAAATTTTTGTATAAAGTTTCAGAAACTTCTTTGTCTTCAACCGGCAGAATTTGATCCATCATTTCTATGACAGTAACCTTTGTTCCGAGAACATTGTAGAAATATGCGAATTCAATCCCGATAGCTCCCGCTCCAATTACAATCAACTCTTTTGGCTGCGCCGGTAAGTTCATTGCCTCTGTTGATGTAATAATATTTTTTTTATCAACAGGAATTGCCGGAACAGACTTCGGTCTTGCACCGGTTGCAATAATAATTTTTTCAGATGAAACGGAATCAATCTTTTTGCTGTTACTATCAAAAATATCAATCTGATTTTTTGAAACTAATTTTCCATATCCGCGTATTCGATCAATTTTATTTTTCTTGATCAACAATTCAACATTTTTTGTAATGCGGTCGGAAATATCACGGCTTCTTTTAATGATCTTATTAAAATCAAAACTCAATCCCTGAACAGAAATTCCAAATTCATTTGAATGATTCTTCATCAGGTCAAATATCTCGGCATTCTTCAGTAAAGATTTTATAGGAATACATCCCCAGTTCAGGCAAATTCCGCCAAGATTATCCTTATCTATTATAACAGTTTTGAATCCAAGTTGTGCGGCTCTAATAGCAGCTACATATCCGCCCGGACCTCCGCCAAGAATTGCAATATCGTACTGTTTATTCAATGAAATCTCTCAATCGGATTGGAAATTGTGCTGAAATATAAAGATATGAGTCCTGAAAACAAACATGAGCTCCTTTTTACTTCAAAACAAGATCGGAGTGATGTTCGTTCAATTGTCAACGTTATCCAAAAGCATAAAATCCCGTTTGGATACTTCTTTCCTTAAATCAAAATTTTTATCGGGATAGCGGCAGATTTTATTCAACGGACAAATTCCGCAGTTTGGGTTTGTTGGTTTACAAATTTCACGTCCAAGACGAATAAGATTTGTATGAAATGAATGGGCGATTCTTTCGGGAAAATTTTTATTAAGAGCAAAAAAAGTTTTATCAGGTGTCTTTTCAGAAACGATACCTATCCTGTTTGTTGTTCTGTGAACATGAGTATCAACGGGGCAGATATTTCTATCCAATGCAAACAATAAAACACAACTGGCGGTTTTGACACCGATACCATCAAAATTG
>JACRFC010000231.1 GCA_016234355.1 Ignavibacteriales bacterium
ATGTGATAAATAAAATTAAAAGATGCCCCGCCTAATCGCTTCTTGTTAGGATAAACATCAAATAATATTTCTCCGATAGACGTAATTCTAAGCTTATCCATAATTAATTAGTTCTCTTTCTCTGTAGTTCTCTGTGTAATCTCAGTAAACTCCGTGAAATAAATTACACAGAGAAACATAGAGAGATTATTTTATCCGCTCTCTGTTTTCTTTACGGTCTTTCTCCTTCTCTTTAGCTTCGCGCATCATGTCTTTAACGTTGTCAATTTCTGGAGATTCTTTCAGAGATTTCCAATCAAATTTTTCATCAAACGGAGCTAATGCTTTCTGCGGATCGAAAATTCTTCTATCTATATCTAAAGCATTGTACGGTGTAAAATCCGGTTTATCGGTAAAGAAATCTTCAAAATCATTTGCACCGGCATCAAATTGGTTTAAGTACGGAACGCCGAGAACATTCCAGAAAGTTTTGAAGATGCTGCCGAAACTATAATGAACATGACTTACATAATTTTTCTTCACATAAGGAGAGATAACCATCAGAATACTTCTATGCGCATCAACATGATCAACACCATTCTGCGCATCGTCCTCAGTAATTACGATCATCATATTTTTCCAGTACGGCGTGTGGGAAAGAAACTCAACGATACGTCCGATTGCAAGATCATTATCTGCCATGTAGCTTTCGCGGAATGGATATCCGGCATCCGGACGCTCACCCGCACCATGATCATTCGGTACAATAACGGTAAGAACAGACGGCATCTTTTTTCCTTTTCCCATCCACTTCTTGTTAAACTCTTTTTTAAACATATCAATTCTAAATTGATCGGGAATAGAAGTGTTATATGTTGGGTAGATGCGGGAAGTTTTGTTAAATATTGGGCGTGGAACCGGATAATTTACGTAATGTCTAACCCCGCCGTATTTATAACTTGCTTCGTAAGAAGCCGGTTCGAACATCATCCCGAAACCAAAATTAAAAAAATCTATTTTATTTCTTTCGAGATGATCCCACATAGATCCTGCTTCGTTGTAATCTTCGGGATAGATAGCTCCTGCAGTTGGATTGATACCAAAAGCTCCTATAGCTTTCGAATCTTCTTTTACATCTCTGTTTTTACCGTAATCAGCCGGAACGATTGTTTCTACCCATTCATTAGGATAAGTATTTACAAGCCAGCGGTGCCCGTCGGAGGAAACATCCGAATCAACATAAAAATTATCGGAGATCGCAAACCGCCGTGCCAATTCAATATGGTTTTTCATCACTGTAGCATTTTTTACTTCGAGAGTTTTCTTTTTATTTGTGAAAGAAACATTTTTTCCATAACGGGCAAGTGTTGAATCGCCGTTTCCATTTTTGATGTTCCCAAATATCTCATCATAAGTTCTATTTTCTTTTGAAATGAAGACGATATGTTTTATCGGGCTAATCTTTTCTTTTGGATAAAGAGGAATGGGATTATTTTTTCTTTCAGAAAATTTTTGTGATGATGATTTCTCAATTAAAAAATTATTATCAATCACTTTTTGAGTAAGTGCGGGCAGTTCATCATCTTTTGGAATATCAATTATCGAGACAGTTCCTTTCATTAAGCTGCCAATATAAGTTCCTTCAGGTCCGGGTTGAAAATTTTCTCCGCCGTTCTGCCCGCTGCCGTATCCTTTTGCATTTGCGACGAACAATTTTTTCCCATCTATACTTACTTTTAATTTAGCAGGGAACCAGCCCGTTGGTATGTGTCCGAGAATTTTCATTTTATCTATATCAATCACTGCAACAGCATTAATTCCCGATTCCGCCACATATAATCTTTTTTGATCCGGCGAGAGCGTAAGTCCGTATGGAATTATGCCGCGTAAATTATTTAAACGATCATCCAGTACAAGTTTTATCGTCTTTACAATCTTTTTCTTTTGAATATCAATAACCGAAAGATTATCGTTCGTTCCGTTGCTAACAAACAAATATTTATTTGTTGCAGCAAGAGAGTTTGGACTTGAACCTCCGACAGCCGGAATCCCTTCGATCAATTCTCCGATCCGGTTACCCGTTTTTATTTTTGTAATAACTTTTGGATGGTTCGGATCTTTGTTATCTATTATAAAGACCGAAAAAGCATTTGAAGAATACGGATTACCTAAACCCGGAACTTTGATATCACCGATCTTAACACCATTCCGCGATTCCTTAGACATATAACCGTAAGGCGGAAAAGTTAATCCTTTCTCTTTAACATTTTTGTTTGTTATGCCCGGGATACGTTTGTATTCGTACATTCCAACATTAGCAACAAAAATATTTTTTTCATCCGGCGAGAGAGTTATACCGAAAGGATATCTTCCCACCGGTACACTTTGAACAAGCAATTTTGTTTTTGTATCTGCAACAATCATTCTAAAATTGATTTGATCAACCGCATAAATTTTTTCTCCGCCGTTTGATAAAACCAAATCACCGATATATCCGTGTGTGTAATCGAATTGATCATCTGCGTATGCGCAATCAATCGAATCAATTTTATTTCCGGTTGAAATTTCGAACAAGTAAATTTTATTTGTTTGTCCGCCGGCGACATAAACAATTTTATTATCGGGAGAAATTGCCAGTCCCATAAAAACAGATGCAAGAACACCTTTATCTGTATTTGCGCCGGGCGGAATTTGTTGAACGATAGGATCTCCGCTCAATATATTTTTTATCAATGTAATCGAAAGAGGATCGGTTCCGGAATTTGCAGTAACAAGAACATTTCCATCCGGACTTAAAGTTAATCCGTACGGATGAGGTGCAGTAACAATTGTTTTCCCTAAAGGAGTAATAAATCTGCCGTTGGGAATAACCGTCTTTCCGTTCAGATCAATTTTAGTAAACTCTTTGCCGGCAGGAGCGGAGATAATCCATAAATCTTTTTTCGATTGAGGATGTACGTTTAAGTAAAACGTAAAAAGTAGAATTAAGCAGATAAAATTTTTCATCGGGTTATTTATGATTTTTTGTTGAGAGTTCAATTCGATACTTAAAATTAGTTTCTTCTTTTGATTTGAACAACAATTGCTCCGGCCGCAGCTATTAACATTCCAATTCCTTCCTGCCAAGTTACAGGTTCACCAATAAAGATCCATGCAAGAAAAGCAATTTGTATTAACATTGTTCCGTTTATTATGCTGGATTCCATAGCAGTAAGTGTTCTCAAAGATAAATTCCAAAGCGTAAATGCAAAAGCCGTATTTACAACTGCAAGCCAAAGTAAAAATAAAATATTGGTTAAGCTCAAATGCGGCAATCCTTGTGTTGTTAGGCCAATAATCAATATTATGATTGATCCGATGCCCATGCTTACAACTGTAACCGTTAAAGGATGGAATTTACCGCTTCGATTTATTCCGCGACCCAAGACGGAAGAAAATGCGTTGGAGAAAACTCCAATTGTCATCACAATAATTCCAAGAGTTTTACTTTCGGATAGATCAACGGGATAGAAGTAAGCAAGGATCCCAATTATAAATAAACTTGCACCTAACCATTGAAGCACAGAAGGTCTTTCAGATAAAAGAAAAATTCCTATAACGGTTACAAAGATCGGAGTAAAATTTAGAAGCAGACTTACTGTTACTGCGGGAAGAAGCGACAATCCGATAAATTGAGTTCCTTGAGTTAAAGTATAAAAGAGAAGTCCGAGAGCAGATAATAGAAGCCAATCTTTTCCGTCTATTTTTTTTACCTCAGCGATTTTTTCTTTTGTTAACATAAAAGGAAGCAGACACATAAAAGCTAAGAAGTAACGCAACCCGGCAAAAGTCAGCGGTGGAATATCACGCAATTCCCACTTTATTATTATGAATGATGTTGACCAGAAGAAAGTAACAAGTAATGCAATTAAAACAGATGCGGTTCTTGAAAGCGGTTTAGAGAAAATATTTGCCTCTTGCTATGCTGTTAATAAAAGCCCATCCCAGCCCTTCCCCAAGGGAAGGGATTTTTTAAAACCCGGTCGTGGTATTTAATCCTCGACCTTCGTTATAAATAATTTTTATTTGCCCGTCAATAATTTAATAGCATAAAGGATAAGAAATACAGCAAAGATTTTTTTCAAAACTCCTTCGGGAAGATTAACAGCATATAATGACGACAAATAACTTCCGATAACAAATGTAACAACCATAATACCGACGGCTTTAAGATTTACATGCCCGGCTTTATAATAATTCATTACGGCAAGGATTCCTATAGGAAGAAGAAGAAGACCAAGTGAAGTTCCCTGGGCATCTTTTTGTGTGTAACCCAAAAATCCTACAAGCATCGGTATAATAATTATTCCGCCGCCTATACCAAGAACTCCGCTAACTAAACCGGCAGCAAGACCGATGATTAAAAGAATTAGTATTTCATTCATAGAAGTTTTTATTTGTTTTTATTTATTAGAACCTATGCGAAATATAATGAAACGAAGAATCCCTTGCTTTCTTGTTAAGAAATTCTTTGTTAAAAGAACTCTACAAAAAATCAAAACATAAATTATTTTTTTTGATCCATTAATAACCAGCCAAGAGGATCAACAGCGAAATCCTTTCCTTGAGGCAAATCTATTGAGCCCTTTCCGTTATTCATTTCAACACGAACAGTTTTTCCAGCAACAGTTACTTCCACCGGAAGAGGGAATGGAAAATTATTTTCAGTTTCCCAGCTTAGCTCAACTTTGCTATTTAGATTTTTCACGTTTAGAATCGGTAAAGGTGCGTGTCTAAGATAAACTTCGAAGAACCAATCTAATTTTTTACCGGAAATCTTTTCTGCCATATCCATTAGCTCGTCAGTTGTAGTAATCCGGCATTGTCTTCCATCTTTTATTTTTTCCATCTCTTCAGTTGGATAAGCCCATCTTCTAAGCACCTTAAAAAATGTTTCATCGCCAAGATAATAGCGGAGGGTGTGCATTATCCACCCGCCTTTATAATAAATATCGTTATTATAAACTTCACCCGAAGTTTTTTCACCTCGCGGTGCAACCGGATTTTTATTGGCAAAATGTTTTATGAATTTCATATATCGGAAGTATTCATCTTTACCGAAAATTTTTTCCAGATAGAGCGGCTGCATGTAAGTTCCTATTCCCTCGTGAATCCAGAAATCACTCCAATCTCTGCATGTAACAAGATTTCCCCACCACTCGTGAGAAAATTCGTGATGATGAAGCCAGTCAAAAGCAAACTTCGGATGATCCTTCCAGCCATAGCCGTATGCAATAGCACTTTGATGTTCCATGCCGAGATGAGGTGCTTCAACAACAGCATATTTATCGCCGCGGAAAGGATATGGTCCGATAAGTTCTTCCATTACTTTCATATGAGTTAAAAACTGCGGGGCATGTTCTTTTGCTTTCTCATAATTTTCCGGAAGGACCCAAACAGTAAACGGAAATTTTTCTCCCGTTACACTTGTGTAATCATAATCTATCCGCTTATAGGGACCGAGATAAAAAATTACTCCGTAATTATTAATTGGAGTTGATACAAACCAATTCCATGTTTTTGTTCCGTTGTTGTTTTCGGTTGATGAAATAAATTTTCCGTTGCTTACAAGAATTAAATCTGAAGTTGCGGTGAAATGAAGTGAAACTGAATCCGGCTCATCAGATGGATGATCTTTGCAGGGCCACCACACATCAGCGCCCCCTCCTTGACAAGTTACTGTAACCCAATCTTTTCCATCCTTTGATTTTGACCAAACTATTCCTTCATCCCATGGCGGATGTTTTGGAATTCTAGGAACTCCTGCATAATCAATTTTTGTTGAAAATATTTCGCCGCGGTTTATTGTATTGGAAAAATCAATCCAGATTTTTCCGCCTTCATGTGTAAACTTCAGATCAATTTCTTTTTTGTCTTTCGTTATCATCTGAATTGATTCGATTTGGAATGTAGTATCAAGATCAACTAAAATTTTATTTAAATCTTTAATGGCTTCTGCTCTCATTATTACAGAACCGGCAATTGCTTTTTCTGCAGGATCTATTCTGATACTAATATCATAGAATTTTACATCATAACAAGCTTGAAGAGGAGAAAGTTTTCCGCCGGAATCTTGTGAGCCGAATTGTGCAAAGACTTGTGTGGATAAAACAAAAAACAGAAGTAAATATATTTTTTTCATAGGGCGATACATTTTGTGATAGGTTAGTCTAAAGTAATCAATGAGTAATAAACCTAAATTTTTTTAAATATTTATATCAACTATGCGTTTAGCTTTCTTACCCATAATAGAACCATTAACTGCCATTGTTGGACCGACTAAGCAGTAAATCCACCCTCCCCAAGAAGCGAAAGCGACTCCGCCAATCAGCACTATGAATATAGATATCAATGCAATCCCCATGTTAAGCGCAGAGGATTGTATTTCCGATTTTGTAATTATGATTTCAGAAACACTTAATTCTAAAAAGTTTCGCTTTTTATATGCATGCAGATAGAGCAAAAACAAGACAAAAAATACAAGCAGATAACCGACACTATAAATCACCATCAAAGCTGGCATTTGATCTGCTCTAATCATATTGTAAGAATCTTCTAATCTGCTCCATCCAATCAAGCCCAGTGGAATATTTGCGAGAAATGTAAATAAAAACTTAAGAGGGTAGATGTAGAAAAGAACAACGAAAATTAGCAGTGCATTAAGAGTAAAAACATATCCGTCATTCAATGCAAATCTTCTGAAATAAATGTATTGGTTATACCAAATCCACACGAGGAGAGAGAAGCAAAGTCCAAATGCTAAGAACCCTCTCATTGTTTCGAGCAGTTCATCAAATGTTTTAGGTACTTCAAGTGAAACAACAAGAAGTGTTACGGCAAACGCAAATACTGCATCGCTAAATCCCTCTAACCGAACCGGTTCGTAGCTCCTCCAATTAAAATTTTTATCAGAACCGATTTTTTTATTTATTAGTTTTTCCCGCAGCATTTTATTTCCCTTTATGAGTTGATAAATCCAAATTACAAAAAAGGTGTTTATTTAAGCAATTCAATAACCTATTTTAAATGGAGCGATAAAAGAGGTTTTGCTTAAATGCTTAAGCTTTACACAACAAGTCTGCGCAGTAAAATTTTGCTTGGTTTTACGGTAATACTGCTCATCATGTTCTTTGCAACATTATGGAGTATCTATAATTTTTACCGTCTTAATGAGCAGATCAAAATTACAATGCAGCAGAATTATACAAGCATTATAGCTGCAGATAATATGGGCCGCGCTCTTGATGAGCAGTTGCAGTCAATAGTAATAATGTATAATCAAAATTTTGAAGTAGGCGAAAAGCTTTTTGAAAAAACGAAACAGGATTTTTATTACTGGTATGACCGCGCCCGCGAAGCTGTCCCCGCATCCGAAGAAAAAGACATTAAAAATATTCTGGATGAATTAAATTCCGAATACCAAAGGTTTGTTAAAGATATCTCCGACAATATCGATTATAACATTTATATCCCCAACAAGAGGCAAACGCTGCAAAGTGATTTTGTGCGGTTCGTTGACGAAATCGAATCTATTAAAAAAAGAAACAATAGCATTCTTGAAATCAATCACTCCGCATTGAATAACGCAGTATCCGGTGTAAAGGACATTACGCAAGGCGCAACCATTACAATTCTTATAATTCTTTTCGGAGCGATAGCAATCAGTCTTGCTTTTGGTTCTCAATTCTCAGATTACATTGTTAAACCGATTTCAAATCTTAGGCAATCGGTCAAACACATTGCGGAAGGAGATTTTAACGAACGAATTGAAATTGATGAAAATGGCGACGAGATAAGTTCACTGGCAGAAGAATTTAATAAGATGAGCGAAAAACTTCAGGTTTACGAACGGTTTAATCTAAATAAGATTTTGTATGAAAAGAAAAAATCGGAACTAATAATAGAAAGCATGAACGAACCGGTGTTAATGGTGGATGAGAATTTTGATGTTATGCTTTCTAATAAAACGTTTAACGAAGTGTTTGGAGAAAATCTTCTTACACAGCATAACATAAAAAAAATACTTGCACCGCAAACTAACGGTTCAAAAAATGATACAACACAAGTGAGTAAAGATCTTTATCAAAAAGAGGATATAATAAATATTAAATACGGAAACGGAGAGCAAAAATATTTTAAGGTTATTGCCGCTTCTCTTGATATTCCGGAAAGCAATATGAAAGGGACTGTAATTGTTTTTAATGATATTACAAAGTATCAAGAACTTGATCGCATGAAGTCGGAGTTTATTGCTAAAGTATCTCATGAACTTAAAACTCCGCTTACTTCAATAGGCATGGCATTAGGAATATTGGAAGATGGGGTTGTGGGCAATCTATCTCAAAATCAAAATGAACTTATTTTATCAATGAAAGAAGATTTTGAAAGACTCAACAGACTTGTGTATGAAATACTTGAGCTGACAAAACTTGAGTCTAATATTGGTAAAAGTAAGTTCGAAAAATTCGAAGCTCAAAAACTTGCAGAGCATATTTCAAAGAAATTTTCAATTCAAGCAAAAGAAAAAAAGGTTAATCTTCAGATCATTGATAAAAGTAATAAGTTAAAGATCAACGGCAGTTATGATAATATGATCAGCGCTCTGGAAAACTTAGTATCTAATTCCTTAAGGTTTACTCCTGCCGGAGGAGAAATAAAAGTTAATTTTTCAAGAAACAATGGAAATTTGCTAATCGAAATTTCCGATACAGGAATTGGTATCAGTCCCGATAACTTGAAAAAAATATTTGATAAATTTATACAGATAGATGATTCAGCCCCCGGCAGCTTGGGGCTTGGTCTTTCCATTGCAAAAGAAGTGATCGAATTACATAACGGTGAAATAAAAGCGTTCAGTGATCTTGGTAAAGGAAGTACATTTCAAATAAAATTGCCGGAAGCGTAATGCACAAAGGAAAAATTCTTGTAATTGATGACGAAGTAAATATTTTAAAAACCATTGAGCTTTCACTTAGTTCATACGGCTATTCTCCTGAGGTTTTTGCAAATCCTTTAGATGGACTTGCCAGAGCAAAAACAGTTTATTTTGATCTTGCTTTTATTGATTTGAAAATGCTGCCGATGAACGGTATTGAAGTTCTTCATGAATTAAAAAAATCTTCACCCGATACAACAGTTGTATTGATGACCGCACATGGTTCAATTGAATCTGCTGTTGAGGCGATCAAAAAAGGAGCTTACGATTATATTACGAAACCATTTACTCACAAAGAATTCCTCCATATTATAGAACGTGTATATGAGCATCACCGGCTGAGTAAAAAGTTGAAGGGATTAGCTTATCAAATAGACGAAAAATTTGACGATGATGATTTTGTAAGTTCAAATAACGAAGTAAGAGATATTTTAAGAACTGCAAAAGATATTTCCGACAGCAACATTCCGATTTTGATCGAAGGTGAAAGCGGAACAGGAAAAGAAGTCCTTGCAAGATTTATTCATAAAAATAGTTTAAGAAGCAGCAATCCGTTTATCATTATTAACTGTTCTGCTATCCCGGAAAATCTTTTTGAAAGCGAACTATTCGGGCATGTTAAAGGCGCTTTTACAAATGCAATTAAAGATAGAATAGGAAGACTGGAGCTTGCAGATACCGGTACGGTTTTTTTAGATGAAGTTGCAGAAATTCCAAAATCTATGCAGCTAAAATTGCTTCGGTTTCTTCAAAGCATGGAATTTGAAAGAGTGGGCGAAAGCATTACCCGCAATATTGACATAAGAGTTATCAGTGCAACAAACAGAAATGTAGAACATGATTTAAGTTCTGGAATGCTGCGCGACGATTTTTATTTTAGAATAGCAGGCGTAAAAATAAAACTGCCTCCTCTTCGTGAAAGAAAAAATGATGTGCCTGTGCTTATAGACTACTTCATAAAAAAATATTCCGGCGGAAATGAGATTACAATTCCCGGTGAGACACAGAAGCTTCTTTCAAATTACGATTGGCCGGGAAATATTCGTGAACTTGAGACTGTTATTAAGCGGCTTTTAGTTTTTGCAAAAGACAGTATAATCAAATCAGAATATCTTCCTCCTGAAATCATAAACTTCAAACCGAAACAGAATACATATTCAATGCAGAAAATTGAAGACCTTGAGAAATTACATATAATAGAGACTCTAAAAATCGCCTCAAATGTTAAAGAAGCCGCAAAGATTCTCGGAATATCCGAAACAACATTGTGGAGAAAAAGAAAGCTTTACGGGCTATAAGGATTAACATAACAGGTTTTAAAAAAACGGATTAAAATTTCATTAGGTATTAAGATAATTTCATTTTGAAATACCATAAATCTTTTAATTACAACCATTATTTTCACTTGATTGCAAAATGAAATCGTCTTACTTTCACATTGAATCTTTTCAGCTTTCCAACAGATCGTAATCTAAACATATCACTGGTTTTTACGATTTAATTAAGGAAAATTTCGGCTTTAATAAATAGGCACGTAAATTGGCTGTACTTTAAGTAACATATTTATTTATTAACAGGAGAGTAACAATGAAACAATCTGCTTTTATCGTAATTCTTTTCTTCATTGCCTTAGTCGCAGCTTTTGGTATTTATGAATTTATACTTGGCAATCCGGCTAATTTTGCAGACTATGCAACAAAAGGAACAAAGGAAGTTCCATTAGGCGGCAACATCATGGGTATGGTTTACGTTGGCGGTCCGCTTGTTGCATTATTAATTTGTCTTTCAATTATGGTATTTGCAATTATTATTGAAAGAGCACTTTCACTTAAAAAAGCTGCCGGTAAACAAGCAATTCCAAAATTCTTTAAAAAAGTAATCGATCAAATCAGAGCGAATAAAATAAATGACGCCATAGCTTCTTGTGATGCACAAAGAGGTTCTGTAGCAAATGTTTTAAAAGCAGCATTAAGCAGATTTCAAGAAGTTACCTCATCCGGTTCAACAGTTGATAATGAAAAGAAACTTGTTGAAGTTCAGCGTTCAGTTGAAGAATCAATGATGTTGGAAACACCGCTTTTAGAGAAAAACTTAATTGCACTTTCAACAATTGCATCTATTGCAACAATGGTTGGTCTTCTTGGAACGGTTATCGGTATGATCCGTGCGTTCAAAGCTCTTGCTCAAGCAGGTGCGCCGGATGCAATTTCTCTTGCAACCGGTATTTCGGAAGCGTTGATCAATACAGCGGGAGGTTTGTTTGCTGCTATTCTTGGTATTGTTGCTTATAACTTTTACGTAAACAAAGTAGATAACTTCACATACCAAATTGATGAAGCAAACTATAACGTTATGCAATTATTAAAAGAAAAGTGAGGTAATTAATGCCGCGCATTAAAAAGAAAAGAGTCTCTATTCGTATAGATATGACTCCACTGGTGGATGTGGCGTTTTTGCTTCTTACTTTCTTTATGCTTACAACTCAATTTAAACCCGCAGAAGAAGTTGAAGTTATTTTTCCATACTCACATTCGGAGATAAAGCTTCCTGAATCGAATACTATGCTTCTTTACGTAAGTAAAGATTCAAGACTATTCCTTGGTTTTGATTCCTCTATATTAATGGAAAAAATGTTTGGTCAGCCCAATCGGCTTCGCCAGGCAGTTGAAGTTAAACAGGAAAATCTTGGCGATCTCTTGATCAAAGCAAGAATTTCAAATCCAAAATTGATGACATTTATTAAGTCTGATGCTGAATCAGAATTTGGAACTATACAGGATATAATGGATCTACTTCGGAAAGCTCAAATAACCAGATTTAACATGGTAACAAATTTCAAAGTTGATAAAAAAAGTTAAAATAGGAGAATAATATGGCTGGTGGTGACGTTGGCGGCGATGGCGGCGGACACAAAAAGAAAAAAGGTAAAAGAAAACCAAAGAAAAGACTCAATATTCGTATTGATATGACCCCTTTGGTAGATGTTGCTTTTTTGCTGTTAACATTTTTTATGTTAACTACCGTCTTCCGTAAACCGCAGGCACTTGAAATAAATCTTCCTCCGGATAAAGATGTTGAAGTAAAAATGGCTGAATCAAATTTGCTGACTATCAGATGCGATGAACAAAATAACCTTTATTGGAATATAGGATTCGATCTGCCGCATAAACTTACTTTTGAACAATTACCAAAATTCCTAAAAGAGAAAAGACAAGAGAACCCTAAATTTGTTGTCCTTATTAAGATAGATAGAAAAGCAAAATATCATGTTATGATTGATTTGGTTGACGAATGCGTTCAAGCCGATCTTAACTCACGTGCTTTTGCACCAATGACTGAAATCGATAAAAAAGAAATGTCAAAAGCAACCATATAAGCCGGGAGAATGAATATGTCTGAAACAATAGCACTTAAAAAAAATGGCGGAGTATATGGAGCTTTTGAATTAAAAAAGCTCTACCCAAGAAATTTTGCAATAGGAGTTGCGATTGCTACACTTCTTCACTTACTTTTAATAGCTTCCTATTACATCTATCAAGAAATTACTCGCGAAGATTTTGATAATGCGCCGACAGTCGGCAGAGTATTAAAATATAGTGATATTGGTCCACCGCCTTCAATTACAAATGAAGCGCCTCCGCAAATAACCGTTGCGGGTCCGGTAGCACCTCCTACAGTTGGTGTTCCGGTTCCGGTTCCAGATGAACAAGCTCCACCTGAAGCTACAATTGCAACGCAACAAGAGATGAGTCAACAGGCAGCACCTGCTTTGGGTAATGATATTGGCGGGCAAACACAGATCACTCAAGATATAAAAATTGAAGATGATGAGCCGGGCATGGATGCTTTCGTTGCCGTTGAGAAATATCCTGAAATGGTTGTAGCTAAAACACCGGAGTACCCGGAAATTGCAAAACGCGCCGGAATAACCGGGAGAGTATATGTAAAAGTTTTGGTTGATAAAGAAGGTAAACCGAGAAGAGCTGTTGTAATTAAAACAGATTCAGATTTGTTTAACGATGCAGCGATAGCTGCCGCTATGAAGTCAGCTTTCACACCTGCTTTGCAGAACAATCACCCGATTGCGGTTTGGATTGTATTACCTTATAAATTCCAATTATCTGATCAATGAAAAACCTGATGACATATATTGCATACACTGCAGGCGTCATTTTTATCTTACTTGGGCTGGCAATTTTGTTTACAAACTTATTTCCGGCCCATCTTCCTTCTCAACTTAAAGTAACAATGGGAATTGTTCTTTTTCTCTATGGCGCATTCAGAATTTTATCTACTATGTTCAAGGTTAAAAGACGTATAAAAGATGAGGACTCTAACTAAAATATCTTTTCTGTTTCTTTATTTTATTTTGATATTCACCGCTTGCAACGAACGTCAAATATCTCCTATCAAGGGCTCACTTAAATGTTATGTTGATGAATCTCTTTACAATGTTGTTAAAGCAGCAAGAGATACTTTTGTTGTACATTACCCAGGCAGCAGTATAGAATTAGTTTCAGCTAAGGCGCGCGAAGGAATTGCGGCGGTTCTTAATCAAGAAGCAAAGATTTTTATCAGCACTAGAGGATTGAACACCGAAGAAAAAGCATTTTCTGAAAAATCAAAATTAGATCTGCGCTATTTTAATTTTTGTTATGATGCTATTATTCCTATTGTAAGCGCAAATAATTCAAAATATCAGATTACGGTTCAGGAAATAAAAAGTTTAATATCCGGAGAAACAAAAAACTATAAAGTTTTTGTCCCGGAACACAATTCCGGTGTTTATGAATATTTGAAGGAAAACGTACTCGATAAAAAGGAACTTCAGAATATTACAATAGTTAAAAGTGAAGAAGAGACAATCAGCAAAGTAAAAGAGACAAAAAAAAGTATTGGTTTTGTAGGGGTTAACACGTTAAATGATGTAAAAGGAATTAGAGTTTTAGAATTAGGTTCAAAAATTAGGAGTGATGGAGAAGTGTTATATTATAAACCATATGCTGCTTATTTGATAACTAAGAATTATCCTTTTACACGAACTACAACTATTTTTTTGAATGATATTGGAATTGGTTTGGCTTCGGGTTTTGCAACTTTCTTAACAAGCTTTGAAGGTCAGAAAATTGTAGCAAAAAATAATTTGGGACCGGCAACTGTTCCAATAAGAATGGTGAAATAAAACAACGGTAAAAAAATGAAAAAAACAGCCCTTTTATTTATTGGAATCTTTTTTGTTTTGTCGTTTAATGTAAATGCACAAAGCTCATTAGCCGATGGTGAAAAAGCTATTAAAAATAAAGAGTATTCTAAAGTTTTAACTATTGCTAAAGAGTTTATAGATAACAACAACACAACAGATGCTTTAAAGCTTTTAATTCAATTACGCGAAAAGAATTTTAGCGACATAAAACTATATGAATATTTAGGCGATACATATTCTAAAATGAATGTTGCAGAGAATGCCCTTATAAATTACGAGCAAGCCGAAGCAATGGACTCATTAAATATTCAATTAAAATTTAAATCTGCGGAATTACTCTACAAATCAAAAAGATATAAAGAAGCCGGTAATAAATATTTGAAGATTATTCAGATTGACCCAAATAATAAAAAAGCGATTCTAGAAACCGCAACAATTCTTTATCTGGCAAAATATTATAATGATGCCGCCACCTATTACGAAAAATATTTAGCTTTCGAACAAACCAAAGATGCATATCTAAAAATCTCAAAAGCTTTTTTAGAATCAAAGAATTATGAAAAAGCATATAAATACTCTGTTGAAGGTTTAACAAAGTATCCCGAGGAAGTAGTTCTGAATAAAAGTGCGGCTATTTCATCATTCGGTCTGCAAAAATTTGATGATGCCGGAAAATATTATTCAGCACTTCCGGATTCGCTAATGACAATAAGCGATTTGAAAAACGCAGGCAAAGCATTTCAAATGATCAAAGCCGATTCCATTGCTATTAAATTCTATGAAAAAGTAATTCAAAGAGACAGTACGCAATCAAGTTTGTTTATGGATATGGCTAACAATTATTTTAGAAATAAGAACAATGAGTTGGCAATTAAATATTATATGGCAAAAATAAAAATTGACCCAACCTATGAACAAGCTTACAGATATATGGGCTTTGCATATTATGATATGAAAGATTGGGACGGAGCAAGGCAATCTTTCTTAAAAGCAAAAGAATTGGTGGATACAACTTTTGCAACAAATTATTGGCTAGCTCAGACTTATAGCCAAATGGATTCAACTCAGCAGGCATCCAATCAGTACATTACAAGCCTTAAACTGTCTGAAGGAAAAGAAAGACAATACAAAGATGAAATCTATGGCGCAAATTTCTTTTTAGGAAGAAATGCTTACGACAAGCAGAATTATAATGCGGCACTTCCTTATTTAAAAAAGATTCTTCAATTTAAATCGGGAGATGTTGGCACTACCGAGATGATCGCTATTTGTTATCATCAATTGCAAAATTATGATGAAGCTATTAAATGGTATAAAGCTGTTTTGAAATTAAACCCAAAGAGTGAAGTTGCAAAGAAAGGATTGCGAAGGTTAAGCGCTGATTAATATAACGGCAACAAGATCAAATTATGACAGAAAATAAAATTAGTAAGTATTTCAATCCTTGGCACCATGTGCATTATGGCGATGATATTCCGGAATTTGTAAATACAATAATAGAGATTCCGGAAGGCTCTAAAACAAAATATGAGCTTGATAAAAAAAGCGGTCTTCTTAAGTTAGACCGCGTTTTGTTCTCTGCTGTTCATTATCCTGCAAACTACGGTTTTATCCCCCGCACACTAAGCGATGATGAAGATCCGCTTGATATTCTGGTTATATGTTCTGTAGAAGTTGATCCGCTCTGTTTAATTGAAGCAAAAGTTATCGGCGTTATGGAGATGGTTGATAATGAAGAGAAGGATGAAAAAATCATTGCTGTAGCCAAGAATGACATTTCTGTTAATTATATAGATGATCTTGAACATATGCCGCCGCACACAATGATACAACTGCAAAGATTTTTTGAAGACTATAAAAAATTAGAACACAAAAATGTAATTGTAGAAAAAATTGTTGGTAAAGAAGAAGCATATAAAATTATTCTTGACGGAATAAAGCGTTACGAAGATATTTATGGAAAGGAATTTTAATGAAAAAAATTGACTCGATAACTAATTCCAAACAAAATGAAGCCGCGGGTAATTACAAACTTTCTAATTCGCTTTTGTATTTATACTCTCTTCTGGGAATAATATTCCTTGTTATGATTCTTGGTATGGGATATTTTCTTTATTTCATTTTCAAATAGATTTATTTCTTTGTGTCATAAATAAAAAG
>JACRFC010000232.1 GCA_016234355.1 Ignavibacteriales bacterium
GATGAGTTTGACAAGATGATCTTTGCAATTGCAGTTAAAGGAACGGCCAAAAACATTCCTACAATACCCCAAATATATCCCCAGACTAATAACGAAAGTAAAATTACAAGCGGATTAAGTCCCAGACGGTCGCCGAAAATTTTAGGTTCAATAATATTTCCGATAATATTCTGCACAACAATAATTACCGCTGCAACCAAAGCGGCATATCCGAATGATTCATACTGAACAAGCGCCATTAGCGAAGGCATTATAACCGCAAAGACAGAACCAACATTCGGAATAAAATTTAGCAGAAGAGCAAAGAAAGCCCAGATGATGAAGAATTCTATTTTGAACAACCATAAAATAAATCCGACCAATATACCGACAGATAAACTGATCAAGAATTTTGTAACAATATATCTTTGTACTTGTTCCGTAATATCCTTAAATGTTTTCCTAAGTTTTAACTCGCGTTGGATTGTAAGAGTTTCAAGCACCTCATCCCGGGAGTCTTCGGAATCTTTATCTTTTGATGATTTGAGCTCTTTCTTCATTTGTTTGAGCGAAGATTTTATTTCGCGCTCAACGTAACGCATTCTTATCGCTTCAAAAATTTTATTGTGCCCGGTATTAATAAATATAAAAAAGAAAAGGATCAGCAGAACGGATGCGGCAATAGTCAAGGTTGAAGAGAAAACCCCGCTTGCCAAAACACCAATATCAACCGATTGAAGAATCTTCGATATATTGAAATGTGTTAACAGTCTGTTCTTTAATCCGAGCGATACTGCAGATGTACTTATAATGTGATTAAGTTTTGCTTCATACATTGGCAGATTTACGCTGAACGCCCCCAACCTATCAATAATTATTACAGATATACCGTAAAACAATGATACGGTTAAAAAGAGATCAATAAAAATTATAAACGGCATCGGTATTTTTTTAGATTCGAAGAAATTATTCAACGGCTCGAAAAAGAAGAACATGATATATGCAATTACAAGCGGAATAAAAATGTGCTGTAATTCTTTAAGAGCAATAAAGATTATAAACAATCCCAGAATAGTTACAAAAAATTTGATTGTCGGGTCACTTAAGGGCTTTTTCATTTCTAAAATGTAATTATTTACTAAAATAAAAATACCAAAAAATGAATTTATATAACGTTTATTTTTGGTAAATTCGTTTTACGCTTCCTGACCTCTTATTAAGGAGACAGCTAAATGTTAGAACGTCTTTCTGTTAGTAAAAATAAAATCTTTATTCTCATCCTTGTGTTGTTTACGTTCCCGCTTTTTACGCAATGTCAAAGCAGCAATATCACATCACAAAATCCAAAAGACGAAAGTTTAGTTACACATCCTTCATGGAGCGTTAACACAACGATTTACGAAGTGAATGTAAGACAATACACACCCGAAGGAACTTTCAAAGCGTTTTCTTCGAACTTGCCTAAATTAAAAGAAATGGGAATTGGAATACTTTGGTTTATGCCAATCAATCCGATCGGTCTATTAAATAGAAAAGGATCCTTAGGAAGCTACTATTCGGTACAAAATTATACAGCTGTTAATCCGGAGTTTGGTACTCTTGAAGATTTTAAATCCGTTGTTAAGCAAGCTCACGATCTTGGAATGCATGTAATTATTGATTGGGTGGCAAATCATACAGCATGGGATAATGTTTGGACGAAAACCCATCCCGATTTTTTTACTAAAGATCGAAATGAAAAATTTTTCCCTCCCGTAGCAGATTGGGCTGATGTTATCGATCTAAACTATGACAATAAAGAATTGTGGAATTACATGCGTGATGCTATGAAGTTCTGGATCGAAGAATGCGGCATAGACGGATTCCGATGCGATGTTGCAGAAATGGTTCCTCTTGAGTTTTGGAAATGGGTACGCCCCCAGCTTGATGCCATAAAACCCATCTTCATGTTAGCTGAAGGAAGTTTACCCGAACTTCATCAAGCTTTTGATATGACATACAATTGGCAGTTAAAAGATCTTTTTGTTGATTGTGCCAAGGGAAATAAATCCGCAAACGATTTTTATGAATATTTCAAAAAAGAAAAAAGTGAATATCCGACA
>JACRFC010000035.1 GCA_016234355.1 Ignavibacteriales bacterium
CTCTTTTGGATTCTCTGTTTTAACATTTTCATGTTTGCAAGAAATCAACAAGAAAACTAAAGGGAAAAATGCTAGTAAATATTTTTTCATCACATTTCTAAAAAACAATTCCAACAGAAAAATAATGTACACTTTTTAATCTGCCGAAATCTTGATAAGCATAATCTATTTTTGCTTTCACCAGTTCAAATATTCGATAGTTCAATCCAAAACCAAGCGTTAATCCTTTTTCGGAGTCCACTTCAAACAGAGAATTGTAACCAGCCCTAAAATGGACAATCTCATTCCATGCATATTCCAATCCGGTATTTAGATATTCTGAATTATCATTCGGGTGAATTGCATCTACACCGATAGTCAATCTGGAATTTTCAGTCTTTACAACATCTGCAGAAATACCAAATCTAAAAATTAGAGGAAGATCAAATTTGTCAAGTTCAATACCGGAATTTATCAAATTTTCATTACCGGCTCCCGAAGAATATATAACTGTAGCATCTCTTCCGGAGAGCTGCATTTTGGTTCCAAAATTTGAGACACTGGATGCAATTCTAAGTTCATTTAAAATTGGTATTTTATAAAGAGTACCAATATCAATTGCAAATCCGGTGGAACTCATATGCCAGAGATTTTCATTTATATATTTTACGTTAAACCCAATAGCAAAATTTGTAGTAAGATATCTTGAAAAATTTATTCCCATCACAACAGTACTGTAATTAAAAAGCTCACCGGTACCTTCAGGATTTTCGATAGTTCTCACTTTCATATCATCCATCGAAAGAACTGAAACAAAAGCGCCTATAGTTCCAATGGCGGAAAGATTAGTTGCAAATGCCGCAAAGTCATAACTAATATCAGCGAAAAGAGAAGTATGATTAAAAAATGCTTCATTTTTATTTATGTTCGCGGTACCGCCTGGATTCCAGTACACGGCAGTTATATCGTCGGCAATTGCAGTAAATGCGCCGCCCATTCCAATTGCACGAGGACCGACATTAAATTTGAGAACTTGTGCAGAAGTTGTTCCGGTTTTGTTGGTTTGTGCAAAACCATCATAAACAAATAACAGTGCGAACAAAATGATTAATAGAGCATATGTTTTTTTCATAAGATCTCCTGCAATTCTTTACTTAATTAGGGCAAACTTAATTAACTTTTCACCGATTTCAGGTGCGTCTATATGTGCCAGATATACTCCATATGCAACACTAAATCCGTCACGGTTCAACAAATTCCAAAACTCTCTACCGTTATCAAAACCGGAATCATGCTGCAATGTAGTTACAAGTTCACCGCTCAAAGTAAAAATTCTAATAGTACATTTCATAGGAAGGTTTTCAAAATAAATTCTCCGTTCACCGCGGTTTTGTCCTGCTAATTTATTGGCGGGTTCAATTTCATTCGTGCCGACATAAGGGTTCGGTACAACATAAATATTATCAAGCTTATTTGTTGCGTCTTCATTTTTCACAAATCCGGCTTGCGTTTTAATTTTGAAAACATCAGTAGAATTGTATGGTCTCTTCGTATAAATAAACAGCACATCACCTGGCCCAGGAATTATTGTTGGGGATGCAGTTGATGCAGAAACAACTAAACTCCAGGAAATTTGAGCTCCTGGTCCTCCGGGAGAACCGGTTTTATAGAATACAATTTCTTCTCCTAATGTCCACGATAAATCATTGGTGGCTGCAGCTTCTTGCAGATTTGTAACTACAGTAATCGGAACACCGGAAGTTACATCTTCGACTTTATACTTAACCGGAATGTCAATGAATCCTGTTCCTACTACAAATTTCTTTGCTGTTGAAATATTTTTATCAGAGAACGTTACTATATAATCTGCGGGTTCTGCTTTCGGATTACCGGCAGATCTTAAGTAAAACTTATACGGATTATCTATACCTGAAGACCATTTAGATTTTACATCATCAAAAGCAAGTGCAGGATAATCTTTCACTTTTACTAATACACCGTCAAATACAGGGTTTGAATCTTCTCCATTTAACGCCTGGCTTTGATAGATTTTATAGTTTTTATATGTAATAGAATATTCTGTTGCTTCTTTCATAGAACTGTTATCTGTTCTTTTGATAGCGCCTTTATCCAGATTCAATTCGTAGTCCGTTCCTTTTACAAAAACTTTTCCGGAAGCGTCCGTTACTTTTAAAGAGCCGTCATTAATTAAATTACCTTGGGAAAGGTTTGTAAATTTTGTCCCATACACGTAAAAAGATTCTTTAATAATTTTTTCTCCGGTAACAGAATAATTTTTTGCTAAGCTAGGTTTACCGGAAACAAATAAAGTATCCCGAAATTTTAGTGTGTAATTATCCCCTTTAACATTGAGGTCATTTAAAATATTAGAATTAAATATTCCATTTCCTAATCCGCTAAGATGTTGCACATCAGTCGACCTAATTTCAGGGCGATTATATCCGCTGGCACGTGGTCCCGGAATCACTTGTACCGTATTATCATCAAAGATCAATTTACTTGTAATCGGATCTGATGAAATTTTCTTAGTTGTCTCGGATGGCGGAATGCCTAATGAATCCCCATGGTCATATGCCACAACTGCATAGTAATAAGTTTGTCCATTCCTAACTTCATTAGAATCAACAAATGTATGAACTAAACCTGAGTTGTCGCCAAGATAATAATTCAATCCTCTTCCTAAATAAGGTACCGGATGGTAACCTTTCCATGCATTAATAAGATCCCATTTTGCATCAAATCCTTTCAAATCCTTTAACGGTTTGTACAAAAATCTTGATCCTTTACCATCTGTAACTGTCTGAACATCGGCAAAATCTGCGCGGGTACTTCTATAAATTACATAGCCTTCAAAATCTTTACCTGTAATAGGATCAATACTTTTTTCCGAATTTGAATCCCAAAATAAGGTCACCTTTTTGTCATCCGGTATTGCAGTAACTTTCGGCAGACTTGGAGGTCTAAAGAAGCGATAATTTTTATTATAAATGTCTTGAACTGTTTCAGCAGTTGTTAATAGATCATTTAGATCTTCACCAAAAAGAAAAGCCATTGAAATTCTTTTTGTTTCACCCGGTGCAAGAGAAATATATCCGGAACTAAAAATAAAAACTATGTCCTGGTTTTGTGTAATTTCATTGAAGCTTCCGGGTTTTGTTGCATTCCAAATATCTTCATCATAAGCAATCCTCAAATCCGTAGCCCACTGAGAGCTCTTAAAACTGGTTAAACCAATCTGATCCGACTCGTCCAAATCAGTATAACCAAAATTTGGTTCACCCGGCTGCAATGGATCCGGTCTTCCGTCTGGTAATTTTTTTCCTAATGTTGGAATTCCATCTCCCTCACCTTGATCATGTGTATTGGGGATTCCATCCATTCCTACATCATCTGTTTCAGGATTCCAATCACCATCTTCATCAATATTATTATCCTGTCTTTCATCAATTAAACCATCACCGTCGTTATCTATACCATCATTAGGATTTCCTGGTGATTCAAGAAATTTGCATCCTAAGTAACCAAGTTTTTTCCCATAATCACCAACTCCATCAGGATCCCAAAAATAAACCATGTTGCGGGCATAAAGCGGAATTTTAGTATCGAAAGGTGAAATGAATAATCCGTTATCATCCTTGTTGTCTGCACCACCGATGTCGGGGTCGCCATAAATACCAAACATCACGCTGTCTAAATTTTTATCGCTGACATTTGTAATAGACCAAACGAAAAAAATAGCATTGGAAGCTAATGAGTTACTCCATTGAAAAGCTCTTCCGTCAATTTGAACTCCTAAACCCTTTCGTGATTTATCATTTTTAAATGGGTAATAACCAAACTCCTTGTTGTCCCTGTCATCCATAGCCCAATAGGCTTCAAGATCGGCATTGTTTTCTCCTTGAACTAAATAGCCGGGCCAAACATATTGCCCTAATTTTTCGTTATACCAATCTCTCGGCCAGCTATCTGGTTTTCCATCACGGTCAGAATCAAAAGTAGGATTTGAAGCAATGTAGCTTTGATTTGGATCTGCATAACCGGGCAGCGGCTGCCATTGCCATTTGAAACCGGTTGCCGGATCAATTTCTCTTAGACCCGCTCTGTCATAATCGTTCATTGCATCCGTTATAATATGTCTTCTGACTCCGGCAGTATCAACTACAGATGCACCGACTATCGGACAGAATTGGAAGATATAAGGAGCGTCACGCCAAATCAAATTTGTAATTTCCCTAATCCCTCCGTAACCCGGAGCTATTCCGCCGTAGTTTTCAATTTCAACGGAGACATTATTTCCATTCATAAAGAATGATTTTCTATCAGCATTGCCTGTTGTTTTAAATAAATTCTTTAGCGAGTACTTTTCTGAACCGGAATTTTCTTGGCTTACGTTGACGTTTGAATTTGACAACTTAGCTTTCAAAAAATCTTTTACAGCCTGATGCTCAATCAGCTTTCTCTGCTTTACCGATTCCGATTGTGCAAAATTTAATTCAGTCGGAATTAGAAAGACGCAAAGAATAAAGCTAATACATGTTAATTTTATTTTCAGCATGTGGTTGCTCCATAAATTTCATTAAAACTCTACAGTAAAACCAATTCTTACTTCTCTTGGTGCCGAGTAATAATTAGGTCTGTTGAAATATTCGTTCGCAGATTTAATACCCGGATATTTTTCTGAAATTTGATTTGTTGCTTGCGGACCTCCCTTCGTTGCTTCTAAAGAGTAAATAGCTCTTCCGGTATCATCGTAAACAAATCGTTCATTTTGCGTATCTAATAAGTTGAATACTTTTAAAAACACTGTTATGCTCGTGTTGTCTATTATAGAAAAAGATTTATTAAATAATAAATCTACATTTGCATAAAATGGTTTTCTTCCGCTATTGGATCTCAAATAAATTTGTTGTTCATAAAGTCTTGGTGAATACGGAAGACCGGATGATAGCGAAGCAGTAATTGTAGCATTCCAATCTTTGGTTCCGCCAAATGTAATAACGCCGTTTAATGTATGGGTCTGATCCCAGCTCAAAGGTACGGGAATTTTTTCACTCTGTCTTCCGGATTGTAAATCAATAAAGAATGCATCCGCGCCTGTTTCATTTCCTTCAGCTACCTGGAAAGTATAATCTAAAGATGCGCCAAAAAGTTCGTCCGGAAGTTTTCTTTTTGTTAATGAAAATGTTATTCCTTTAATATTGCCATAATCTTTATTAACATATTTCTGGTAGATGGAATTACTGCTGATCCTTATTTCTTGAATAGCTAAAAGATCGCGGACGTCTTTATAAAATCCGGTTACATTGAATGCAACGGTTTCCGTTAGCTGCTGCTGCAAGCCAATTTCGTATGTTACAGTTCTTTCAGGGTTAAGATTGGCATTACCATATACCGGCATGCCTGCTATGTCTTCAAATTCCGGATTAGTATATAAATATCGGTAAGGTGGTAATTGATAAAAATGTCCGTAAGAAAAGTGTATTATTCCTTTATCTGTTATAGGGAAAGAAATTCCGAATCGAGGGCTAATAGTAAGTTTACCTTCGGCATTAGTAAGATTCTGCGTTGGTTTTAATTGATCCGGTGCATAAACTGCGTTAGCATTAAAATAATCTATTCTTAATCCTGCATTAAGAATCATACTTTCAAATTCCATTTTATCTTGAAGATAACCGGAAAATTGTTTTGGTGAACGAGAATAAATATCAATTGATCCTTTCTGATTAATAGGATCCGGAATTGTTGGAGTTAAATAATTATTTCTGTTTCTTAATATTTCAAAAAAAACAAAATCCATAGTGTCCCACTTACTCTTCAAACCAAACTTAATTTCATGATGATTTGTAATCTGACTTGTAATATCAAATTTAATTTCTGTGGTGTAAGAGCGCTGATAAAAATGTTCAGGTTGTGTGCCGCCTGAAACAAATGTATAACTGCTGTAACTATTATTTTTATCTTCAGGCTGATACCTTGGATCTGCATGAAGAATACTAAGATCCATTCCGGGATGATAGGATACCTCATTACCAGAGGCATCTAGTAATGGGAATAAATACCTTTTAAAATCATAAATATTATATGAACCCTTTAATGAGAAAAATGTTGTGCTGCTAATTGCATGTCTGTATTCCAATGAGTTGATCAGTCCCCATTGAAACCTCTTGTAATTGGCATCGGGATTATATTTATAATCGTGAGTATAAGATTGATACTTTGAGTTGGA
>JACRFC010000034.1 GCA_016234355.1 Ignavibacteriales bacterium
CTGCGAGTTTGCTATTAACCGTCTCTATAAATCATTAAAAGATTTTGCAGATATTAATATTAGTTACTTAGCAATTTCAAAAAGCGGTGAAGTTGGTGCCTTCTCATTGAAAGGTGGATTTACTTACTGCCTTACAACACCAACAGAAAACAAAGCCGTTACAAGTGATTGTTTGATGAAGTAATAAATAATTATTGAATAAAAATATTACTTATTTAGTATACCATTCAAATAGTCAATCGCTTTTAAAAGTATAACATCTTTTTCTAAGCGGATATCATCTACAGTCGGATAAACAGTTATATCTGGATTTATACCAATCCCGACAAATTCTTTACCATCAGGATAAGAGTCCCGTTTTGAACATACGCGGGCAGTAAGACCTCCTGGTAAAGAGAAAGAATATGGTTGCCCAGTGCTTCCAGCAGTTTGTTCCCCGATCATTTTTCCTCTCTTCATATAATCAAACGCAACGCAAAAATCTTCTGCTGCTGAAAAAGTTGCATTGCTAATCAAAACAACAACGGGTTTAGAATAATAATTTATTCCATTTGGCTTCCAAGGTTGAGCAGAATAATATTGCCAACTTAGATCTTTTGGTGAGGCTCTTAATTTATATTTGGAAATCTGAAATTCCTTATTGACTAAATAACCTAAAATATTAAATCCAATATTGCCGCTACCCCCTCCGTTATTTCTTAAATCAATAATTAAAGCATCTGATTTAGAAATTTCTTTGAACGAATTATCAAACAAACTAACGAGTGTGTCTTTTCCAAATGAATTCAAGGCTACATAAGCAATATTATTTTTTAATTTCTTAAATTCAAAAATCGGTTGCTTTACAACATCATTATACCCGCTTCTGTTTATCGTTTCTGTAACCAATCTATTTTCATCTCTTAACACAAGCTTAATAGATCTATCTCTTTTCCCGGAAAGAAGATAATAACCATATGTTCTTTTTTTCAAATCTTGAATTGTGGAGCTGCTTTGGTAAGGCAGAATATTCTGTTCAGCATATTTTTTCACTGGCACGTTATCAATGCTAACGATTTCTTGACCAGTTTTAATTCCGTCTCGCCTCAAACTATCGCTGAGAACTTTCGTAATAATTACCTTATCCTCTATTAAGTCGGTGCGAATAGGTGGACGTGAATCAACAGAATCCCTTAATTCTTTAGGCGGATAAACATTAGTGTGTGAGTCTTTTAATAAAGCACACATCTCTTGTAAAACCCAATAATATTGTAAAGTAGTTTTTGTGCTAACAACCTTAGACATGTACGTTAAATAGGTCTTATTCCAATCAAGATTAAGATTATGGTCGAAGTAAACGAAATTATTTTTTACTTCTTGCCAGAAAATAGTAAGGCCTGCTACCTTTTCATCATTTGAAAGATTGTAAGAATAGCTTGTAAGAAGATTTGTGTTTTCAAAAATATTCCCCAGCGCAATAAGTTTATTAATTACCTCTTTGTAACCAACTTCATTGCGAAGGAAATCAAATGTACTGTCTTTTTGAATCAATGATGCACGGGAAGCAGCAGAGGCATCTTCCTCGCACATTTTTTTAAGATAGAGAATTGATTCGTTTTTATTCTTAAGTAATGCATTACCGATTGATAGATCATAATAAACATCAAACTTACGATGCCTTAAGAAGCGATTATCATTTGCAAATTCAACGACAAGTGGCTGATCAAGGTATTTTATAGTGTTTTCCAGAATTGTAATTCCTTTCTTAATACTATCGGAAGAGAAAGGTTCTAGATTAAATAATTTCTGCGCTGCGCTTCGTTTGTTCTGAGCATAGTTATAAGCTTCCATCGCAGTTTTAGGTGTTTGACCAAAGTTGGAAGTATTAAAAAGATATAAACAACATGATATGCAATAAAATGAGAATAATAATTTTTTCATTTTTTACCCCATTAGAATAAATTTTATAATTAATTTAATCCTTCAAATGAAGGATGTCAATATATGCTATCGTTCTGGTTAAAAATTTTAATGAGTATAAAATTGCGCTTGTGTTTATAAGCAAAAGTCTTTGATAAAATAAAACACGAGAATAAATTTTAACTTGCTTGAAGTTTTTCAGCGCGGTCTGCAAGTTTTAATTTTTCAACCAGCTCATGCAGATCGCCTTCAATAATTTCCGAAAGGTTGTAGAGAGTTAATCCAATCCTGTGATCGGTTACTCTATTTTGTGGAAAGTTGTAAGTTCTAATTTTATCGCTTCTGTCACCGCGTTTTACAATTAACTTTCTCGCAGCAGCTATTTCACTATTCTGTTCCGATAATTTCATATCGTACAATCTTGCTTTCAAAACCTTCATTGCTTTCTGACGGTTCTTCAATTGCGAGCGTTCATCCTGGCATTGAACTACAAGTCCTGTTGGAATATGCGTTATGCGAATTGCAGTTTCAACTTTATTAACGTTCTGTCCACCTGCGCCTCCGCTTCTATAAACATCAATACGAAGATCGCCCGGATCAACATTCACTTCCACATCTTCAACTTCTGGAAGAACAACCACAGATGCCGCCGATGTATGAACTCTTCCGTTTGCTTCAGTTGCCGGAACGCGCTGCACACGGTGAACACCGCTTTCGAACTTTAAATCTGCAAAAACACTTGAACCGGTTAAACTAAAAATTATTTCCTTAATTCCGCCAATGCCTGTATCGCTCGAGTCAATAATTTCTTTTTTCCATCCGCGGACTTCGGCATAACGGGAATACATTCTATATAGATCGGCGGCAAACAATCCGGCTTCATCTCCGCCGGTGCCTGCACGGATTTCCATAATTACATCTTTGTCGTCATCGGGATCTTTAGGCACGAGAAGAAATTTTATTCTCTCTTCCATTGCATCGCGTTTCATTCGCAGTTCGCTAAGTTCGCTCTCTGCTATTTCCGTAAGCTCTTTGTCATCGCCGCTATCAATAATTTCTTGATTACCATTTATGTTTTTAACCAGACTATCGTACTCATTGAAAGCTTCTACAAGATCAATAAGCCCGCTTCTCTCTCTGCTGAGTGATATAAGTTTGGGTTGATCGGAAAGATTGCGCGGATCGGATAAATCCTCATTGATCTTATCATACTTCTCTTTTATAGCTTTTAGTTTTTTGTAGATTTCCATTTTCCTTTTATAATCCCAACTTAGTCGGGAAAAAATGCGGGCAAAATATAATCAAGTTTCAAGTGAGATTCTAAGATGAGCTTCGAGGAATAAGCCAAAAGCTTTAAGCTAGTTTTCTTAATAGATCAAGATATTTGATTTGCTCTTCGATTGAAGGAATTACTTCTCTTCTCTTAAATTGTAAATTGTACTTCGTAAATTCAAAATATAGATCCAGTGCTTCAAACATATTTACCAACGGAAATCCGTTGTCTCTTAGATAGTGAATTAATTTCAATGTGCGGAATCCATCGAACCAAATTTGTTTTTGCTTTTGATTCTGTTCATCGGATTTAGAATTCTTTAGAATCTTATTCCAACTATCTTCGAAAGAATTTTGTACAAGAAAATCATAAAGAGACTTATGGATTGCTGCAGCAGATTTTAAATAATATTCAGCATCAAATATTTCTTTCGAGCTATAAATTTTCAACCATGATTGCAGAACGTCAAACGACTTTGGATCATACAATAAATATTCGTTATGAGTGCCGGAAAAAAATCTATTTACTCTTTGTCCGGTTCCAAACGGTACGCGCCATGAGCCGCGGCTTGACGGATAAACTTTTGCGGCACTAATCTTTTTGATCTCCGTGATCTTTGCCAGTTTTTCCATAAAATAAAAATCTTCGGCGGCTTTCTTTTTGTTCATTCCGCCGATCTTAATATAACTTTCATAATCGCAGACCATTGTTGAGCCGATAGTTGGAAAAGCAAATGGTGAATTAGCATAGTGTAGTCCAAGCACATAATAGCGTAGAAAAATTTCGTAGCAGATTATAGCAAGTTGTTTGCTCTCGTTTTCCGGAAGCATGTGCACGTACTGAACATAGGCGGCATGGATGTTTGGTTGATTGAATGATTGGATGATGGATTCAAGATAATTATTCGAAACTGTACAGTCTGCATCAAGACAGAACAAAATATTTTTACTTGAATTTGAATAATCAAATTGTGTGAGCGCAAGGTCCATTCCTATTTTTCTTGCAAGACCAACGCCGCCGTCTTTTTCGGGCAGTTCTAATCCGCTGCTTGATGCATCAACTAAGCCAATATTTATTCCAGGATTATTTTTCCCCAAAATAATTTTTCTTAACTGTTCTACGCTCTTCCCGTTATCCGTCTTTGCCTCTACGTTAGAACTATTCAGATTATTAATAACAAAAACAAACAGACTTTTTTCCAAATATTGTTTATCGTTGTCTAATAATGAAGCCAACAGCAGTTTAATGTTTTCACATTCTTGAATTGCAGGAATAATAACTACGTTATTGAATTTTTTCACCGTTGATAATTCAAGAGACCAGTCCTTTAGACCGTATTTATTTAAATAGCGAAGAACTGTTGTTGGCAATTGGTGATTAGTGATTGGACTGATCATATTTATTAAGAACGAAAAAAATATTTTGAAATTAACTGATCAGCTTCGTTGAAGTCGGATCCGTCTATCCAATGAATAACCGTTCCACCCCGTTCCATTTTTCTATACCATGTCATTTGCCGCTTAGCAAAACTGTGGATCGCGCTATTTAGTTTTTGATACATATCGTTATAACTTAATTCTCCGCTCAAATATTTTCCGATAAATTTATATTCAAGTCCAAATAGATTAAGCCGTTCAAATGAAATTTCATCATCAATTAATTTTTTTACTTCTTCGATCATTCCATTCTGCAAACGATGTTTAAGACGTGCCGTTATTCTTTTCTTGATCTCTTCCCTTTCAAGCCGTATTCCAATTGTGAGAGAATTAATATCGAATTTTTTTAACAACTCTTTATCATTCTCTTTTTCGGTAATCATAATTGCACGGATTATTCTTTCTTTAACAAGAAGATCGGTTGTGTTGTGCAGTGAAGAGTTAATCTTTTTTAATTTTTCTCTTAAATCTTTTATATCAAATTCATCAAGCTCTTTATAACGCGCTTCATCGAATTCAACATTGCTTAATTCATATCCGCTTAAAATAGAATGTAAGTATAATCCTGTTCCGCCGACAAGGAAAGGAGTCTTCCCACGTGAAGTTATACCGCCAAATAATTCATAGAATAATTTATTAAAAAGAAAAAGATTGAATTCTTCTTTCGGTTCGATCACATCTATCAAATGATGCGGGATAATTTTTCCATCAACATTGTAATCAGTAATATCTTTTCCGGTTCCGATATCCATGCTCATATAAACTTGTCTGGAATCGGCGGAAATAATTTCTCCGTTAAAATGGTTAGCTAATTGTGCGGCAAGATGAGTTTTACCAACTGCAGTGGGACCTAGAATAGTTATAAGATTGTAGTTCATAAAAGCCCATCCCAACCCTTCCCAAAGGGAAGGGCTTTTTTAAAACTCGATCGAGGTATTTAAATCTTCGACTTTCGTTATAAATTATAATCTCGCAGCAACCTGCCCGCCGTCCGCTGCGGCGGACTTTGGCAGACGGGGCTTCGTGGAATCTTTCGATTAAAAATCTCAAATAATTAGATGGCTTAGTCGTTTCACTGAATGAATTCCTTCGGAATTCTCCTCGCAATAACAGATTAGAATGCAGATGCTATTGGTAAAGTTATAATAAATGTGGAGCCGTTGCCGATTGAACTTTCAACATCAATGGTTCCATTGTGTGCTTCTAATACCTTTCTTGTGATCGAAAGTCCCAGCCCGGTTCCTTCTTTTTTCCCGTGTGTCATAAACGGCTCAAATATTTTTTCTTTGAATCCTTCGGGAATACCGAGTCCCGAATCCTTAAAATATATTTTCACTTTTTTATTGTCGCGTTTAGTAGAGACATGAACAATACCGCCGTCCGGCATGGCATCACATGCATTTTTAACAATGTGAGTATAACATTGAAAAAATTCTTTTACATCAAGTCTAACCGTAATATCTTTATCGGTCTCGGTAACTATTTTGCAGTTCCGGCTTTCAACATTTTGTTCTAATCGCGAGGCATAATCTGCAAGAGTATTGTTTAAGCTTACGTTAATCGTTCGTAAAATAGTCTTACCTTCCGAATAACTTGAAGTTGATTGAACTAAGTCTGCAACTTGTCCAAGTTGTTCAAGCAGCATATCAACTATTTGCGTTGTATCTGCCGGTAGTTGTTTGCTGCGTAAATGTTCTGCATATCTTTTACTTACAAGAATCGGTTTTTTAATATCTTGAATTAAAAAGTTTGCCATTTTACCGAGAGAGTGAACTCTTTCTGCCTGTAATAATTTTTCCACGAGTTCTGCATTTTGAAGAGCAATTGCGGAATGAATTGAAAGAGCATTTAAAAATTCTTCATCGCGTTTATTGAACTCGCCTTTGGAACTGTTTAATAATTGAAGAACGCCGGTTATTTCACCTTTATTATTCTTAATAGGAAAGCAGATCATATTTCTTGTATTGTAACCGCTTGCACGGTCTGTGTCGCTTCTAAATCGCGTATCTTTAGGAACATCTTTTATATTAACAGTCTCTCCGCTCTTAGCAACAAATCCGGCAAGTCCTTCGCCGATCTTAAGACGTATCTCGCGCATTTCATCGCCCATCGTAATCAAAGACCAGAGTTCGTTCTTTTCTTTATCAACCAAATAAAGTGTTCCGCGGTCGGCTCCTGTCAGATCGGTTGCAACATCAACTATGTTTTTTAATACTTCATCAACGCGAATAGTTGAGTTAACCAGCTCTGCAGCTTTGATAATCATTTGCAGTTCATCGGTATTCATAACTTCATCAATTCGAACTTTCGGAATGGATTTTACAGGTTGTTTAAGATCTTGCGAAAGGGCTTGGGGAGTTACCTCGATTACTTTTGGAGCTTTGGTAATATTTTCCTTTGCTTTACTATCAATTACTTCAGAAGGAAAATCAAAATGGTAATCGGTCTTTTCTGATTTGTCGTCTGATTCAATTTTAGCAGACGAATAATCTTGGTGTTGTAATACTTCTTCGTCGAAAGTTTTCTTTTTTATTTCGGGTTCTTCAATAACACCCAGAGATGATAGAAATGCTTCATCGGTTTCTTCAATTGGTGGCTGATCTTTTTTCTTCTCGGTTTCATAGTGAACTTCATTAGTTCCGCTAAGAATGCGGAATAATGCATCGTTCAAATCATCATTGGATTTTTTTGTTTCTTCGGGTTTCAACGGAAGATCGGGTAATTCGAATTCAGCTTTGGGAATTCCATCTTCGTTCAGAGCGGAGTTCTCATCAAAGAAAAGAGTTGGCGATACCGACTCTTCTTCCTGGACTTCGTCTATTATAATTGAGTTTATATTTTTATCGCTGAATGTATTTGAATTATCTACGCTTAAATTAGAAACTTCTTCTGCCGGCTGTTCTTCTAAATGTTTTGGTTCTTCAATAGGAATAAAATTATCGTTAAGCGATGGTGCCCACGTCGGTTCTTCTATTTCATGAACTTGCTCGGTTTGAATGTTTCCATTTCTGGCAGATATTTCTATTTCATCAATTTCGGCAACCGGTTCTCTTAGGTTTATTAAAATTTCATCGTCTTGCTTTATTAACAGATCAACTTCTTCACGTGTTAATGCAATTATGTAGGAATCTCTTAGAGCAACTGCTGTTGAAGTGCGCGATGTTTCTTCAAAAAATTCTTCATGGCCGAAGAAATCATTTTCCGAAAATAAATATGATTTGGTTTTTCCTAACAGACGCTTCTTAAGAACATTTATCTCGCCGCTTATAACTAAATAAATTATCTCTGCAATGTCTCCTTCGCGGAAGAGAATTTCTCCTTCGCCAATTGTAATTAATTGACCTCTAACATTTCTTAAGTCAATCTTAGAAATGTCTGCATTTTTAAGTAATTTGTTCCGGCTTAAAGTTATTAATAATTGATTTTCCATATCACCGACAAATATTGAGGTAATCTTTAATGCAAAATGCAGAAATTAAACGAGCAATAAAACACCTTTCCATGCACGATAATACACTTTCAACAATAATAAAAAACATCGGTATTATCAATTTAACGCCTCACAAGAAATACTTCAATGCTCTGTTAAACGCTATTATAGGTCAGCAATTATCAATGTACGCCGCCGACAAGATAGCTTCGCGATTTATGGCTTTATTTAACAATAACCCTTTGCCCGAACAAATCCTTAAAGCGAAAGATGCATCATTGCGAGCGGTAGGATTATCTAATGCCAAAGTAAAATATGTAAAAGACCTTTCTAAAAAGATACTATCGTGTGAAATCAATCTTAAAGGACTCTCTAAAAAATCGGACGGAGAAATAATCTCGGAATTAACAAAAGTAAAAGGAATTGGAGTTTGGACTTCACACATGTTTTTGATTTTCACATTTGGACGTTTAAATGTACTTCCATATTCCGATCTTGGCATTCGAAAAGCAGTAATGTTAAATTACTGCTTGAAAAAATTACCCGATGAAAAAAAAATCAAATCAATTTCGAAAAAGAATAATTGGAATCCGTATTGTTCCGTTGTTAGTATTTATCTTTGGAGAAGCTTAGACAATAATTTTCCCCCAAGGGATGAATAACCAGAATCCTTATTCGAATAAAGACATCAAATAAATGGATGAACTAAAACTAATTGAAAAAGCTCAGCGAGGAGACAGAAAATCTTTAGCCGAGCTTGTAAAGATTTACGAACAGACCGTATATAATTTCTCTTTTAAGATTTGCAGAAATAAAGATAAAGCAGAACACACCATGCAGGAAACATTTTTAAGCATGGTAAAAAATCTAAATCAGTTCAGCGGGCAGTCAAAATTGTCCACATGGCTTTACAGAGTTGTCAGCAATCATTGTTTAATGCTTGCGCGTTCCGAAAGCAAATACGCTTATGCATCATTTGAAGACGAGGAAGCTGATATTGATGAAAAAAGTATTGCCGATTGGAAAGTAACCCCAGACAAAGTAACTGAAAACAATGAACTAAAAGAACATCTTGATAAAGCAATAGAAAAACTTCCGGCAGATTACAGAATTGTTTTTATGTTAAGAGATGTTGAAGGATTTTCAACTGAGGAAACTGCTAAGATGGTAGAACTTTCTGTTGCGGCTGTTAAATCGAGACTGCACAGAGCAAGATCTTTTTTAAGAAATGAATTAAGCGGAATATTTAAGCATGAGTGAGAACAAACCAAATTGTAAAGATGTTATGATGCACATTTGCGATAATCTCGGCGAGCAGCTTGATTCACCCAATTGTCTTATGATAAAAAAGCATCTTGAAGAATGTGAAAATTGTAATCATTATTTCAAGTCTGTTGAAACCACAATTGAGTTCTACAAAAAATATAATGTTAATCTTTCTGAAGAAGCTCACAATAGATTGATGGAATGTCTGGGGCTTAAAGAATAGTAGAAGCAGAAAGTAGAATTTAGAAGAAATAAATTTCTCCTTATAAATATTGTTACTCCCGCCCTTTAGATTTGAATAACCAATCCTTATTTTGATAACAAAATTAAACTCTTCAGCTTATGCAAGAATTCAAAGCTAACAAAGGAACGTTTCAAGGAATTAGACGCTGAAAGAATATCTACAAAACTTACAGCGCACAAATAAAAGCTCTATTAAAATCTTACCGCAGCAAAGCAAGTTTTTTGGCTCTTTACAGGGATTTAATTTTAAATAAGGAATGATATGGCCTACATATTTTTAGACGAAAGTGGAAATCTTGGTTTCGATTTTAAGAAGAAGAAAACGACAAAGTTTTTCGTTATTACATTTTTATTTATTAAGAATAAAAAATCCATAGAAAATATTATAAAAAAAGTATTCGGGGGTCTTACCAAACAAGAATTAAAACACCACCCCGGCGTTCTTCATTGCTACAAAGAAAAACCTAAAACTCGGCTAAGATTGTTAAATTATTTACGAGAAAAAGACATCTCTATTATTTCAATATATCTTAACAAACAGAGAGTTTATACTCAGCTACAAGAAGAAAAACATATTCTTTACAATTACGTTGCAAATATTTTGCTTGATCGAGTTTACACTAAAAATTTAATCCCCACCACTGAAACAGTTCACCTAATTGCCTCGCGACGCGAGACGAACAAATTTCTGAATCAAAACTTCAAAGATTACCTTCACAGACAAGTTAGTTCGAATCATAAAATAAATTTACAGATAGATATTAAAACACCGAGCGAGGAGAAATCGCTACAAATAGTTGATTTCATATGTTGGTCAATATTTAGAAAAAAGGAGTTCGAAGATGAGAGTTATCATAATTTAATAAAGAATAAAATTGTGGAAGAAAGTGGATTGTTTCTATAAAAATGACAAAACCCCATGCGCTATATTGGAGGAACCTATATGGAGCCCCACGCATGAGGAATTATTTGTCTGGCACAAACGTAAAAAAAGATTACTAGCTTGTCAATCATTTTATTTTCCCATCCTTCGTTTTACACTCCTCATACTTACTTCCACAAATGCATATACTTACAACCGCGCCTGTATTGAACAAAACGGCCTATTCATCAGTTTTTAACCACATTTAACTTTTTTCCTTTTTCTACGAAACTTTTCGTATGATTCCATCGTCTCAAGGATTGGGAAAACAAAAAGGTTTAATAATGGCAAAGCGGCAAATACCAAAACCAACTGATTCCGAACTTGAAATTTTACAGATCTTATGGCAGAACGGAGCTTCAACAGTTAAAGCAGTTAATGAAAAGTTAAATGAAAAAAAAGAAACCGGCTACACAACAACTTTGAAAATGCTTCAGATAATGTTTGAAAAGAATTTGGTTGAAAGAGATGAGAATGAACGAAGTCATGTTTATAAAGCATTGATAGATCAAAACGATATTCAAAAGATTTTACTTGATAAACTTCTTGAGACTGCATTCAGCGGTTCTGCCGCAAACCTTGTTTTGCAGGCTCTTGGAAATTCTCAACCTTCCAAAGAAGAACTGAAAAAAATAAAAGAGTTGTTAAACCAAATCGAAAAGGATCAGAGATGAACTTTATTTATAACTTCATACCTGAAGAATTGATAAAGGCAATCGGCTGGACAATCTTTCACTCATTATGGCAAGGAGCAATGATTGCTGTTTTACTTAGCGGTGTCTTATTGGTAACCGGTAAGAAGGGTGCGCAGCTTCGTTATAATTTTTCTTTCGCTGCTTTGGTTTTAATGTTTCTCTTTTCGCTGGCAACTTTTACTCAAGTTTATGATCCTTCCGGTAAAACAGCGTCTTCAGATTTTGGAATTATCTCCGGTAGTACACTTCCATCTCAATCATCAACAGATGTTACAAGTACGGGCGTATCCGGCACAAACCTAAATTTTGTAAAAGTAATAGAATATTATTTTTCACAAAATGTTTCTGCAATTGTTACTCTCTGGCTGTTGGGATTTATTTTTTTCTCAATGCGTTTTATCGGCGGTGTACTCTATGTGCAAAGGTTGAAAACGGTTGGAATAAATCCGTTAAATGATTTTTGGTATTATAGATTAAAAGAACTTTCAAAAAGTATTGGCGTTAAACAGTTAGTTGAGATTTATGAATCGTCAAAAGTAAAAGCCCCCGTTGCAATGGGATATTTGAAGCCGGCGATTTTGCTTCCGCTAGGAATGTTAACCGGATTACCGCAAGAGCAGGTTGAAGCAATAATAATTCATGAACTTGTTCATATAAAACGTTACGACTTTATACTTAACCTTATTCAGACATTGATCGAGACAATTTTCTTTTATCATCCTGTTGTTTGGTGGGTTACATCAACAATCAACAACGAAAGAGAAAATTGCTGCGATGATTTAACATTAAAATTATGCGGCGGTTCTCTGGTTTACTTCAAAGCTTTATACAACTTGCAGCAAATTTGCTCTGAAGAAAATGAATTAGCGCTTGCTGCGATTGGAAAGAAAAATCAATTATTTAGGAGAATAAATAGAATGACAACAAAAAATAAAAATACATCGTATGGCGTTAGGTTTGCCGCATTTGCCGTTTTGCTATTAGTAATAACGGCAGTATCAATTTATTCTTCCTTGTCAGCAAAAGATAATCCGCACGGATTAACAACTGCCTCTTTTATAAATCATGTTACATCTTTAAGTGATATTGCCCCTTACAAGAATCCGGCTGGGGACATCAACTCTATTCCCGATACAACATCACTCAAGAAAGGAACCCGTACTCTAAAATTTTATGATAAAGTTGATGGTGAGGAGAAAAAATTCAAAGCAAAATTAAATAACGGCAAGCTTGAGGAATTATATATTGACGGCGAGAAAGTACCGGAAAAAGATCTGAATAAATATGAGAATAAAATAACAGAACGACTTAATGAATATGATTCAGCAATAGAAGAATTCCACAGCAGTATGAACAAATACAAACAAGAGATGAAACAATTCAAAGAGAAGATGAAAAAATTCAAAGGTAATTACAGTTATAATCATGACTTTGATTTCGATTCCGATTTTGACATTCCGCCAATACCTCCGGTAGCATTAGATACAACCGAATGGAAAGGTATTATGAAGGATGTTCAAAAAAATCTTCGCGAAAATCTTGTAATGCATTCATTTAAGATTCCGCCGATTCATATTCCAAAGATTGATATTCCATCTATAACAATTCCTCCTATGCATTTTGAGGGAATGGACAGCTTAAAATTTGATAATGAAGCGTTCAAGGAGTCTATGAAGGAATTGAAAGAAAAGATGAAGGATTTCAAATTTGATAACGAAGCATTCAAAGAATCCATGAAAGAATGGAAAGATAAAATGAAAGACTTCAAATTCGATACGGAAAAATTCAACGAGGAAATGAAAAAGAACGGTCCAAACAGCGAAGCTTTTAAGAACAGCATGAAGGAACTAAAAGTTAATATGGGTAAGCTTAAAAAGAGCATGAAAGTTTTGAAAGAGTTTATTAATGATACTAAAGATGAATTGGTAAAAGATAATTTGCTTAAGCCGGGAGATGATCTTGAAGATTTTTATCTTTCAAAGGATGAGATGAAAGTGGATGGGAAGAAAGTTACACCTGAACTTCATAAAAAATATCTTGAGCTTTACAAAAAACATTTTGGAAAAGAATTAAAAGGCGATGAAAAATTTAGGATTAATGATTAAGCCCCACCTTTTTCCTCCACAAAGGGGAGGATCTTTTTCCCTTCCCCCTGCCTGCCGGCAGGCAAGGTTTGGGAAGGGATCAAAGGGATGGGCTGTTTAAACTCACCAACGTTTCTTTTATCAAATCTTCAATTGAGATATTCGGATTATGATCGGTAATTGCTCTAACTGCTCTTTCGGCAACTTTCTGATTATAACCAAGATTAACCAAAGCAGTTATAGCATCATAACGGATTGTAGAAGCACCTGTCTTAAAATCTTCACTGCTGTCTGAAACCGAATCTGCTTTATCTCTCAGTTCAACCATTAATCTTTCGGCAGTTTTTCTTCCGATACCGGGAATTGAAATAAGCCGAGAAATATTTCCCATTCTTAATGCTTCTTTTAAATCTTCGATTTGAATTCCGGATAAAATACTTTGCGCAGATTTTGGTCCTATTCCGCTAACGCTTATCAGCAATTCAAACATTTCTTTTTCCGCAAGAGTATAGAATCCATACAGATCCAAAGCAGATTCTCGTACACTTAAATAGGTGTAGAGAGAAACTTCTTCTTTATCAGAAATTTTTTCAAACGTGCTGATTGAAATGTTAACAAGGTAGCCAACGCCGCTCACATCAACTAAAAGTTTTGTTGGCTTCTTTGAAATTATTTTACCGCGTAAGTGGCCGATCATATAGTAATTAGTAGTTATTATTTAGATAAAGACAAACCGCAAACCCTAATTAGAAAACTGTTTAGTGAAAACTAAAGTTTGCGGTTGTTAAAGGCAAGATTAGAAACGATACGCAATACCAATCTTTAAATTATTTAA
>JACRFC010000233.1 GCA_016234355.1 Ignavibacteriales bacterium
ATATTTTGGATTATCCTTTCCTATCAATAAAAAGAATTCTCTTCCTTCTTCTCCCAACGAAGCCAATGCAAAGCCAACTCTCAAATACTCATCATAATTATCAATCTTACCTTTTAAAAATTCTGCAGCATCCCTTACAAACCTTTTATCAACGACGTTAATTCTCCTTTTTATAAAGGGAGTGCCGGCTTTAGCCGGTGAGGGATTTTCTTGTGTGTCCAAAACACAAAACTCTTTCAACACCTCAATTAGTTTTCCCACTCCAATATTCAAAGGTTCTTGTGAGGGCAAGCCACTCCCACGTAGATTTACAAACTCATATTTGTTACCACTCGGATGAAAAGAAGGGGGCAAAACAGTTTGACAGTTTTTCCATCTTAGTTCGATATGCTCACATAAATCCTTTTCCTTTAGTAGCAGCTTATAATAAGATTTATCCCCGGATAAAACTTTAATGATATAAGAATCATCATCACAATTAAACCATATATGATAACCTTTTCCGCTTCCGCTTTTTACAATCCATTGATACTCAGAAGGCAGTCCAAGTTTTGTTACAAACTTTCGTACTACTTCATAATCATTAACCTTATCAAAATCCAAACACCTTAATTTATTTATTCCTGAAATTGCACCAATACCATTTATACTGGCGTTCCATCCTAACCCATCAATATCACTCAACAGCATTTCTTCAGTTTGCCATCTTTCCCAGTTGATTTTCGGTACTTTATTTTCAAGGGGCAGTAAATTAAAACCAAACACATCGTAATAATCTTTCGCTATATCCCTATATTGCATCCCTTCCTCATTCAATCTTGTAATTTCTCAATTTTGTAATTCTGTAATCTTCCGTGATCAAATGTCCTTATCGCTTCTTTCAGCGAATCCACATTCAAATGAGAATAAATCTCAGTAGTAGAAATCGAAGAATGTCCGAGCAGTTCTTTAATTGTATAAAGTGAAACGCCTTTTTGCGCAAGGTTAGAAGCAAACGAATGTCTCAATGAATGGAAGTGAATTGATTTGTCAATTCCTGCAGCTCTGCAAGCTTTCTTAAAAGCTTTAGAAAAATAATCCCCGGTATATTTCTCACCACTTGGTTTACTAAAGACGTAGTTACTCCCAATCGGAATTATTTTTTCATTCTCTCTTTGGTTTAGGATTGATGTGAGGGCTTCATCGCAAATCGGAATGTACCTTTGATTCCTTCCCTTAGTAGTAAATTCCTCATCACCGACAGTAATTATCCTGGTATTAAGATTTACATTACGCCAAGTCAAATTCACTAATTCATTTAACCGCATCCCTGTGTAAAATGCAGTAACAACAAAATCTTTTACAATGGATGCTTCAACTTGCTTACATATTAATTCTAATTGTTCCTCATCTATGTAAGCCGGATTTACCTGCTGCTTTTTCTGCAGCTTTACTTTTACAAAATAATTCTCTTTTACATAGCTCCAATCAACAGCTTTATTGAATGCTGCTTTCAAAGTTTTTACATAAACGCGATAACCTTTAACAACTTTTCGCTGAAGGTGAGAGATGAAGCTTTCAACATCTTTTAATTCAAGTGAGTGAATAGGTTTCTGATTGCCGAAGTAATCCGTTAAATGCTTTAACGAAGCAATTACAGATTTATGATAACCTGCTGAACGATTCTCTTTTATTAAACTGCTATACTCTTCAGCAAACACCCTCAGCGTTACAACTTCCTTTTGGTCCTGAGAGGGAATTATAGAAAGCAGTACCTTCAGCTTTTCTATATCCTCAACAGAGAATTGTTTTAATATGTTATTGAATCCTTCCATCTTGCTTTCAGTTTTTCTTGAACTTGAACCTGAACTTGAATATCAATCACTCATAATCATACTTTGAATGATCCGAAGCGTCCTCTTCATCTTCCTCATCTTCATTCTGATTTCTGTCCTCTGACTTCTGATCTCTGTTCTTGAATATCCATTCATCTAATTCCGCTTTAGAAAAGAACAGCATTTTCCCGGAAGGTTTATAATGCGGTATTATTTTTCGGTAGGTTAATTTGTAAAGATAACTTGGTGCAAATCCAAGATAAGCACACGCTTCTTTGAAGTTAAACGGTTTGTCATCTTTTTTCTTTAGTAGGTTTTCAAGTGAACTTAATTTCTCAAGAACCTTTTCACTTGATTTTTTCGCGGTTGTTTTTTTTGTAGGTCTCATTTTTTATCCTCGTTAAAATTGTTTTCAATCTTCGAGGATAAAATTGCTTATAAAAGGAAAGGAAAGTAATTCACCAATACTTTACCATTACTTCACCATAGTCTTAACTATCTTTTCCATTTCCTGGCTTGGATTTAAAAGATTGTTCTTCAACTGCTGCCGTATTGATTTATTACTTTTGTGGTTAGTCCCTCTTGTCAAGGCTTGGTTTTGCCGAGACTGGTCTTCACAAGTGAAGTGTGTAAAAAGAAATTTATCTTTGTCTTTGCGATCCGGTACAAAACCAAACTGAATGAGTTGATCAAATAAAAAAATCAAATCTTGTTTGTTCTTAAGCCAAACAATCTTTTCAATCTGCATACGGCTTTTTTCAATCGAAACAATCTCTTGTTCCTTGTTCGGTTCTTCTTCTAACTCCGCTTTGCGGAGTTTTCTGTAAAACCTAATTTCGCTTTTAATTCGCTTTTCAAATGGTTCCTTATTTGAATATAAATCTATATCCAAATCATTGCTGCTGTTTTTCTTTTCTTTCAACACATACTCTAAATATATAATTCTTTTTTGAGCAGTCTTTAAACTTTCGCAATAGCTGATGACTTTATCAAAATCAAAATTAAAGGTTGTGTCCGCCAAAGGTGGATTCGATATTGATTTTGAATATCTTAACTTACTTCTCATATCAGTTCCGCAAAAAATTTTGTTATTCTCTCAATTAATTTACCACATTATTAAAAACTTTTCTTAAATTTTAAGTTAAAAAATGAACTTTTCCCTAAAGGGGAATATTCCTGTGATTTCAATGTAAGAAGCATAAATGGACAAATATCAGAAAGTAGAACAATTTGTAAACTATCTTGCTAACCAAAATGCAAAAACGTTTTACGATTTTACAGAAAAGTTTCTACAGATACTTTATCCATCAGAAGTAATTGAAATTAAAACCAAACTCAAAAAAGATAGCTACTGCATTGTATCTTCCATTCTTTTTAAGCCATTTCACATTCCGCTTGATACTGTAATTGATTCAAAATCAGTTCTTAACTCTGATGTTATTACGTATTCTAAAGAACTAAGAAGTCTTTCCAAATTTATTTACATTACAAACAATTCTCACTTTGCTCTATCAGTAGAATTCAAAGCTTCAACAGCAAAGAAATATCCTAACCTTTCTTTCGAACTTTGGAATCACAGAGTTTTAAACCAGAAGTTGATTACGTTAAGCGAAGAATCATTGAATGACCTTTTAGGGGAGTTTCAGCTTTTTGAAGATTACAAAAAAGAATATAAATCTTTTGAGGAAGATAGAGACATACTCAAGGAACTTTTTTCATTCATTCTTAAAAAGAATCCGCAGTCTGATGTTAGACGTACTGTAGAACCGGAAGAACTTACTCATATCAAAGATAAAATTGTTCTTAATTTTTCCGTTCATCAACACGATAAAGTTAAAAAGTCATTTAACAATCTTTATCATCTTGTCCATCAAACCGAAATTTTTATTAAAGACCAGATTCTTATTGATGAAGATTCCATCTATGAATTAAAAGAACGGATTCAGTCCGAATACTGTCGCATCGGCAAAAAAGGTGATGTCAATTGTGCTATAAACGACCATCTTATTATTGATGAAGTTGCAAGAACTCTGTTAACTGATGGTAGAACAAATCATACTCGTTTTCTTAACGCAGCAAAAGCCGTAGTTCTGTTC
>JACRFC010000039.1 GCA_016234355.1 Ignavibacteriales bacterium
ATTAGGTTTAATCGGCTCCGGCTCAATGAAACCTGATCTTTTACGTGAACATATCCAAAAATGCCGTGCTGCAACAAATAAACCATTCGGTGTAAATGTTCCTCTTCTCCGCGGTGATGCAGCTGAATTGATAAAAGTTATCATCGAAGAAAACGTGAAAATTGTTTTTTCATCTGCCGGACATCCCGGAAAATATATTGATGAATTGAAAAAAAATAATATCACGGTTGTTCATGTTGTGCCGTCATTAAAATATGCACTCAAAGCAGAAAGAGTTGGCTGTGATGCAGTTGTTGGAGAAGGTGTTGAAGCGGGAGGACATAACGGCGCAGATGAAATAACAACCTTTTGTTTGATCCCTCAGCTTGTTGATGCTTTAAAAATTCCGGTAATTGCTGCCGGAGGAATTGCAGACGGAAGAGGAATTCTTGCCGCGCTTTTTCTTGGCGCCGAAGGCGTGCAGATCGGAACTCGTTTTGCAGTGACTGAAGAATCCTCTGCACATCCCAACTATAAACAGAAAGTAGTTGAAGCAAAAGATAATGATACGGTACTTGTTCTTAAAAAAATTGGAATGGCAAGAATGATCAAGAACGATTTTACATCAATCGTTCACAAAGAAGAATTGAATGGAGCTGATGAGGAAAAATTAAAATTGTTATTAGGAGAAAAACGGGAACGCTTAGGGATCTTTGAAGGAGACGAACAAAACGGAATGATGGAAGCCGGACAGGGTGCAGGATTAATAAAAGAAATTCTTCCTGTTAAAGATTTGATGAAAAAATTAATAAAAGAATTTGATGAAGCAATAAGAAAATTGAACTAAAATTCCCTCCCTTTGGGGGAGGGATAAAAAGTGGGGCTTTTTTTAATACCAAAAATGAAACTGCAGAACAAATGCATCGTTCTTCAAATCAGCATCTTCAATATTAATTCTATATTGCGGACGAACTTCAACAAAACTGTAAGGGAAAAATTCAAAACCTAAAACCAAATGTGCATGTTCGTCTTTACTCTTATCAACGTTAGGATCGAAACGATCGTATCTAACAATTGCTTCAAGACCAACCATTAATTGATATGCGGCTTCTATCATCATCGCACTGGATTTTATTCCATCTCCTACATAATCACTTGTCATATCATACTCGCCCATTAACGAAAATCCTTTATAACCAATGCCGGCAAATCCGCCGTATAATTGAGTGGGCAAAGTTTGTGATCCTGTGGGACCAAATATTTTTGTTTTAGTAGAAGAGTATGAAGCTCCGAATATCAATCCGACTTTATTAATGGTAGGGGTAATTTCAAACCGTGCTGTCCAGGTAGGATCGGTGGTAAGAGTTCCGTTCAATCTGCTTTTTCCCACACTTGCTGTAAGAGAAGTTATATCAGAAAAATTTGCACCTAATTCAACACCTGTTGTTAAAAAATATGGATTATAAATTAATCCTTGTATTGAACCGTTTGCGAAGAGCAATCCGAAATCCCCGCCTCTTGTATATGAAGTGTGATCATCCAAATGGATTCCGTAATTAGGCAAGAATGTACCGACCTTTATGTAGCTATCATTCGGTAGAATTCTTGCAACTGCAAAACCTTCCCAGATTGATTGAACAAAATCATAGCGAGCAAGTACATCAATTTTTTGTGATACAGAAGCATTTAAATAAATTGATCCGGACATATCCTGGAAATCTGTTCTTTTTTTTTCTTGAGAGTAAAGGAATTGAGAACGGTAATCGAATCCGAAAGAAACATTATCGGTAAGTTTAGGCGAAAGCTTAAAATCCTCGTCGCGTGGAGAGATCATGCTAACAACATTTTTGCCGAAGAAAAATCCATTTTCGTTCCGCATTAATCCGCCTGTAGGATTAAAATGACAGTTACTGCATTTATCTTTTTGCTGAAGTGAAAATCTTGGGATTGCGAAAATCTGTGTAGATGAAAAAACTAAAACTGCAAGGATTAATAAAAATTTTATTTTTCTCATACTCTCCTCATTGTTTAGGATTTATTATTCGTTCTAAAATAACTAATAAAACACGTTGGTTCTAAGAATCTTATCGTTTCACGTTTCATCCCGAAACAGCTTGCCTGCTGCAAGCACATAAGCGTCAACCTAACAATTGGTTTTTTCTCACTTAGAAATCCCTCAACTCTTGTTAATCCTCTACGAGGATTTGGAATTATTGGATTGACATTATTTTTACAACAATAAGACCTCTACGAGGTCAATAATTTAGTCGACATCGTAGATGTCAAATTATTGTAGCAACTATATTATAACAAAATGCGTAGAAATCCTTGTAGAGGATTTATAAATTTCCAGCATTTCTAAACCATTTTTCAATTATTTGTATCTTACAATCTATAATTTCTAAAAAATTAAGTTGACGCCTATGTGCTGCAAGCAGGTTAGGAACAGGCTCATTCACGCCTGCCTACCGAGTCTGTTGTAGAACTAAAAAATTACGATTTACTTCGTGTCCCCCTGCCTGCCGGCAGGCAGGTTCGTGAAAAAACCTTCGTGGTTCTTCGTGAAAGGATTTTTTGTTACACGAAGAAGGATCGAAGTTGCACGAAGAAAGAGTTGTGCAACACGCTCTACCGGCAGGTAGGTTTGACGTTCAATTACTTCATCAACACCATTCTTGCTGAGCGATCAAACTTACCTGCTGTTAATCTATAAATATAAATACCCGAAGAAACTTCTTTTCCAATTTCATTTTTCCCGTCCCAAGTCTTTTCATATTTACCGGCAGGTAGATGTTCATTTGTAAGTGTTCTAATCAATTGACCGTTTATATTAAACACTTTCAGAGAGACATTTTCATTTTGCGGGATTTCGAATGCAATAACAGTTAATGGATTAAAAGGATTAGGATAATTATTTAACAAACGATAGCTCGATGGAACTTCGGCAACATCTTCAACTCCTGTGCTAAGTGAATTACCTGGATTCGAGACGGAGTTGAAAATACCCGGATTCGGTTGACCAGGTCTCCATGTTCCATTTGGATCACCCAGTTCCTGACCGTTTGTTTTACCGTCTCCATCAGAATCTAGAAAAGCCAATGTTGAATTCCAAAATTCTTCACGTCCGCCTGGAGTTACTCTAGATTCAACAGCTTGACCAAATTTATTCCTTGCCCCTCCGCCTTGAGGATCAATATGGCAATTACTGCATGAAAATTTTTCGCCGTTAGGAATTTGTCCTACTCTCCAATCTCTTGCAATTAATATAGTAACCATTGCAAATAGAATAAGAGTAATCATATATAAATAAGATTTTTTCATAAGTTTCCTCCACTGGTGAATTAAATTTTATCAACTACTTATTTCAATTAGATCACTGATAAGGTGAATGAATTTAGCTAGCCGAGTTATTAATAGCTATGAATTCTTTCTCCCCTTCTTTTTAGTATATTTAATCTTAATAAAATTCAGAAAGGATTAAAATGTTTTATCCTCTAATCATTAAGCTCCATATCATATTTGCCGGAATGTGGCTTATCAATCTAGCTGCTTATCCTATACTACGTAGTTCAGTTGTTCACAATAAGAACAAATCTGGTGAAAAAAAGTTCATTCATCTCTATCTTACATTTGCAAACTTATTCGGAATGATCGGCGGATTAGGGATACTTGTGACCGGAATGTCCATGGTTACAGTAAATCCGTCTTATGGTTTCTTCCAATTCACAGCCAATCATTGGCTTGCAACTAAACAAATTCTAATGGTCATATTGTTGATAATTCTTGGAGTGATAATAATTCCAACTTCTAAAAAAGTTAGAGCTGCAATCGGTTCTGATTTTGAAAAAAACGAACAGCTAAGCGATAATGTTTACAATAATTTGAATAAGCTTTTTAAGTGGAACGCTGTAATTAATTACATAGTGTTGATAAATTTTCTTTTAGCGATCACGCATAACTTTTTAGTTAAATAAACATTTGTAATGAAAAAAATATTAGTTCTTGGATCAACAGGTTCGATAGGTATAAACACTTTAGAAATCGCACGAACATTTCCGGATAAAATAGAAATTGCCGGGCTCTCCGTTAACAATAATATTGAATTACTCGAGAAACAAATTTCAAAATTTCATCCCGGTGCTGTTGCTGTTCGAGATAAAAAAAGTGCATTAGAATTAAAAAACAGAATCGGAAATAGATGCGAGATTCTTATTGGCGATGAAGGATTATTAGAATTAACACGCCGTGATAATTATGATATTCTGCTTTCAGCACTTGTCGGATTTGCCGGATTAGCCCCAACTATTGAAGCAATCAAGTTGAAAAAAAGAATTGCCCTGGCTAATAAAGAAACTCTGGTAACTGCCGGTGAAATTATAAACGATCTTTGCAAAAAGTATAAAGCAGAATTAATTCCTGTAGATTCCGAACATAGTGCAATTTTTCAATGCTTGATCGGTGAGGACAAAAAAAATATCAAGAAAATAATACTAACCGCCTCCGGGGGACCATTCTTAAATAAAAATAAAAACGAACTTGAATCCGTAACAATTAAAGATGCTCTTAGCCATCCAAATTGGAAAATGGGAAATAAGATTACGATTGATTCCGCTACGATGATGAATAAAGGTCTCGAAGTAATAGAAGCATTTTGGCTTTTTAATCTTACTAAAGAAAAAATTGAAGTTTTAGTCCATCCTCAATCCATAATTCACTCTATGGTTGAATTCTGTGACGGATCTATAAAAGCACAATTAAGTTTGCCTGATATGAAATTGCCCATTTTGTATGCTATAACTTTCCCGGAAAGGTATTATTTTGATACCGTTAAAACCGATTTCAAGAAAATTAACCAGTTAACGTTTTTTGAGCCGGTTTTTGATAAATTTGAATGTCTTAAAATCGCGTATGAGGTAATTGAAGAGGGCGGAACTGCA
>JACRFC010000234.1 GCA_016234355.1 Ignavibacteriales bacterium
AATTTTCGGCGACCGTCTGGGACTTAATCCGCTTGTAATTTTACTTTCGTTATTAGTCTGGGGATATATTTGGGGTATTGTAGGAATGTTTTTGGCCGTTCCTTTAACTGCAATTGCAAAGATCATCTTGTCAAACTCATCTTCAAGGAATTTGAGATTTATTACCAATTTGATGAGTAATTAGGACTATTTATCTTTAGTCGTGTAATCTTTTTTGCACCGATTTACTTAACTTAGAACGGTAGCTTACAATAGATAATAAACGGGGTGGTTTATGCATGTATCAAAACTAATAACATTTGTCCTTGTCCTGTCTTCAAATTTTATTTTAGCACAAGCAGACTCAATTAAAACAAAAGAACATCTAAAAGCCCTCGAAGCACTTCAGAAGAAAGACACCACTTCTGCAATTACACTATTCCAAGAATCCATCAAACAAAATGATGACGAACTTTCATCTTTCGAACTTGCCAGAATTTATTCGACAAATTCAAGATTTCAAAACTTCTTCAAAGCATACATATGTATCAAGAAAGCACTAAATGAAAACGAAAAAAATATTGAGTACAAACTTTTAAAAGCATTTTTACTTGAAGAAATTTTTTATTCTGATCCACTTTGCAAAACTTATAGAAATGACGCCATTAGTTTGTACGAAGATATTGTGAAGGAAGATGAAAAATGTGAGCATGCATGGTTTAATATTGGCAGGTTAAACAAAGAAGATTATCTAAAGTATATGAATTCCGAATACTTTAGTGATTTGGAAGATAGAAAAGGTGAACCGGCGCCGGAATATATATATTCGCCAGTTGCAAAGTTTAAGAGAGGATTGAAGGGAAGTACTTTGCGAGGCGAGACTTATGATAAATTCCGGGCATCATTACCAAAACCAATTTTAAAGTACACACGAATAGCTAATCAGATGTTTAGTAAAGCCGGGGAATCATTTCTTAAATCAATTGAACTTACTAAAAGTGAAAAAAGTTTTATTGAACTTACCGAACTATATATTCTAGGCAAGAATTATGATAAAGGATTAGATTTACTAAAAAGGTTTGTGAATCCGAACATTGAACCGTCAAAATATTATCTCGTTAACGGAATGGCAAATTATTTAGCGGGGAATATTGAGCTTTCAGAAAGGGAATTTAAAAAAGCTTTTGAGCTTATGACGAAGGAAGAACGCGATCTTTATACTAACTTTAGTTTTAAGAAACTTCTTAAACCCAAGACGGCTGATAGTCTTTCGACGAAAGACAAAGTGTTTGTAGAAAATTATTTCTATAAATATATGCAAGATCACGATCCGCTTATTTTAACTAATTACAGTGAAAGGTTATTAGAACATTTTACACGTGTCACTTATTCCAACTTAATGTTTAGCGTAAAAAGATTGAATCTAACCGGCTGGAATACAGACCGTGGAGAAGTTGTAATTAGGTATGGGATTCCAGATCAAATTACGAGAATGCGCTCATCTATTTATATTTCACCAATGGGAGGTTTACAAAGAGAATTAACTGAAACAGAAATATTTTACTATCCAGATAAAACCTTTTCATTCTATGATATAATGCGAAGAGGGAGATATGTTTTTAACGACCCAACGTCAGACGGCATACGTGTTTCCCAATCGCGTGAAAGTACGGTTGATTCAATTGTTGTTTACCGCGAAAAAAAACCGGAAGAATATGTTCCGAAACTTCAAGGACCAATATTTTATACTCCATTCGCGATTTATCAATTTCCTTCCAAGTCATTAACAAAAACAGATATTTACATTAGCTTTTTAATTAACCCGAAAGATTCTTCCACACAAAAAGATTTTTTTGATAACGGTTATACTACGGGAATCTACTTGTTTGATAAAAACCACAATAAGACTACTGAAAAGGTTTCTGATTTTCCCCCGCTCTATTCCAATACAAAATTGACTATCAATAGTCTAATGTTTAATTCTGTTCCGCGGGAAGGCAGCATTGCATTTGAAATTTTAAGAAAAAAAGATAACGGTGCATTTACTTACCATGATTTATTTAAAGTGAAAAGATTTTCCGGAACAGACTTATCCATGAGTGATCTGGTTTTGTGTTTTGATGTCGGACAGAAAGAATTTTCTTCTTACATAAAAAGAAATGATCTGTACTTTCTTCCAAATCCATCTAACTATTTCACCGGACAAATGCAGATGTTTATTTACTACGAGATCAATAATTTGTCTCTGAACACAAACAACGCAACCGATTTTGAACAGAAGATAACAATACAAAAGAAAGAAGAAGGTGGAGTGCTAAACTCATTGCTGAGTGTAGTTGGATTAGACAAAGAAGGGAAGAAAATATCACTTACATCAAAGTATCAGACACAAGAGAGAGATCCGCAGATGTACTTACAGTTGGATATGACAAGATATGAACCGGGAGAATATGTAATAACTGTTACCATCAAAGATATTATAACGGGAAAGGAAGTAAGCAATCAAACAGAAATTAATTGGCAGTGATTAAGTGTTATTCTTTGATTAACTTTAGTCATCAGAGGTAGTTATGACATTTTCAAAATTAGCTGCATCCATTCTTGTCGTTTTCACAAATCTAATTTCAGCACAGACCGATACAACAAAAACAAAAGAATATCTAAAAGCCCTCGAATCACTTCAAAAGAAAGATACAACTTCAGCAACAACACTTTTTCAAGAATCAATCAGAGAGAATGGAGATACCCCCTCATATTATGAGTTAGCTAAAATATACTGGCAGCAAAAAGATTTTCTCTTACGCAACAAAGCATATGAAAACATGAAAATGGCAGTAATGAAAGATGAAAAGAATATAGAATACAAATACTTTTATGCAGATGTGTGTCAATACTTTGCAAGATTTGAATCAGTAAATCAGTGGAAAGAGATATTAGCAATAGACAGCACACAAATTAAAGCGTGGATCAATCTTGCGGAATTCAGTGGAAAAGAGTTTGCAGAGTGGAATAAGTCCTATCGTACCACAGACATTGGATTGTCGCCACTTCAAGAATATTCAAACGAAGATTTTGCTAAGGCAATTAATTATTATGATCATGCTCTACGAATAGATTCTTCTAATTATGATTTGTGCTTAAAGATTAGTCTATTGTATGAAGAGAATGATAAACCTCAATTAGGGATTCCACACCTTAAAAAACTTGAAAGATTAAACAAAGCCGATAAAAATATTTATCTCTGTCTTGGTTTGTTATATTATAAATCGAGACAACTTAAAGAAAGTTTTGAAGAATACACCAAAGCTTTAAAGTTAATGACTAATTATGAACTTGAAGATTTTACATTATACTCCGTCAAATTCATTTTAGAAAGTACATTCCCTGAACTAAAAGATAAATCAGATTGGCAGCTACGTTCGATTATTAATAGATACTGGAAAGAAAATGATCCGTTGATAATTTCAGATTATAACGAACGACTGCTTGAACATTATTCACGTGTAGCATACGCTAATTTGCATTTTAGTTTACCAAGATTATACATTGACGGATGGAGAACAAATCGTGGAGAGATAGTCCTTCGATACGGTGAACCCTTCAGTCGTTTTAGAGTTAGACCGGAGATAAAGTTTGTTGGCGAAAAGATGGTTCTTGATCCTAAAAAGGAAGCATGGAATTACGGAAATTTTACAATTAGATTTGCTGATCTTTGGATGAACGGTAATTTTCAATTTGCAGATGATTCACAGCTTATATTAGTTGACAATCTTCGCAGAAATAATCCAACAACGTTCTATCCCAAATTTGAGGGACCGATTTTCGATTTACCATATCAATCATATCAGTTTGCATCAAAGAATAGAGCACAGACAGATATTTTCCTTTCGTATGAAATAAACTTTTCAGATTCTAGCACAACAAAAGGAAAATTTGTTGATGGTTATAATATTGGACTTTTCATGTTAGACAACAATTTCAACAAGAAGTTTGAGAACAAGAAAACAGTATCATCAATAGAGCAAACTTCAAATATCGCGGTTAATACATTAGAGATGACACTCCAACCGCTTTCTGGGAATTTAGCATTTGAGATGGAGCGGAAAAAAGACAAAGGAGTAATGGCATACCATGGAAAGTATAACATAAGAAGTTTTAGCGGAGATGAATTAAAAATAAGTGATGTTGTTTTGGCTTCAACTGTTGAAACAGAACAAAACATAAATGGTGCCTTTAAAAGAAACAATATTTCTATTCTACCGAATCCAACAAAGAGTTTTAGAAAGAACGATCAGTTCTTTCTTTATTATGAAATCTACAATCTCACCAAGAACACAAACAACATAACTGATTTTGAACAAAAGATAACGATGCAGAAAAAAGAAGAAGGTGGGATAATAAGCTCATTGTTGAGTGTGGTTGGATTAGACAAAGAAGGGAAGAGGATATCTCTTACATCAAAATATCAAACACAAGAGAGAGATCCGCAGATGTACTTGCAGTTGGATATGAGCAAATATGAACCGGGAGAATATGTAATAACTGTTACCATCAAAGATATTATAACGGGAAAAGAAGTAAGCAATCAAACAGAAATTAATTGGCAGTAACAATTATTTGAGATCGCCATGAAAAAGAAATCATTCTTAATTGGAACAAAATTCTTTTTCTTCATTGCTGTAATACTAATACTCTTTCAACCTGATCTTAATGCAAAAACAGTGATGGGAATTGTAATTGACAAAGCAACTGGAAAACCGATACAAGATGCGTTGGTAATTTTGTTGGAAAGAGAAAAAATATATGCGACTACAATAGTTGATACTGCAGGCATGTTCTTCTTTACTAATGTAGAAATAGAAGAATTTGATCTTTGGACGAAGAGAATGGGCTATGCACAAATTAAAACGGGTCCGTTTCAATTAGCAAAACTAGATATTTTGAATTTGGTGATAAAAATGGAAGCTACTGATATAATAATGAGCGAAATAGTAATTGACGAAAAAGCTATGGATGCCTATCTGGATAAAGTAGGATTTGAAAATAGAAAGAATGGTCCTGGAACATATTTAACTTATAAAGATATTATTAATAAACCACATGCAACTTTGTCTGCTGTTTTAAAAAATATACCAAGCGTTATAATTAAAGAAGGATTAGGCGGCTCAAAAATTTATTCAATTCGTTATATATGGCGAGCAAATCTTTCACCCGAAAATGTAAATAAACAAGTAAATCTGCAACCTATCGCAGGTGTAACCTTATATATTGACGGATTATATGAATCCGATCACAACATTATTAATTATCTCGATCCGAAAGAAATAATCGGAATAGAATTTTATAGGAGCGGTGGATTAGCCCCAATGCAATATAGTGGTGGTTGTGGTTCTTTATTGATTTGGACAAAGAAACAATAAATGAATTAGTTATAAAAAGTATAAAACGAATTTAAACAGAAACATTTTGGAAAACTGGCGCGAAAGATATTACAAGAATTATAGAACCGGTATGATCATTAGCATTTCAATTCATCTTGCGGTTTTACTTTTGGTTTATTTTCTATTAAGCGGAAATAAATCTGAAGAACCTAATTATTTTTACTTTAACTCATACACAGTTCAGCTAACAAATAAATTTTCAAACGATACAACTTTTGGCGGCGGCGGTTCATTAGGCAATGCAACAGATCTTATCGGGCAAGGATTCTCAGCACCAAAAACATTAGTAGGAATTCCCGTTCCATCATCAGAAGAATCTAATATTGATTTTGGTCTAATAACAAACTTAGAAGAACCGAAAGATTCACTTGTCGGTGGTGAAAACGGAATGGGAACAGGTAAAGGTACCGGAATAGGAAGCGGAAAAGGCAAAGGTATCGGAGACGGATCAGATTGGGGAGTAGGTTCTCGCTCACTTCCATTTGTACCAAGACAAATATTAGAAGTACTTCCGCAAAATATTGAAGGAGAGAAAGGAGAGATATTACTTTTATTGAAAATTGGCAAAGATGGTTTTGTAAAAGAGTACAAAGTAATTATCAATACGATAGATGATCCTCTCGGATTGAAAAATGTTTTAGAAGCTGCATACAAATCCAGATGGGAAAAGTTAAAGATGGAAGGAACTCAGATCGAATACTGGGTTGAAAAAAAATATAGATTTAATTAAGTGTCTTCTTCTTTTATTTATTGTCGATTAATTTTCAGGTAATAAAATGAAAAATAAATTTCTAATTCTTATTTCATTTTTAATTCTCTTTTCTAATTTGACAGCTCAAGATAACGGAACTCTACGCGGATTTGTGGCAGATTCACTTAGCGGCGAAGCGTTACCTTATGCGAATGTTTACATAAAGGAACTTAATAGAGGGGCAAACACAGATTTCCGTGGGTACTTCATTATTGCTTCTCTCCCGTCTTCAAAATTAACAGTTATAATTTCTTATGTAGGTTACAAGTCTCAACAGATCATAGTTAAAATCGAACCAGATAAAGTATATGATGTAAAAATCCGGCTTGCATCAACAAATATTCAACTAAGAACTATAGAGGCAATTGGAGAAAGAGTAGCAAAAGAAAATGATACTGATTTGAGTTTGCAGAGAATTACAATACGAGATTTAGAAAATTTACCCAAGGGAGTTGAACTGGATATTTTCCGTGCTTTACAAACCATGCCCGGTGTTCAAACGGGCGGAGATGTATCTGCACGTTATTTTGTCCGAGGCAGTGCAAGCAATGAGAACTTAATTCTTCTTGATAATACTCCGATCTATAATCCATATCACGCAATGGGAATTTTAAGTGCGATCGATCCCGATATGATAAGCTCAATGGAATTTTATAAAGGAGGATTTCCGGTTGATTACACCGGACGATTATCTTCTGTATTAAAAATCAATACAAAGAATGGAAATAAAAATTCGGTTAGCGGAAAAGCAGGATTAAGTTTATTAACCGCGAAATTATTTTCGGAAGGGCCGTTTCCGGGCGGTTCATATGTTCTAAGCGGAAGAAAAAATTATTCTGATGTAGTTCTCAAAAAGTTTAGAAACGATAATTCCGTTCCATCAGATTTCTACGACGTCTTTGCGAAAATAAATATTGCTGACGATAATTTTATGACGGGCGCAAAGTTTTCGCTCAGCACGTTTTTCAGTGCAGATAAAGTAATGAATGAAAATCCGTTGTTGGAAGATTTTCAGTGGAAGAACAACACACTTGAATTTAATTATTTCCAACTTTCAGATACACCATTGTTCTATCAAATAGATATTTCACTGAGTTCATTCAGCGGAGAAAAGATACCAAATGAAAGCGGAAGCAAGTTTATGAAGAATGAGTTTAACGAATACTCGATGCACGCAGATTTCAATTATGTTTATGACAGTAAAGATGTATTAGCAGGCGGATTCAAAATCACAGAGGTGTATTCTTTACAAACATTAACAAATAATATCGGGCAGATGTCAACAACAGAACTTAAAGGTGTAAGTCTAAGTGCATACGTAAAATACCAATGGTTAAGAAATTCATTTATAGGATCTGATATTGGAATTAGAGCGCACGGTACACGACTTGCCGGGAGCGGCGCAAAATTTCTTGTTGAACCAAGAGCAAACTTTACACTGAGAATAATTCCGGAAATCGCTTTGAAAGGTTCTTGGGGATTATTCATGCAAGACTTGGTAACTATCTCGGACGAGAATGAAACTGTTTTAATATTTGAACCATGGGTGATTACACCGCTCTACTTAACACCGCCAACCGCAATTCATTATATAACCGGAATAGAAATTAATCCGTCACCTAATCTTTCTTTTGATATAGAAGGTTATTATAAAATAATGCACAATCTTGCCTTAGTGAACGATAAAAAAACTTTTGTTTCAGATCCCGATCTTATTCCCGGTTCGGGTGAAGCATACGGATTAGAGTTTCAAACTAAATATGAACTACATCCTTTCAACTTTACCGTTTCTTACTCATGGATGAAAGCATTGAGAGTTGTAAGAGGAATTACTTATCCGCCAAGATTCGATTCACGGAATAATGTTAATCTAACATTAGAAGCAGGCCTTGGTTCCGGTTGGTCGGCAAGTGCGATGTGGATTTACAGTTCCGGTTTGCCATTTACACAAATTACCGGTTACTATGATAAACTTTCCCCGATTCAACTTGGAGATAATCCATTTTTGCTGAATTCATATTCTCCGTTTAGAATGTTATCCACTACAAATTTAGGGCGACTCCCCGATTATCACCGCCTTGATCTGAGTTTATCGAAGAAAATTCAAATTGATCATTTTAAGATGTCTCTCGATCTAAGCATATTAAATGTTTATGATAGAAAAAATTTATTTTATTTCAGAAGGGACACTGGTGTTAGAGTGAACATGCTTCCTTTCTTGCCGTCGGTTAACATTAAGGTGGAATTATGAGAAAAATATTTTTTTTATTTACGATTTTATTTATAACCGTTCTCTTAATCTCTTGCGAAGAGGCATTTAATCCTCAAGGGGATTTCGATGATAAATACATTCTGAATTGTATCATTAGAATTGATTCCACATTCCAAGTAGCTACTATATCCCGTTCTTATACAACAAATAATGGTTACAGCACAACAGGTAATACAAATGATCAATCAGTTCAAGGCGCAAAGATTACATTAACATGCTCTAATTTCCTTGGAACAGAAGTGTACCAATTTAGAGATACAGTAATTGAAAAATCAAATGATACTCGTATTAAAACACCAATCCATTTTTATTATTTAAAATATTTTAATCCTTCTATCACTAGATATGAATTCAGTCCTGGTGTTTATCAAAGATACAGTTATAGTATGAATATTGAAGCGGTATTGCCGGATGGGAAAAAAATAAGTTCTTTTGCTTATGGTTGGGAATTAAATTCATCATCAATAAACACCTACATTCAGAATAATCCTGTTAAGCTACAACCAGAGAATTTGAGTTTCCAAATATATAGTTACAGTCAACCGGAATTATTAATAAAATATTCGAAGTATGAAAACGGAACTTGGAACGATTATGAAAAATTAGTTCCAAAATATTATAGTATGAACGAGAGTACTGAAATTCCAGTCTATCCTATAATTGAGAGATTAGAGCCGTATGTAAACTACGATACTCTTGCTATACGAAAAACTTTGCAAGATCTATCCACAAACGATTCGAACAAACAAAACTACATGATAAAAAAAATTGTCTTTATGCTAAATGTATTAGATGGTAATCTTACCAACTATTTTTCTTCTCAACAAACATTTAACACTTCATTTTCTTATAGAGTTACTCAACCTGATTATACAAATGTTAACGGTGGATTAGGAATTTTTGGAACGATGTACACAATAAAGAAAGAAGTACCATTAACAAATATGATTAGATCATTGGGTTATAGAACTAATTAACAACAATCTAATAATTTGTACTGATGGTAAATGTATTCCCCCATTTTTTGCTAATGCTTCAACACTCCTTTTTTGTTATATTTATCCCAAGTGAAAAAATAATTTATTAATAAATAAAAGAAGTAGAAGAACAGTTAATGATTCGTGTTGAGCAGTTGTCTCCGGCTAAAGCCGGAGGAGGAAAGTCCGAACTCCGCAGAACGAAGTGCCGGGTAACTCCCGGGGTGC
>JACRFC010000235.1 GCA_016234355.1 Ignavibacteriales bacterium
AATTGTTACCCTGCCTGACTTCATAGGGTGTTTATATTGACGATGGCTTCCTCTCGTATCAACTTGATACCAACCATCGCGTTCTATCAATTTTATAATATCACGAATCTTCATTCTTGTCTTTCTATCCGGGCATTTCCGACAAGCCCTTGTTGGCTACAGGACATTTTTTATTTCTGTATTTCTGTCAGTAGATTGATTACTTCTTTTAAGTGTTTGTCGTCTGTCAGATTTATTTTTGCACACGCACCATTGTAAAATTTTTGAACGCCGTCAGCCAATGTCTGCACATTGTAGCTTTTGATTTTCTGTCTGATTTTTTCTTCTTCTAACATTGCTACAATTGCAATTTTCTTTCTTCTGATTTTCAAAAACGCAAAGTTTCTCTTTTTTCGAAGCGAAATATAATATCGTTGTGGATTAAAAGTTAAATTGGGAATTTGTTCTGATAATTCCGCTTTGAGTTTGTCGTAAATTTTTTGCACTGTCTCGGTTACTCCGTCAAGATGAAATTCTTCTGTGTATGTTGTCGGTTTGTTTATTGCTTCACTGTCAGAAGAAACGATGTCAATATTTTCAATGTTTTCAAAGTCGGGTGTAAGTGCCAAAACATTGTCGGCTTTTCCGTTACGCCCGATATATTCTTTTAGGATAGAAACTTTCACCATTTTTCCCCAAGTGTCAGTGTATGTTTCAATAATTTCGGGGAGTTCCTGTTTCTCATCATCAATTATCATTAAAATGTTTTGGCTATTTTCAATTGTGTCTTTGAGGAATTTAAAAATTTCTTTATTTCCAATTCTTGATTTTAAATCATTTCGGAGTTGCTCATCAGTTTCAAAAATGGAAAAAAGTTTCTCAATTAATTTTCCTTGACTGTCTGGATTTTTGAAAAAAGCAAAATACTTTGTTGTCTGCGGAAAAATATGTCTGAAAAAGTCGTGGCTTGATAATTCAACTTCCACAATATAAAAGTCAGGATTTTTCGGGTCGGTAAGATTGAATAAAAAGCCATCAGGTATTACACCACCGAAAGCGTTGTTGTCAATTTTCTTTTTTGCGTCAATATAGAGGGAATGTTGTCCGAAAAGAGTTTTGGAATTGTCAACTACAAGTTTTTCAAAGTCCGCTTCGGATTTGAATTGCTTTTCGTTGTAGCGTGTCCCTTGTCTGTAAATTACTGTGTCCATAAGATATCGTGTGTATGCTGGTTGTGTCGTTTTGCCTTGCGGCTATCTACTTCACAAGCGAATTACTTCGCTTTTTGTCCTGTTTTAGGATAATAGACGAAGTATTTCGTCTATCCCACCTCTATCTGAATCACCCAAAACCATTTCTTTGACATGGGATACGGGAATTGGTTCGCCTTCTTCAATAAGATTTCATCTTTCTGTATAGGGAGTATAAGCCCTTAAAAAATGACTGTCAAAGGAAATATTTTAATAAATGTATTTTTGGAAAGGTGTTCTATGCGGAGAGATTATAATCTCCCATCCCCCTTGTTTCTAAAGGGGATGGGATGGATAATGATATTTCTTTAACTAATACAAACGCATTGAATTTCATTATGTTGTAGTGGTCGATGGGACGGATAAATAACATTCTTCCTTACCCATCCCGATTTATCCGACCCGAAGATAGCGGGCTTGATAAATCAAGCCCCTACAAGTCTCGCAATGACATTGCTTGCTTTTGAGTTTTGAGATTTGACTTTTGAGTTATATTTTATGTCCCCATCTCCCATGATGCAAGGTATTTTTTCTGTTCTGGTGTCAATACATCTATCTTTTGACCCATTGATGCGAGTTTTAATCTTGCTATTTCCTTGTCTATATTTGTGGGGACAACATAGACCTTTTTATCAAGTTTCTTGTAATTTTTAACAAGGTATTCTGCTGCAAGCGCCTGATTTGCAAAACTCATGTCCATAACGCTCGGCGGATGACCCTCTGCTGATGCAAGGTTTACAAGCCTTCCGTCAGCAAGTAAAAATACCCTCTTGCCATTTTTCAGACGATACTCTTCAACAAAATCCCTGACAATCCTTCTTCCCTTGCTTATTGATTTTAAGCCGTCAATA
>JACRFC010000037.1 GCA_016234355.1 Ignavibacteriales bacterium
ATTCAAATTTGCCGGAATAAAATATCCCGGACAAACTGAGATTCTTGCAAAATTTTCTAAATCAAAAAATTATTTGATGGTTTTTCTATCGAATAAATTTATTTGCGGCTTAACAACAATACACGAACCGATCAAAAACGTTAGTAAACTAATTACAAAACAGAGAATTGTTTCTTCAATTAAAACTCTTAATGAAACTTTAGTTAAAGATTTAGGAAAAAGCTCAACAAAGATTGCAGTACTTGGATTAAATCCGCATGCTGGAGAGAATGGAAATATCGGAAAAGAAGAATTATCGTCAATTGGTCCGGCTATTAGATTTATAAAAAATATTTCTGTTGAAGGTCCTTTTGTACCGGATGCTTTCTTTGGAAACCACAAACACGAGGATTACGATGCAGTACTTGGCATGTACCACGATCAAGTCTTAATACCTTTTAAGATGATGAATTTCAATAGTGGTGTAAATTATACTGCAGGACTTCCAATCATTCGTACTTCACCGGATCACGGAACAGGATTCGATATTGCCGGCCGTGGAATTGCTAATCCACAAAGCATGCTTGAAGCAGTTAAATGGGCAGAAAAAATAATTACGAACCGGAGACAAAAAAAATAGTAACCGTAAGCAATTATTCCGCTATTGCAGAGATTTATCCACACATAATGCGTTCCATTGATTATGAAAAATGGGCTGACTACATTTATCAAATTAGCAAAGAAGTAAAGAAAAAAAATATTTCCGTATTAGAACTTGCCGGTGGAACAGGACACATTGCATCTAATCTCAGTGCAAGAATAAAAAGAATTATTACATCAGATTTATCCTTCTCAATGCTGTCACGACAAAAAGATTCCCAATTATTAAAAATATGTTGTGATATGAAATCTCTTCCATTTAAGAAGAAGTTTAATTTTATTTTCTCAACATTTGATAGTGTAAATTATATTATTAAGAAAGAGAATATTATAAAATTGTTGGATGGTGTCAGCAATTGTTTAACAGATAATGGAATATATGCTTTTGATGTTAGCCTCGAAAAAAATAGTTTGAAATATGAGAAATATCTTAACCGTAGAGGAAAAGTAAATGGTGTAGTGTTTCAGCAGAGAAGTTTTTTTGATAAACGTACACGAATTCATTATAATCATTTTGAATTAACACTTGCCAATGGCAAAAAGGTTGAGGAAATTCACAAACAGAAAATTTACTTATTCGAAGATTATTTTAATTTTATAGATAACTCGGATTTTTATGTACACAAATGTTATAAAGCATTTACTTTCGAAAATGCAAATGCAGATACAGAACGGGCACAATTTATCTTAAAGAAAAAATCTTATGCTTAGTTTTAATCACGTTGATTTTCAATATTCCAATCAACCGGTCTTTAATGACTTAAATCTTCAAGTAAGTCAAGGCGAGTTTGTTTTTCTGATCGGGAAAAGCGGAGTTGGGAAAACTACTTTACTCAAAATGATCTATATGGATTTATTACCCGATTCGGGAGATGTTCAAGTGGGTGATTATTCATCTGAGTCAATACGTAATAAAGATCTTCCGTTTTTAAGAAGAAATATTGGAGTTGTATTTCAAGATTTTCAGTTGCTTCAAGACAGAAATGTGTACGAAAATCTGGCATTTGTTCTTCAAGTAACAGGCATTCCTAAAAAACAGATTAAAAGAAAAATACTTAATGCACTTTCTGATGTTGGACTGGCACATAAGCAAAATAATATGCCGCACCAGCTTTCCGGTGGAGAAAAACAACGTGTAGCAATCGCACGCGCAATAATAAATGATCCATTTTTAGTACTTGCCGATGAACCAACCGGCAATTTAGATCCCGAAACAACTGAAGAAATTTTAACAATTCTTAGAAAAATAAATTCTCGCGGAACCTCGATGATCTTTGCAACACACAATTATGAAATAGTTAGAAGAATAGATGCAAAAATAATACGATTGGAGGAGGGCAGAGCAGTAAAGGTGTTGATCAAAAAGAAAGGTGAACCAGACTAATTAATATTTATAATCCCTAAGATTTTATTTGTCACTTCTTCAATACTTTGAGTTCCATCAACTTCAATAACACGTGTTTTGTCTGAGTAATGATCAAATACTTGAGCAGTAGTTTCGTGATAAACTTTTAGTCTGCGCTTAATTACTTCTTCATCATCGTCTTTACGTTTGTAGTAACTGTTAGTTGATTTACATACATGACAAATATACTCTTCTCTATATTCGTTCTTACCGATGATATTTCCGCATTTGTTACAAACTAATCGGTTCGTTAAACGATCAATGATAATACTATCATCTACATTTAATTTGATTATGAATGGCTTTTCAATGTACAGTTTTGCAAAGATGCTATCGAGTATTTTTGCTTGAGCAATTGTTCTAGGAAAACCATCTAAAATAAATCCGTTCTTACATTTATCTTCTTTTAATACTTCTAAGATAATTCCGCCCATAATATCATCAGGTACAAGTTCACCTTTCTCAACAATAGCTTTTGCTCTTTTACCAAGTTCAGATTCTTTTTTAATTGCTTCACGTAAAATATCACCTGTTGAGATATGAGCAATGCCCAGCTTAGAAGCCAAAATTTTTGCTTGTGTTCCTTTACCAACACCTGGTGAACCAAAGATTATTATTTGCATATAGATTGTATCTCGCGTGGGTTTGAAGTTGAATAATTTCTAAAAGAAAATTAAACAGAAATGTGAAAAGATGCCAATCAAGATTTTATTTGGATTCATCTCTTTTTTGTAAAAAGAATTTTTCAATAAGAAGTTTTGATTCATCTTCATAAATTCCCGAACAAACATTTGGTCTATGATTATATTTTCCGCTTTGTAAGATATTAAATAATGATCCTGACGCACCAAACTTTGGCTCATGGGTACCAAAATAAATATTATTTATCCTGGTCAGTAGTATAGCACCGCAGCACATTACGCAAGGTTCAAGTGTTACATAAAGATCGCACTGATCAAGAAATTTTGATTGAAGATGAATAGACGCAGCTGTAATTGCGAGCATTTCAGCATGAGCCGTAGAATCTTTTAACATTTCAACTTGATTATGACCACGGCCGATTATTTTATTTTGATGCACTACAACAGCACCGATAGGAACTTCATTTAATCCAACGGCTTTTTCGGCTTCTTGTAGTGCGGCATACATGAATTTGTAAACGTGTTCTTGGAATAGCATAACTTTTGTAAATAACAAATCTCAAAACTTAATAATTCATAAAAATTGGTTTATATTTTTTGGTAATTTCATATTTGAAATTTGTTTGTCTTTTGGTTTTTGTGTATTGGTAATTCATTACTAGTACGCCCGGAAGGATTTGAACCCTCAACCCTTTGATCCGAAGTCAAATGCTCTATCCAGTTGAGCTACGGGCGCATAATGAACGCAGAATGTAGAGTTATGAATGCAGAATGAATTAAAAATTTCTCATAACTATTTCATGCATTAAGTAACACTCTTAATTTTTGTTCTATACTAAATTAACACAACGAAGCGATTTTAACAATGTGTCTGGAACTAAACACTTGACATATAGTGCGATTAACTTCTGAAGTTGATTCTGAACTGAAAGCGGAAATAAAATTTAGAATTGCAAATAAGTTTATTATTCTACATTCTACACTCTTCATTCTGCATTCAAATTAGTACACCCGCAGGGATTCGAACCCCGAACCTCTTGATCCGTAGTCAAGTGCTCTATCCAATTGAGCTACGGGTGCAAAAAATAATTTAGAGTGCAGAATGTAGAATTAAGACATTTAGTTCTGCACTCTACATTCGCAATTGCGGTGCAAATATAATATTAACCTCTATAACATTCAAAATTTAGAGGATTCTCTTCAATCCTTAATCAAAAGAATTCCTCGCAGCCCCGCCTGCCAAAGTCCGCCGAGGCGGACGGCGGACAGCGGACAGGTTGCTGCGGGGGTTATCTTTATATAACGAAGTTCGGGGATTAAACCCGCCTGCCGGACGGGCAGGTACACCGAACGAGTTTAATAAAAAAGCCCTTCCCCCTGCCTGCCGGCAGGCAAGGTTTGGGAAGGGTTGGGCTTGCCCGCCGTTTTTTTTGGCGGGATGGGCTTTTATTAAGTTGTGTTGAAAATGCATTTTATTTTTCTCAAATTGGCAGTGCAAAAATTCACTATCTAAGATAAAAACAGAATGAAAATTAATTATCTGACCTCTTTAGAAAATTTTTGTTTTCGAAAGCTTAATAAACTTTTCTTGCGTCCTTGTCCTGATCACTAAGAATTCCCAGCACCTTACCAAAATTTGTATTAATTAATAGGAGTTAACTATATGTGTGGAATTGTAGGATATATTGGTGATAAAAATTGCGTCCCGATTATAATTGAAGGTCTTAAAAGATTAGAATACCGGGGATATGATTCAGCCGGTATAGGAATTATTAATGGAAAGGAATGCAAAGTTGTTAAGACAAAAGGGAAAGTATCCGAATTAGAAAAATTAGTCCACAATGAAAAGCTAGAATCAAACTTAGGAATCGGACACACACGCTGGGCAACACACGGAGAGCCAAGTACGGTTAATGCCCATCCGCATTTGAATAAAGATAAAACTTTATTTCTCATTCACAACGGAATAATTGAGAACTATTTATCACTAAAAACTGGGTTAATGAAAGAAGGTTATGAATTTCTTAGTGAAACAGATACGGAAGTTCTTGCCCATTTAATAGATCATTACTTAAAACTAAAACATTCGCTTTTTCAAGCTGTACGATATGCTTTGAATGAAGTTGAAGGTACTTACGGAATTGCAGTAATCTACAAAGGAGAACCGGATAGAATTATTGCTGCAAGAAAAGGGTCACCGCTTGTTTTAGGTATTGGCAATAATGAAAATTTTGTTGCTTCAGATGTTAATGCTTTAATAGCTCACACAAAAAAAGTTGTTTATTTAGAAGACGGAGAAATAGCAGAAGTATTTAAGAATAGCTTTAATACAAAAACGATCAGTGATGAAACGATTATTAAAGAAATCCACCAAGTTGATATGAAGATTGATGAGTTAAGTAAAGGCGGATTTGCTCATTACATGCTTAAAGAAATTATGGATCAGCCCGAATCAATCTACAATTCTATGAGAGGCAGATTAGTTGTTGATGAAGGTATTTCCAAGTTAGGCGGACTTCAAGGATTTGAAGAAAGAATTATTAATTCCAATAGAATAATTATTTCTGCGTGCGGGACTTCCTGGCATGCCGCTCTTGTTGGTGAGTACATGTTGGAACAATATGCTAACATTCCTGTCGAAGTAGAATATGCTTCGGAGATGCGTTATCGTAATCCGGTGATAAGTAAAGATGATACTGTTATTTTTATTTCTCAAAGCGGTGAAACTGCCGATACTTTAGCTGCCATGAAGGAAGCCAAGAAAAAAGGCGCACTCTGTTTAGGTATTTGTAATGTTGTAGGAAGTACAATTGCACGAGAAAGCGACACGGGTGTTTATATCCATGCCGGACCCGAAATCGGAGTTGCTTCAACTAAAGCTTTCACTTCACAAATTATTGTTCTAGCATTGATTACTCTCTTACTTGCAAGAAAAAGAAATTTAAGTCTTCCTGAAGGACAAGATATTATTAATCATATGAAACAATTAACTGATAAAGTTGATGCAATTCTTAAACAAAATGATTACATAGAAAGTATTGCAGAAAAGTATGTCAATTCAAAAAATTTCTTGTACTTAGGGCGTGGTTATAATTTTCCAGTTGCTTTGGAAGGTGCATTAAAACTCAAGGAAATATCATATATACATGCCGAAGGTTATCCCGCTGCTGAAATGAAACACGGACCAATTGCTTTAATTGATGAAAACATGCCGGTTGTATTCATAGCAACAAAAGATTCTGTTTATGATAAAGTGACCAGTAATATTCAAGAAGTAAGAGCTAGAAAAGGAAGGATACTTGCTATTGTAAACGAAGGCGATGACCAAATTGAAAATATGGTTGATCATGTTATTAAAGTTCCTAAGACACATAACATGTTAACTCCGATCCTAACTGTTATTCCTTTACAGTTAATAGCTTATCATATAGCTGTTAAGAAAGGATTAAATGTTGATCAGCCGCGTAATTTGGCAAAGAGCGTTACAGTTGAATAAAAATAAATGAGGTAAAAAATGTCAAGAACAAACGTCCTTATTATGGGTGCTGCAGGACGAGATTTCCATAACTTCAATGTATTTTTTAGAGATAACGAGAATTACAATGTTGTTGCTTTTACTGCCGCTCAAATTCCAAACATTGATGGTAGAATTTATCCTGCCGAATTAGCCGGAAAACTTTATCCAAACGGTATAAAGATTTACGAAGAATCAGAACTTGTTTCGTTGATAAAGAATCTAAAAGTTGATGAAGTAATATTCTCTTATTCTGATGTAACTTATGACTATGTAATGACCAAAGCATCAATTGTAAATGCTGCCGGTGTATCATTTAGATTAATGGGTTCTGAAGAAACAATGATCAAAAGCACTAAGCCGGTTGTTTCTGTATTAGCTGTTCGAACCGGCTGCGGTAAATCTCAAACTTCAAGAAAGATAGTTTCACTTTTACAAAAAGCAGGAAAGAAAGTTGTTGCAATACGCCATCCTATGCCTTACGGTAATTTGGTAAAACAAAAAGTTCAAAGATTTGCAACTCTGGAAGATCTAAAAAAACATGAATGCACAATAGAGGAAATAGAAGAATACGAACCGCACATTGCTCGCGGTGGAGTTATTTACGCCGGCGTTGATTATGAAGCAATCCTTCGCGAAGCTGAAAAAGAAGCAGATATTATTTTATGGGATGGCGGAAATAACGATATGTCTTTCTACAAAGCTGATTTAACTTTTACGGTTGTGGATCCGCACAGACCGGGTCACGAAATGCGTTACTATCCCGGCAATACCTCTTTAAGAATGGCAGATGCTGTAATTATTAATAAAGTTGATTCAGCAGATGAAAATGGAATTGTGACAGTTAGAAATAATATACATGCTGTAAATCCAAAGGCAATAGTTATTGAGGCAGCTTCTCCAATAACAGTAGATAAACCAGAACTAATTACAGATAAACGTGTACTTGTTGTTGAAGATGGTCCGACTCTTACTCATGGTGAAATGAAATACGGTGCTGGAACTGTGATTGCACGAAAACTTGGTGCAAAAGAAATTGTTGATCCAAGACCTTACACTGTAAATTCAATTTCGGATACATTTAAGAAATATCCGAACATAGGTGTACTTCTGCCTGCTATGGGTTACGGCGATGATCAAATAAAAGATCTTGAAGAAACAATTAATAAAACAGATTGTGATTCTGTTGTAATCGGAACACCGATTGATCTTGGAAGAATTTTGAAGATAAATAAACCGTCTACTCGAGTAATGTATGAGTTGCAGGAACTTGGCGTGAATACATGCGAATCGGTTCTTAAATCCAAAGGTCTCTTATGAAAAAGATTGCGGTTGTAGCATTTGGCGGCAACGCACTCTTACGCGCAAACGAAATTGGAACAATTGAGCAGCAAGAGAAGAACACACTCGATACTTGTGAAAAATTAATTAGTTTGCTTAGAAATGGTTACAATATAATTATTACGCATGGTAATGGTCCGCAAGTAGGAAATATTCTTCTTCGAAATGAAGCAGGGTATTCTCAATACAAAATCCCAAAGATGCCGTTAGATATTTGTGTAGCCGATTCTCAAGGCGGGATCGGCTATATGATTGAAAGGCAAATGCGTAATGCAATCAGTAAAACAAATTTGCGCAGAAATGTTGTTGCAGTTATTACCGAAACTCTTGTTGATATTAACGATCCCGCTTTTACTAATCCGACAAAACCAATTGGCCCGTATTATTTAAAAGAAGAAGCTGAACTATTAGCAAAAGCTAATAATTGGGTTTTTAAGGAAGATGCTCGAAAGAGAGGTTGGAGAAAAGTGGTCGCTTCTCCAAAACCGATTGATATCATGAATAAAAAAGTTATTAAGGATTTGGTAAATCATGGTCATATCGTAATTGCAGTTGGCGGCGGAGGAATTCCTGTTTACTGGCATGCTGATACAAAATATCTTGAAGCCATTGAAGCTGTTGTTGATAAAGATTTAGCTTCATCGGTATTGGCAAGAAATATTAAAGCAGACAGATTTTATATTATCACGGATGTTTCGAAGGTTTACATCAATTTCAATAAACCGAATCAAAAAGTACTTAATAACTTAAAAGTTTCTGATGCAAGAAAATATTACGAAGCAGGTGAGTTTCCACCTGGAAGTATGGGTCCAAAGATTCTTGCTGCTATAGAATTTGTAGAAGCAACAGGAAATGAAGCAATCATAACTTCTGAAAGTGAAATTGAAAAAGAAAATTGCGGGACAAGAATAACGTTAAAGTAAAGATATTTTTTTCCCAATTCTTATTTGCAAAGCAGATATTTAAGAGAGAACTACTTTAGGGAAATCACAAGTCCCAAAAACCAAATCTCAAATAAAGATCAAGAATCAATAACCAAACAATTATTTGGAGATTGTTATTTGATGATTGATTATAGTTTGAAAATTGTTTTTTGGGATTTGGAATTTTTCAACAAAGGACTGAAAAAGGATTCAATAGATTTTAGATGACATCATTCATTCTCGGCATATCAGCATATTATCATGATTCAGCAGCATGTTTAATACGTGACGGTGAAATTATAGCCGCTGCTCAAGAAGAAAGGTTCACACGTGTTAAGCATGACTATAGTTTTCCTAAAAATGCAATACTTTTTTGTTTACAATATGCCGCTATATCAGTAGAGCAGCTCGATGCAGTTGCATTCTATGATAAACCGATATTAAAGTTCAACCGTTTACTGGAAACTTACATGAGTTTTCCCGGACGCGGCTTAAAATCTTTTCTAATGGCAATGCCTTTATGGTTAAAAGACAAACTTTGGATGCAAGATTTAATATCCAAAGAATTAAAATATAAAGGGAAGATTTTATTTCCGGAACATCATGAATCGCATGCTGCTTCAGCATTCTTTCCATCTCCATTTAAAAATGCTGCATTTTTAACGATTGATGGAGTAGGAGAGTGGGCAACTTCTTCTTACGGTGTTGGAAATGATAATAGAGTTGAAATAATTTCTGAATTACATTATCCGCACTCACTCGGACTATTGTATTCTGCTTTTACTTATTTCACCGGGTTCAAAGTTAACTCCGGCGAATACAAAGTAATGGGATTAGCTCCGTATGGTGAACCAAAGTATGTCCAGAAAATTTATGATCATTTAATTGATCTTCGAGAAGACGGTTCGTTTAAGATGAATATGGAGTATTTCAACTACAA
>JACRFC010000042.1 GCA_016234355.1 Ignavibacteriales bacterium
TACTGATTTTATTACTCTTGTAATCCAATATGCTTTATCTGCTTCATACTCGGATTGTTTAGCCATTGGTGCGACTTCTGTTTCAGTATAACGATCCGACGCAATTAATTTTTCGGCTTGATAATAAAACTTCACGGAGTTGTCATAACTCTTTGGTGCATAATCATCAGAGTCATTTTCTTTTGCAAGCTCAATTTTTTGTCTTGGTGTAAATAAAAATCTCTCTTTAACCGCGATTTGCCTGCCCAGTTTATATTTCTGTGCTGCATCAGCTGCATATTCCTTCGCGGAATCGTAATCTTTATCTTCAAATTCACGTCCGGCTTTTATAAGAATCTCTTCTGCGTTTTGCCATTCAATAGCGGCATATTTTTCTGCGCCGGCGTTTCGTGCTTCTTCCCTTGAAGTGATAGATGACGTATATACTTTTGTAAAATCTTTTGCAACTGAAGTTGATAGATCGAAATACTTAGCGGCTTCAGATATTTTTTCATTGATTGTATTTAATTCTTCTCCGTCAGATAACATTTTAATAGCTTTAAAGTAATTGTTCAATCCTTCCGAATAATTATTCGGCGATAAAAGAAAGGCAATAGAGTTGTCGGCGTTTTTTATCGGATCCCAATTATTCAGCAAGTTGTTCACCTTTTCTGCATAATCGCTTGCACGCGAATAATAACCTGTAACCGTTGATATTAATGAAGATGCTTTTTTGTAATTACGATCTTTATACTCTTCAATCGCATCAAAAAAGTTCTCTTCCGCTAAATTCCAATAGTATGGCGAATATCTATCGGTACTCTTTAATAATGCGTTCTTACGTGAACTTAAAACATCATTAAAAAAATCACAGTATCTCTCAACTTCTTCATTAATCAGTGTGAGAAGAGCAATTGATTTTTCCAATTCATCTCTTGCCGATACAGAACTGCCTTTTTGTTTAAGAATATCTGTCGCTTTGTTATAATGTTCGGCTGATCTATTGAAATCTAGTTGACTTAATATGTGTGCGTTTTGTGTCAGCGCATTGTTTAATTTAATACGTGTTTCTTCAAACAGTTGTTCGTTTTGCGCCTTCATCAAAACTGAGATAGAAAAAAATATAATTATCAAAACGGTTTTAAATCTCATTTATCTTCGTCTCGTTGTATCTTGTTTTACCGATTCAAATTTTTGCTTGTAAAGAGTAGTATCGGAAGAACCGCTTGTTGATATTTCAACTTTTTGTTTAGAAGCGAGTGCATCATATATAGAGATTAGAATATTATATCTACTGCTGTCTAATTCGGTTTTTAATGATCCGATTCCCACTGTATATTTATCCAATGCGGTTGTTCCCTGGATAATAAAGTTAGCTGTTGAATCATAAATAGCATACTCTGTTGAATCCGGATGAAGCATATAAATTTTAGCGAATAAGGTCCGGCTCTCATTTTTATCAACGTCAACGTCAAAATTTAGCATTCGATTTTGGGTAAACCCATCAGCATCCAAATCAACCGGGTTCGACCACCATACTTTCTGAATAGAATAATAATAACTATCATCATCTACCGATTCGAATCTTATATTATTCAACAGAGGATCGTCTTGATCTTTTAGAGCAACTAATATGTTAATGTCCGGCCTCAATACTTCTATGCGGAAATCATACTCTCCTTTAGTCAGCTTAAGTTCCGGCTGACCAAATACATATTTTATTGTATCAGCAGTTTTACCTATTACTTTGTAATTGTCTATTGCCTTAAAAAGTGTAAATGCGGTTGACTCGGATTTTTTGTAATAAATATTTACATCAACTGTTTTTGTTAAATTGTTATCGTTGTCTATATCTATATTCATGGTAGCATATCGCCAGTAATTATTATTGTTCCTATCATAAATGCCGGACCACCAATACTTGATAGTAAAAGAATTATCATTATTTGATTCTTCAAAAGCATTATTTAATAAAGCTGTTTTTGAGCTGTCGGTTTTTACTTCAAGTCTGCTGCTGTTGATTTCGAAAACCTCAATTGAGAAATCGTAGTATCCTCTGTTCAACTCTTTATTAGGAGCTCCGATGGAATAAAACAAATTATTGTCGGTATTATTTCCTAAAACTTCCGTTTCCTGAGTTACTCCATAAAAAGTGAAGTTAGAAGAGCTCTTTAATTTGTAATAGATGCGCGCTTGAATCTTTCTAGTAACTTGTTCGAATAAATTAATGTTGAAATTCAATCTTTTAAACCGAGCATAGCCGTCTTGATTACCATCAATAACATCAGACCACCATACTTTTTTAAAAGAATAATTGTAATCCTCTTCAATCACAGTCGGATTGCAAGAAACAGCAATAAGGAAAAGGGGTATCAAAATAAATGCTCTTGTAAACACTACAACCTCAAAAAAATATTTATTTCATTAAGACCGGTTTCGAATTTATTGGTTCGAATCTATTTTCTTTAGGTACTAGTTCTAACGGTATTTCTTTATATGTCATGGTCTGTATAAAATCTTGACTTATAGCAGAAGATCTTTCATAACTAATGCATACATCAAAACCTAATTTCCCGATTCCGATGGAGAAGCAGACTTCAAAATTACCATTTGATGAAATAGTGACCGAAGCTCTTATAGTAAAATCAGCACATATATCTATTTTTCCTATCGAGACACAAGCTTCGCCATGAAGTTTTACTCTTCCTCTAAATGTGAATGTACCGTTCTCATGTTTTAGGGTTACGTCCGCCGATAATTCATAACCGAAATGCAAAGAACCTTTACTTACACTCAAACCATTTCTAGCATAACCGGTAAGTTCAAAGTTGCCGTTTCTCTCTGCGTATCCTTTAACACCAACACGGCTAAGTGCGGCAACCGCAACTTCACCGGAAAAGTGCATTGAGCTAGAATTTATTTCAAGAAAAGTATGACCCATATCTATTTTGTTGCCCAATATGTTGAGTGACGATTCGGATTTGAATCCTAATTCCCACTCGGATAGTTCTGTTCCAATCGTTCCGTAAAAAGTTTCTTTCTGTTCAATAGGAACAAGGTAATCTAAAAAGTCCCAATCTTGACCGATGATCTCATACAAAAAATCGCTGGGCTTGGATGGAGGTATTTCACGTTCGCCGACAAATTTTATTTGTGTCTTGCCTGAATTTTCAACGTCGAGATATAAGCTTGCCTTGCCAAGAATTACCTCAACCTTTAACCAGTCTAAAGCTTTATTATCAAGTGTTGCTTTTCCATTGAGACCCATTTTAAACGCAGAATTTTTATTTGCGAAGAAGTCATCCGAATTTGAACCGGAAGAACCAAGAGATAAAACTGCTTCACCGCTGAATGCTATCGGATATTTGCTTAAAGGTACTGTGCCCGAGAGATAAAAATTCCCCTTGAACGATGGTATGTTATAACTTGTTACTAAAGGTGTAAACGGAATTAATCCTTGAGCAGAAACTGCAATTCCTACATCCGATAGATCGCCAAGTTTTGATCCGTTAAAATCGCATGATGTAAAGTAGTAAGGATCGAGTGGATCTATTGCAACTTTACGGATATTCTGAAACTTAGATTTTGTTATTAGCGCATTATAAGGTTCATCATTTTCGTAATAAAAATAATATCTATCCGGATCTATCGGCCATGCAAAAGGTCCGCTTTCAAATTCACTTCCCTTCTTAAAAACAAGCTTTGAAACCGGCATTCCCTCCAAGGTTAGATTATTTAGTAATCCTTCACGCGGAAGTTCGGCTATTCCCAGTCCAGATATTTTTGAAAAGAAATTTCCGCTTGCATCTTTAACTAATTCAAAATCACCATTCGATAATCTTATATCTCCATACGTAGAGTTTTCAATGAATACACTTCCCTTAATTCTGTAACCGTAATCGGTTTGAATAACACCTACTTTGTTAGCTTTAAGTAGAAGTGCATTACTGCCGGAACCTAATTTAAAAGTTTGGGGATTTGGTTCTAAGCGTTGAGTTTCAAACGGATCAATCGGTTCTACAAAATTTTCTTTTGTGCATTGCATTAAAAGAAGAATAGATGCCGCAATAATTATAACCGGCAAATATTGTTTAATCTTTGTTTTCATAATATCTATAACAATTATTTTTTTTACAAAATAAATTTGTAACCTAAAATAATCTCTAAGTGATTCGAGCCGGGATACAAAGTATTATAATTACCAAATTCACCCGGTGCTGGGTCCTTTCCAAATTCTGCCTGTCTCGATGTAAAGAAAATGTATTGAACCTCTAAATAGAAATTGCTCAAGTTATAGATTAGTCCCCCGCCGGTAATTAACCCGGGACCAGAATCCTTTTCTATATTATAATATCCTCCGACAGATCCATATTTAGTATTCTGAAAACTTGAGAACCAATAGTTGCCGCCGACTAATGCATAAGTTTTTAACTTACCATTGAATAGATTCAAAAATCTATAAAGTATATAAAAGTATGCTTGATGTGTTTTATGATAAAAGGTAGTTAAACGCGATTCGGTGTAATTATAACCTAATCTAAAACCAAAATTCCAATTTGATTTGCTGTATTCTAAATATCCTCCTAACGGATTGAAATAATTTTTCAAGTTTTTTTCATATGGAATGTGATAAGCGCCGTATGATATTCCAAGTGCGAGATATGGATATCCTTTTCCTTTGAATGCATCAAAATATTTTATATAACCTTGAAATGGATACGCCGTTCTAACCCACGCACTTTGTAAATTAAATTGCTCTTTTATAAAGATTGCTTTTTCATTATCTATTAAAAGTCCTACTGTCTCTGATGCTTCATTCTTTTGTGCCTTTACAAAAATATAATCATTCGAACAAGAAATTATTTCCCACGACCATTTTGAATATTCGTTTTCCTCAATAGGATTATTGGATTTTAAGTCAATCTTTTTTTTCTCCGCTAAAGTCATGAGTGACTTCTCTTGTATAAAACCATTTATGGGATAAACAATTTTTTTCCATCCGAACTTTTGCCACACTTCTTCAACAATTAATACTTTATCGCTGTAATAAACAAAGCCGATTGTATCTGCTTCTTCTGAAGGATTTTTTAGAACCGGGATCTTTCCGTCTTTAACATATAACACGTATGCTGTCCAGTTTTCTTGTGGTGAAGTAAAAAAATTATGCGGGTGAAGTTCTATTATTGATAGAAAAAATAAAAGGAAGATTAGGATAACTTTAGATTTATATTTGTGTTCCTTCATCATCACAACGGATTGAGAATGGAGCAAAATCGAAAGAGTCTCAATTATAAATTAGCAATTTATCTGTTGAATGAAAAGTAATATTAATAAGATGATGAGGGTTATTTTTAATACGATGCGTTCTAATGCCTTCGCAAAAAAAATGTTGAGAAATAAACACAGCACCGCAGCAGATCATTTTTTAATTTCAGATTTTTCTTTATAAATGCTTTCCTTTCCAACTCTCTCTTTCTTATCAATCCGGCTGTCTATTTTTGCAATCAACAATCCGAATAAAGCTAACCCGATAACTATAAGCAGAGTTACAAAAATGAA
>JACRFC010000038.1 GCA_016234355.1 Ignavibacteriales bacterium
AATGAAAAAAGTTTTGATCATATCGTATTACTGGCCGCCTGCAGGCGGAATTGCTGTTCACCGTTGCTTAAAGTTCGCAAAATATTTACGCGAGTTTGGTTGGGAACCGATCATTTGTACCGCAGAGAATCCGGAATATCCTATCTTGGATGAAGGAAATTTTAAGGATATACCTAACGGTGTTAAAGTTTTAAGAACAAAAATTTGGGAACCGTATAATTTATTTAAGTTCATCATTGGCAAGAAAAAAGAAGAACGGATTCACAATGTTTTTATTGAAGAAGAAAAACCAGGTTTCGGTCATAAACTTGGCGTTTGGATTCGAGGAAATGTTTTTATTCCCGATGCAAGAAAATTTTGGATTCGTCCCTCTGTTAAATTTTTATCAAAGTATCTAAAAGAAAATCCCGTTGATGTATTATTCACCAACGGTCCGCCTCAATCTACTCACATGATCGCGTACGGAGTGAAGAAAAATTTAGGAATTCCATGGCATGCCGATTTTCAAGACCCTTGGACGCAAGTGGATTATTTTCCCAAGCTTATGTTGAATCCGATATCAAAAAAATTTCATAAGAAAAAAGAACAGCTTGTCTTTCGTTGGGCAGATAAAGTTACAATCTGTAGTGATACCTGGAAAAACGATCTTGAATCGATCGGCGCTAAAGATGTTGGCGTAATAGTCTGGGGTTATGATGAAGATGATTTTCAAAACATTACCGTTCCTCTTTCAAAAAAATTTACCTTGAGCCATTATGGTAGTATGGGTCCGGATCGCAATGCAAAGACTTTATGGCGAGCGCTTTCCATTATTGCCAACGAGAATAAACAATTTGCGAATGATCTTGAAATTGAGTTAGTTGGATTTATAGGTCATACAATCGTTGATGAAATAAAATCGCTTGGATTATCTAGTAATCTTATTTTGTCCGATCATATTTCAAGAAAAGAAACTCTTGAGCGAATGCATCGTTCGCAAGTTTTATTACTTATTCTAAACGATATGCCCAATGTTAACGGCAGACTTCCCGGAAAACTTTTTGAGTATCTTGCTTCTCGAAGACCAATACTTGTTATTGGTCCGGAAGAAAGCGATGCTTCAAAGATCGTTCACGGTGTTAATGCGGGCTACACTTGTGATTTCAATGACCTTGAAAAAACAATTAGAACAGTAAAAGATTTGTACGAGAAATTTCTAAATAACAATTTGCTATCGAACAAAGCAGATATTTCTCAATACTCAAATAGAAATTTAACTAAGAAGTTAGCCGGTTATTTAGATCAAATAATTTCTTTGCAGGAAACCTTTTCCCTCGCAAAAAAGGATCAAAACAACAAAAAAATCGGAGGTTAGACAATCATGGTTTCGGAACAAAAAGCGATTACCGGCAATGAAAATAAATTCGAATTATCATCGGCACAAAAAGCTCTCTCGGAATTTTACAAAGCGTTCAACTCTAAAGATATAGAAAAGATGTCCAACAACTGGGCGCAATCGGATGAAACAGCAATGGACAATCCTTTAGGCGGAATCAAACGTGGATGGCAGGAAATAAAATCCGTCTATGAAAAAATTTTTAATGGACCGGCAAAAGTTTACGTTGAATTTTATGATTACACCATTCACGAGGGCACAGATATTTTTTATGCCGTTGGAAGAGAGCGGGGCAAGTTTATTATAAGCGATACAACAATTAATTTGGCTATAAGAACAAGCCGCATCTTTAAGTTGATGAACGGAGAATGGAAACAAGTCCATCACCATGGTTCAATAGAAGACCCTGGTTTGTTGGATAGATATCAAAAGGCAGTTCGTGGAGAAAGTTAAAATTTGTAAAAAATTTTTTAATAATGTAAAAATTTCTTTGCGCTCTTCGCGCTGACTTGGCGATCTTTGCGTGAAATAATTTCTCGCAAAGCACGCGAAGAAGGCGCAAAGCTCGCAAGTACAAAAACGAATGAACAAAAAAATCAAAGTCCTTTGTTTTACAGATGATGCAGTCGGGCGCGACGTTGAAATGATGCTGCCTATCAGATACTTTGCAGAAAGATTTTTGAACTGCGAATTTCATCACGCTCTCAATATTGACATCCACCAAATCTACCGAATCAAACCTGATATTATTTTTCAAGCCAACACAATAGGAAGTAATCTCTACTTTCAAATTTCTAAAATTGCACATGAACAAAATATTCCATTGTTTGCTCTTATCTCTGAGGGAAATTTTAGAACCGACGGCAGTTTTAATTACTGGGGATTCAACCGAGATAAAAAATTTTATCAAGATTTTGTTTGCTGCTGGAGCGAACGAACTGCGCAATATTTAAGAAATGAAGTTCCGGAGGCAAGAGATAAAATTGTAGTAACCGGCGGAGTAGGATTCGATCGTTATACAATTTATAAGTTCATGCAGAAAGAAGAATTCCTCCGCAAGTACAGCGGTACCCAATTCAAAAAAGTAATCGGTTATGCGGGATGGGCATTCGGCAAGTTGGATCACAACCGCGGAAGAAACGAATTGCTTGTTTGGGCTAAAGGTGATGAGAGTAAATTAAAATGGATTGAAGATCAACGGAAAAAAGTAAGAAATATTTTAGAACAAGCTATAATCAATAATCCTTCCGTATTATTTATTCTTAAGCAGCATCCGCAAGAGAATGCACCCGAGCGTCCCGAACCGGTAAAAAATGAAATGAGTGAACTTGCTCATTATGAAAATGTAATTTACTTGTGTAACGAAGAATCTATGCATGATCTAATAAGTATCTCTGATTTATGGACGTGTTTCGAATCTACAACGGCGCTTGAAAGCTGGTTGATGAATAAACAAACTATTTTTATTAATCCGGAAGTAGAATTCAACCGCGACCCGCTTTACAAAGGTTCGGCTATAGTTCAGGATTATAATTCGTTTCAAAAATTAATTGATGAATTTTATTCAACAGGAAGGATAGAAAATTTTTATAGTGCTGAAAAAAAATCTAAGCGTAAAGAATTGATCAAAGATATTATTGGTTTCGGCGATGGAATGAATCACATCCGCGCTGCACACTATTTTCAAAAAACAATTAACAAATATTTTGATTCCGATAACCGACAACCGATAACAGATAACCAAACACTAATCACCGAACACCGATCACAATATAAATTTCACTTCTGGCATTGGCTCGTTTATGTTTTAATAAGAATCGCAGGCCCGCTTTATAACCGTGCTGTTTATTCAAAGCTATGGAAATTCAAAAAGCATCTCTGGGTTTTTGAAAATTACAAAATGGAAAA
>JACRFC010000040.1 GCA_016234355.1 Ignavibacteriales bacterium
TTCTATAATTAAATTATTCAAGCCGGCGTAAAGATAAAAAAATCCAAAAGAACCTAAAAGCAATCCTGTGGAAAACGCAATTAATTTGGAATAGGCATAAATGTTTAACGAGGTAAGTAATACATCGGCGATCATAGGTGCAGCCGCAATAAGAAGAATATTAATGTGCAATTTCCATTTTGGTAATTTAAATAATACAAGCAATGAAGAAAGTAACAACCCTAAATATATTCCTGTGCAACGAGAGCAAGTTAATGTTTCGATTCCACTAAAAAGTAATATTTTATTTTTTTCTTGATGGCAAACTAAAGAATAAGTTTTTTGTAGATAAGGTAAAGCGAAAACAAAATGTTCGTCTATTTTAATAAACCATTCGATGAAAATTCCTAAGAACCAAATCAAGAATAGAAAAAATAAGATCAAACTATAGCTGCGCTTCATTAATTTGTGTTAATTAGATTGGATAATTTTGTAAATCAAAATCGTTTTCTTTGTAAGAAGATACAATTTTGAGTTGAATAAAAATGAATCTTCGATATCATCTTCTAATTTCGGGTTGAATATGAATGGATTAAAATTATTTGAATCAAGATAGGAATTAGTAAAATATGAAATTTGTGATTTATCATTGACGCAAATGGTTGAATATGTTGCACTAATATTTTCAACTTCAAATGGTAATTGAATTTTCTTAATACCGTTACCGAACTGATCAAACAGAATTAGATTTTTAGAATCTACGACTAATATTTTTGCATCATATGTAATTGTAAAGTGCTTAGGATTAACAAGTGCAAAAGACCCGGACTCATAACTGCCGATTGATGTTTGATATTCCCACCGGGAATTAAATTTCAAAATTCTTCTATTGTCGGAGTCCAAAATCATTATATCACCCTGTGAAGATACAGCAGAACTTAAAGGATATCTGAACCTAATTCTATCATCATCGGAATTCTGATTTGAGAAGTAAGAAAGAAAATTCAAATCTTTGTCAAATAACTGAATCCGGTTATTATTCTTATCAGCTACATAAATATTCAATGGAGTAGCAAAAACATCAATCGGGTAATCGAATGAAGATTCTTTCCAACCGTATCCACCAATTGATTTTATTACCTTTCCAAGTGTATCCAATTTTATTATTTCATTGGAAGAAACATCAGAAACATAAATATATCCTAGAGAATTGATCGAGAAAGATTTTGCAGAATTGAATGAACCAATTTGTCCGGAATAAATAATGGTTTGTGGTATTATGTAATTTACAGATGTACAAAGTAAAATTGACAGGTAAACTTTAAATTTCATCTTTTTTGACCCTTGAACTAACCTAATTTCAGGTACAAAGTTAGGCACACTTTCTGAAAGAAATTTCTTAATTAAAATAGCGAAATTTATTAAATTACCACAGACAGAAAATCTGCAAAACATAACATCGAGGAAGCAATGCAAAAACTAATAATATTATCACTTGCTATATTAATTATTCTTTCCTCATGTAAATTAAAAGATGCCACATCAACTACTAATCCGGTAGAACCTGGTACTGGTGATGTTACTATAAAAGTTGTTATACCAAATGGCGGTGAAACAATATCTGAGGGATCTGCTTTAGAAATTCAATGGACTGGTACCGGGACAAAATTAGTTCGAATTACTTTTTCTTATGATAACGGTTCAAGTTGGAATTTAATAGTAGATAGTTTGAAAAATACAGGAGTGTATAATTGGTTTCCGGTTTCAAATACAATTTCAAATCAATGTAGAATTAGAGTTTCCAGTATTGATGGAGTTAGTTCTGATGAAAGCGATAAAGTTTTTGCCATAGTAAAGAATTCGAATGAAAGTTTGAAATTAAATTCTCCGAACGGAGGAGAATCTTGGGAAGCCGGCTCTGCTAAACAAATTAAGTGGTATAGTTCAGGTCTTGATTCTGTTAAACTTCAATATACTACGGACAATGGTCAACACTGGAATCTAATTGCTGTCGATAAAAAGAATACCGGTATTTATTATTGGGAACCAATACCTAACACTCCATCTACATTGGCAAAGATTAGAATTATGGATGCAAAGGATGGAGTGCCTTCAACAGAAAGTGCAAACACATTTACAATTCTTCCCGAACCGATAATAAAAGTTATATCTCCTAACGGCGGAGAAAAAATTCTTGCCGGTACAAGTAGAAAGATAGAATGGATATCACAAAACATTGAGAACATAAAAATTGCTTACTCAACAAATAATGGTTTTGAATGGAAAACAATTATTGCTTCTACTCCGGCTACAGGATTTTATATTTGGTCACCCGTACCAAATGTAAATTCTCAACTTTGTAAAGTACGAATTTATGATGCGGTGGATGAAGTACCTTCGGATGTATCTGACAGTGTTTTCACAATAACAAATCAAATCTCTCAGACAATTGAAGTTACTAGTCCTAACGGTGGAGAAAAATGGCAGGCAGGTACTTCACAAAATATTACATGGAATTCCAGCGGAGTTACAAAAGTTAAAATAGAATTTACTTCCAACAATGGTTTGACATGGAATACTTTAATAGATAATCTTGCAAATACAGGTGCTTATGGATGGAATATTCCAAATTCACTATCTACACAATGTTTGATTAAAGTAAGTGATGCCATAGATGGTGACCCTGCCGATCAAAGTAATGCAACTTTTAGAATTACACCAAAACCTGAACTGAAAATTTTATATCCAATTGGAGGAGAAACCTGGACAGCAGGAATTGTTGACACTATCAGATGGAGTTCGATTGGCGTAGAAAATGTCTTCATTGATTACACTCCGGATAACGGAAAGACCTGGACAACAATTGTAGAAAAAACTCCTTCTAACGGAAAGTACGGTTTTAGTTTTACTAGTCCCGGATCAGAATATAAAATAAGAATTATTGATGCAGAGAATAAATCACCGGTCTCGTTGAGCAATGGTACATTTACAGTTTTACCAGAACCTAAAATAACTGTAATTGCACCCAATGGAGGCGAAGAATGGTATGCAGGTTCCAGTAATAGTATCAGATGGAGTTCTTCAAATATTGAAAATGTAAAAATTGAATTTACAACTAACAATGGTGCTAGTTGGGTGACAATTGTTTCCAGCGCTCCAAGCACCGGCGCTTATACCTGGAATTTAATACCGAACGTAAGTTCACTTCAGTGCCGTGTGAAAATAAGTGAAGCTACACGCGGAATTCCTTCCGATATTTCCGATAATAATTTTACTATTACTTATCCCGGAACGCAACTCATTAAGGTTACTAGTCCGAATGGCGGTGAAAAATGGGCTGCAGGTACATCTCGTGATATAACATGGGACGCTTCTGGTATTGCAAATGTTAAAATTGAATATACCATCAATAACGGAGTCAGTTGGAATACAATTGTTGCAAGTACACCAAGCACCGGTTTCTATACATGGAATCAAGTACCAAATAGTCCTGCAACCAATTGTAAGATAAGAATTAGTGATGCTTCCGATGGAGCTCCTTCGGACGAAAGTGATTCATTCTTCACAATTGGTCCTGCAGCATCAATAAAAGTTCTTGTACCAAATGGAAATGATACCTGGCTTAGCGGTTCGACAAAAGAAATCAAATGGAGTTCTGAGAATGTAGAAAATGTGAAGATTGAATTCACAATAAACGGTGGAGCCAGCTGGATAACTCTAACCGGCTCAACGATGAGTACCGGCAGTTATTATTGGACAAATATTCCAAATGTAAATTCATTACAGTGTAGAATAAGAATTAGTGATGCAGTAAATGGAACACCGTCTGATATATCAGATGATAATTTTGCTATTATGAGTCCGGGAGTGCAGCAGATTAAAGTAACAAGTCCAAACGGTGGAGAAAGCTGGCCGGTGGGTTCAACGCAAAATATAACTTGGGATGCAGGTGGAATTGCAAATGTAAAAATTGAATATACAATTAATAACGGAATCAGTTGGAACACAATTGTAACTAGCACAGAAAGCGATGGTTTTTACACTTGGAATCAAATTCCAAATACACCTGCAACTAATTGCAA
>JACRFC010000044.1 GCA_016234355.1 Ignavibacteriales bacterium
CCATTTCATAGGACCAACTTTACTCTGAAAACATAAATGATGATTGTGAGAATGTTTTCTAAGTTTCATAACCGCTTCGACTGTTTGTTTAATATGTTTACTATATGGATCGCCTTTCTTAACCAAACTTATCGGAGTACCATGCGCACTAAAAACGATTTGGATTTCATTTCTTACCTTCTCAGGAAAACGTAAAATAGTTTCACCAATACGTTGATTAATAGCTTCAAGGTATTTTTGATTAAGATAATAATCATTTACAAAGATTAGTTTTGATTTATCTCCATTGTAATGACGCTTCCATTCATTAAATGAAGAACCGGTAGTAGTTATAGAGTAATGCGGATAAAGAGGAAGTAAAATTACCTTATCATAATTTTTACTTTCTACATAAGTTGCAACCTCTTTTGTCAGCGGGTTCCAATAGCGCATTGCTGTGTAAACATCAACAGATTCATTATTATTCCGAAGACTAACTTCAAGTATAGATCTCTGTTTTTCGGTCCACTCATTTATTGGGGATTTACCGCCGATCAGCCTGTATTCTTCTGCTACTTTTGGTGCTCTACGACTTGAAATAAGTTTTGCGAACAGCATTTGTCCGAATGGTAAGTTAAAAATATCCGGATCGCAAAAAAGATTATATAGGAACGGTTCAATTGCTTCGATCGAATCCGGTCCGCCGAGATTAAAAAGTACAACTGCACTACTCAAAACTTATTTCCTTTCTCTAAAAAACTTTATGAACTTGTTGTGTAATTCTTTGTCTTCGTATTTGTCATTTAAAACATTTAACAGTTCTTCTTTACTATATCCGGATGTTATCTTTTGTATTGATACAATTTTAGTTTTTTCATTAACCGAATAATTAATTCTCCATGTACGGTAAGCTAAAACGTATAACTTCTTTTTCGTTAGATCGTTCTTTTCTAAAATTGAAATTCTTTTCCTTGTTGCATCAGTGGGATTAAATTCAAGCTGAAGTTTTGCAAATCTCTCCAAATTAATTTTTGCGTATTCATTTAGCCAATTACACTGCACTTTTGCTTTAGGTTTGAACCCAACCTTAAAAATATTTTTGAAATCTTTTTTTACCCAGCCGGTATCAGCATTCGGGAAAGAATCTGAATAGGGTAAGTAAGGTTTAATGTCAATTATGGGAGAACCGTCTAGTAAATCTGATTCAGAGATAAATATTTTTAAGCCGTCAACCTTTTCCAATTTAACACAACTCATTCCAATATGATTTGGTCTGTAAGGAGCTCTTGTTGCAAAAACCCCGATTTTTTTTCTTGTATGTCTTGGAGGATTTACAAGCGGCTTCCAATTTTTATTTAAGTGAAATTGATATAAGACCCAAATCCTTTCAAAACCATCTAGATATTTTAATGCTTGCTCAAAATTGTTTTTTGGATTGAGTTCAATTACTGAAACTTCTTCGCCGGCTAAGACCCCTTGTCTGGGAGTTTCATAACGGTGTGATAACTTGGAACGAATTATTCCAATCGGTTCGATAATTATTTTTTCAGATATCATAGAACTATATATTTCAAATCACATTTAATTTTATTTTTATCATTATTTTTAAACCGACCCCATTAACAATTATGGAATCATCTATGAAAAACTTATTAGCTCTTTTATTGGTACTTGTTCTAACTACCGTGGCTTGTTCTTCAAAACCGCCAAGCATCCGCGTAACAAATCAGCGCTCAACAAAAGCAAATGTTCAAGTAAAATTTGAGAACTCAAGTACTATTAATATCAATGATGTAACCGGCGGTGCAACTACTTCCTATCAAGAAATCTCTGAAGGTGCTGTAGCAGTAACAGCAGTTATTCAAAATGAGTCGGTATCACCTGTAATTTCATTTACAGCACAAAAAGACAAGAACCACACAGTTGTAGTTTTGAATTCTACTCCGCCTGCATTAAGAATAGATACCGACGATAAATAATTTAAGAACAGCGAGCGCGAATTAAACAGTGCGTGAGTAACGTGCATTATCTTCTTTGCGTTCTATATATCCATCAAAGTTCATAGCAATATTTCGAATGAGCAGCCGTCCCATTTGAGTGACTACTAATTTTCTATTTTTAATCTCCAATAGACCATCATCAATAAACTTTTGCATACCATTAAGTGCAGAACTGAAATATTTTTCAAATTCAATATTGAACTGTTTCTCTACATGTTTGAAGTCAAGTTCAAAATCACACATAACTTTTGTAATTACATGACGTCGTAGAATATCATCTTCTGATAAATAAACTCCGCGTTCTATCGGTAATGTTTCATTATTTAAAGCATCAAAATATTCCCGCTCTTTCTTCAAGTTCTGTGAATAAAATTTTCCTATTTGACTAATACTGGTGATACCCATTCCGTATAAATCTGTTCCTGCATGTGTACTGTAACCTTGAAAGTTGCGGTATAATTTTTTATTCCTTTGAGCAACAGCAAGTTCATCGTCCGGTTTTGCAAAGTGATCCATGCCGATAAAAACATATCCAGCTTTAGTTAGTTTTTCAATCGTCATTTTTAATATTTGAAGTTTTTCTTCCGGTGTCGGTAAATCTTCCGGTTTAATCAATGCCATATGTTTTTTCATCCATGGAACGTGAGCATAATTAAAGACCGCAATTCTGTCGGGAGAAATATCAATAGTTGCCTCAAGGGTTTTCTCAAATGTCTCAAGTGATTGAAAGGGAAGTCCGTACATCAGATCAAGATTGATACTCTGAAAACCAAGTTCTCTAACCCAATTTACTACTTGTCTTGTCATCTCTTCGGGTTGAAGTCTGTTAACAGCTCTCTGAACTTTGTCATTAAAATCCTGAACACCCATGCTGATACGGTTAAATCCGCCGCTTCGTAACGCTTCAAGATGTTCCTTAGTTAATCCGCGCGGATCAATTTCGCATCCTTCTTCTGCATCAGAACGAATTTCAAAACTTTTATTTATGAATGAAATAAGATCAATTATTTCATCCGGATTAAGATGAGTTGGTGTTCCACCGCCCCAATGCAGTTGAACAACTTTTCTTTCCGGTATGATGTATGTTCTAAGCAGATCAATTTCGTTTTTCAGATATTTAATATATTCTTGAATCCGATCTCGATTACGAGTGATTATCATGTTGCATCCGCAGAAATAACAGAGCGTATCGCAAAACGGAAGATGATAATAGAGAGAAAGATCGGGAGGATTTGCCTCGTTGTTTGTGCGGATAATTTCATCAAGATATTTTTCACTCGTAAATGATGAATTGAAATGCGGTGCTGTCGGATAACTTGTGTACCGCGGTCCGGGACGATCGTATTTCTTAATTAGTCCAAGATCTATGTTTAACATAATTAATCCTTATGAAAGCAAAGAATCACTTAGTTCTTTACATTAATTTATGTGAAATTTTTTACTTTCTTCTTTTACCACATCAACTAAAAATTTTGCGTTCTCGGGTTTAACATCCGGTAAAATACCATGTCCAAGATTGAAAATATGTCCGTTATTTTTACCGAACGATTTCAAAACTTTCACAGCTTCATTTCTGATCTTCTCTTTATCACCGTATAATATTGTAGGATCAAGATTACCTTGCAAAGCAACTTTGTTGCCGATCTTACTTCTAACTTTCCCAAGCTCCATTGTCCAATCAAGACTAATCACGTCCGCTCCGCAATCAGCCAATTTATCTAATTTATAATGAACTCCTTTGGCAAAAACAATAACCGGTTCGTCTTTACGTTTTATCTGCGAAATTATTTTTTCAATATATATTAAAGAGAATTCTTCAAAGTCTGCAGGGGAGAGCAATCCGCCCCATGTATCAAAGATTTGAACTGCATTAGCACCGGCTTCGATCTTTGCTGAAAGATATTCTGCAACTGCTTCTGCAATTTTATCCAAGAGCTGGTGCGCCGCTTTCGGTTGATTATAAATGAATTTCTTTATTTCGGAGAAGCTTTTTGATCCGCCTCCTTCAACCATGTAAGTCATTAACGTCCAAGGTGAACCGGCAAATCCGATTAAAGGAACGCGTCCGTTCAATTCTTTTTTTGTTAGAGAAACTGCATCAAGAACATATTTTAAATCTTTTGATGGGTCAATTTTTCTTAAACGATTAATATCATTAATACTTCTGATCGGATCGTAAAGTTTTGGTCCTTTGCTTTCGATCATTTTTAATTTCATTCCCATTGCTTCGGGAATGACCAATATATCCGAAAAAATTATTGCCGCATCAACGCCAATAATATCAACAGGTTGAATTGTTACTTCGGCAGCAAGTTCCGGAGTTTTGCACATTGTTATAAAATCAGCTCTTTCACGTATAGCTCTATACTCCGGTAAATATCTTCCCGCTTGACGCATAATCCAAATCGGTGTGCGCTCAACTTTTTTTCTTTTGCATGCTCTAAGAAATAGATCGTTTTTTAGTTTGGTCAAGAATCCTCCGTTAAACCATATTAACAGTTAGTTGAAAATATTTTAATATTGCTTCCGATACACCGGAAAGAGAAAAAGTTTTAGGCACTATGTGTACGTTTAATCCGTAATTATCAATTGCTTTTTCTGTAGTTGTTCCGATGGCACATATAACGCTTTTTCCAAAAAACTTATCTGCATCTGAAACATTCATCAACTTTAAAAAGTTGCTAAACGATGAAGGGCTGGTGAAAATAAAAATACCGGGATGCTTTCTCTGAATCTTTTGATGTTCGGTTTTCAAATTGCTCAATTCATTCTTTACTACATCATAGATGGGTACAGAAAAAACTTGAGCACCAAGCTCCGATAACCCCATATTCAATTCACCGCCAGAGAGAGAAGAACCCGGAATAAATATATTTTTGTTTGATAACTCAAATTCAGAAAATTTATAAAGCAAACCTTCTGTGCTAAATTCATCCGGTATAATATTGATCGGGATTCCTAAGTTCTCGCATTCCTCCGATGTGCTTTTACCGACAGCTGCAATTTTTATTTTCGACAGATCGAGCTTCTTTTTCTTTACGATGTCAGAGAAAATCTTAACTGCATTTGTTGATGTAAAAACCAAATAGTCGAATCTGCCGAACATGTTCAATGCATCATTTAATTCGGGAGAATTAGCTAATGGTAATACTCTTATAGTCGGGAAGTAAACTATTTCGGCGCCATGTTCTTCCAATTGGCGGATCGATTTTTCCGCCTCTGCTTTACTCTTTGTAATAAGTATCGTTTTGTTTTTCAATGAGTTCAATTCATTCTCGGTTTTATTTGCTCTGAATTCTATAAATAGTTATAAAAGAAATTTGGGAAATTCTTCGCCCCGATGATCCGCCGAAGACGGAGGGACTCAGAATGGCTATACTCGCGAATTATTATATACATCTTTTAATATCACCGATGCACCTGCTTTCAATAAATCCTTGGCGAGTTTCTGTCCTAACTTTTCCGGATTAGTTTTAGCTCCTCGAATTTTTTTTCTAAAAGTAACAGAACCATCAATTGATGCTACAACCGCATCAAGAAATAATCCGTTTGGTTTTACAACGGCATAAGCACCTATTGGAACCTGACATCCGCCTTCTAAAGCATTCAAAAGAGAACGCTCTGCACTAACTGCTGTATAAGTTTTTTCATCGTGAATTTTTTTTAACATCTCTTCGGCAAATTTATTTTCACTCCGGATTTCAATTCCTAACGCACCTTGACCGACTGCGGGTAAAATATCTTTAGTACTAATTATGGAAGAGATATATTTATTTAATTTTAATCTTTCAACTCCGGCGCGGGCAAGAATAATTGCATCCCAACCTGATTCAAGAAATTTTTTTATTCTTGTTGGAACATTGCCGCGCAGTTCTTCAATTTTAATATCCGGTCTTATGTGAAGAAGCTGTGAACTTCTTCTTAAAGAACCTGTTGCAACAACAGCGCCTTCCTGCAATTTCTTAATTGTCATTCCTTTTTTGCGGGCAATTAAAATATCTTCAACCGGATGGCGTTTTGTTACGGCTCCAAGTTTTAATCCTTCAGGTAAAACTGTTGGAAGATCTTTTAAGCTGTGGACAGCAATATCAATTGATCCTTTTAGTAATTCATTCTCAAGTTCTTTTGTGAATAATCCTTTATCACCGATTTTGGATAAAGCAACATCAAGAATTTTATCACCTTTAGTGTTAATGATCTTTATATCAACACTAAGATTTTTATTCTTCCTCTCAAGTTCTTTCTTAATATATTTAGCCTGCCACAGAGCAAGATCGCTGCCTCTTGATCCGATAATCAGTTTATTTTTTTTCATTTGTTCCTTCTGGATTATTCTTGTCTTCATTAATTCCTTTTCCGTTTGAGGGAATAGAACCAAGATTGAAAAGATCTTTAAGTATCATAGTATTAGCGGCGACTTCTTTAATGTTTGCGCCGGTCTCTGCAAACTCTCTCAGTTTAACAGTCGGGTTGTGTAAGATTCTCCCGATCATTCGGCGGGTCATATCTTCTATCTTAATAAAATCTTCATCGCTGACTTTATTTTTTATCTTTTCTAATTCGTCGTTACGGATCTCTTCGAAAAACAACCGCATTGTTTTAATTGTTGGAACTACATCTAACGTATTAAACCAGCCGAAAAATCCAATCATCTCTTCCATAATTATTTTTTGAACAAGCGGTATTTGATCTTTTCGTTTCTGCAAGTTTTGATCTACAATTATCTTCAGAGAATCCATATCATGATAGAAAACATTATCTATTTTTTTTACATCGGGATCAATATCTCTTGGTACGGCAATATCCATTAGAATAAGAGGAGTGTTCTTTCGCTTTTTAACTGCAGATTTAATGTCATCATATGAAACAATTATATTATTAGAGCTTGTTGCGCTTATGACGATGTCAAAGTTATGCAGATGTTCTTTATAGAATTGAAACGGAACAATTTCGCCATGAATTTTTTTTGCTAATTTTTCGGCACGTTCTATAGTTCTATTTGCAATTGCAATTTTACCAATGCCTTTATCCCGAAGATGAACTGCCGCAAGTTCGCCGGTTTCTCCTGCACCGATAACTAAGGCGGATTTTTTATCTAAACTGGAAAAAATTTTCTCTACAACCTGAACGGCTGCATAACTAACTGTAACAGCTCCCTCACTAATTGTTGTCTCTTTAATTGCGCGTTTACCGGTTTTAATAGCCGTATCAAAAATTCTTCTCAGTGCTGCTCCAGCAAAATCTAAATCTTCAGAAATTTCAAATGCCTCTTTTACCTGTCCTAATATTTGACTATCGCCGATAATCATAGAATCAATTCCGGAAGCCACAGAAAAAAGATGTCTTACCGCCCCGCAGGAAAAAAATTTTAAGAAATGCTCTTGCTTAATTTCATTTACCGGCTTGAATCGAATTAGTTCATCTATGATTGATGAAAGATCAAGTTCTTGATTTTGCGGAAATCCAAAAATCTCTGTCCGGTTACATGTCGAAATAACTACACCTTCGGAGAATAAAGAATTTTTCAATCTCGGAATTAGTGTAACTATTTCATCGTGATTTAAATGAAGAGCTTCTCTGAGATCTAAAGGTGAAGTCTTATGATTTATTGAGATACCAACTAAATTCATTTTCAAGCTTTCAATAGAACGAATGAAACGTCTTACCTAGCGTGCTAGTAATTATCAATGATATTATAGCTATAGCAAAACCAGTTAAAGAAAAAAATATAACCTTCTTACCATATAAATTGCCGAAAAGTTTTCTTAGTATGCCAATACCGTAAACAATCCAAACGAAAAATGTTCCAATCAATTTGGGATCTAAATAACTAAAATTTGGGAAAGCGCTCGGCAGCCAGATTGTTCCAATAATGATTGCAATAGTGAGTAATATAAATCCAATTACGGCAGAATAGAAACTAAGCTTTTCTAAAATTTCTAAACTTGGAAGCCGGTTGAATACTAAACCGAACTTGTTTGCTTTTAAATTTTTATATAGAAGAATAAATAGTAAACCATATACGGCAGATATAGTTATTCCGGAATATCCAAGCAGAGCATTAACCACATGAAGACCAAGCAAACGATTTCTTAGAACTTCAGGTACAGTATAATTATGCTCTATGAAAAGGGAGGACACGATTTGAAATCCGAGAGAAAATAAAATAATAAATGCCCCCGTTCCTCGAATATCAGTCAACAATTCAAGAATGAAATATGAAAATCCGATCGAGAAAGCTATGATAGAAAATATTTCAAACTTACTTGTTATTGGCGGATGATCAAATTCAATTGTGCGCGAGATTAGATAAAGTGCATGAAGAATTAACGTAACAAAAAGAATAATTCTTTTCGAATTGTTTACAAATTTTTTCTCTGTGAAAAAATCATAGATATATGCTGCAAATACTGATGCGTAAAGAATTGGTAAGAATAAGTTTAATATGTCAATCGGTTGTAGCATTTATTATCTATTCTAATGGTTGGAAACCATCACTAATATTGTGCCATTGCTAATATTTTGAGGATGAAATTTATGAAATTATTCATTGATTTTCTGTGGAAAAGGAGATCAATTCCGATAATTCAAAAAGGATTTGGCAAAAAATTATTTCATTTCGAAAGCCAGTATAACAATTATCATTTCTGGAAGACAACGAGTCTTTTTTCTTAAATGTGGGATGAACAAAAAAAAGCCCCGCACAAAACGGGGCTTAAGATTAATTTATAAAATTAATTTCCGAATACGTCTATCTTTCCATTCATATGTTTAGTCTTATCAATTATTTTTCCATACTCGTCAACTACACCTTGATGGCAAGTAGCACAGGCTTTTAGATCAGCTGCCATATGTCCTATAGGAGGTAAACCATGGCAGGTACCGCAAGCTGCTTGTGTACCATCAACTTTATTCCATAATGGTTGGAAATTTTCTCCCTCCATTTTATCGGCTGTATAAGCAAAGCTCCACTGCGAAGTTGCTTTTGAAAACGAAAAATTTCCGTGACAATAAGTATTCAAACACTTAGCTGTGTTAGAATCATATATTCCATTACTAACTTGATAATCCGAATACTTAGCGGTCAAAATTATTTCTGCTTTTGGTGTAGCATCAATATGTCCCGGTGAATTTAATGCAGTAGGAACAATGTGACAGTCAGAACATTTTACAACGGGACCAATCTTTAAGTTAATTAAGTGAGAAGAATGTGCGCCTACACTTGCAAGTGTAACATCTGTTTTTCTGTTTCTATCAACCGGAGGAGCTATTAAAGATGGATTAGAAAAATTACCGTGACAAGTATTACAAGCTTCGGGACCGCCGGGATTTGTATGACATGTATTGCATGAAGGACTAGCAACACCGCCTGCATAATTATTCCCATGACACTCTGTGCATTTGGTCATATCCCAATTGAGAGAAGCAATAAATTTTCCATGGAAATTTGGTGAGGTAGGATCTATAATTCCATTTTTATGAGTTGTAATTTTTAAATGGCAATTTGTACAAGCCGGGCTTGCAGTCCCACCAGCATAATTATTACCATGGCATTGATTACAATCGCTCATTGGAATTTTCTTTGTAGCAATATATTTTCCATGAAAATTAGCAGAAGTAGGATTATTTATTCCACTCTGATGAACAGAAACATTTGGATGACAATTTGCCGATGCGCAACTTTTATTAGCTGTTCCTCCATCAAATTTTGCCGCATGACATTGTTTACAGCTTTCTAATCCCTTTTCCTTAACTGTAACTCCGTGAAAGTTTACAGATATTGGATTTAGAACGCTTAAATCATGAACTGAAATTTTTGATGGGGCAGTAAGATCATCTTTTATATCGCTGCATGAATAGAATATCAATCCGATTGTGGCAATTAAGATCAAATAAAATTTTGAATATCTCATATTCTTTCCAAGAGGTTAAATTATTTAACGATGACAATAACCGCAGAATCCAACTCCTCTAACACCGCCGGGACGAGCATTTGCATCAGTGTGACAAGAATAACAAACCGAACCGCGGTCGTTATGCCAATCGCCTTCTTCAGAATCGCTCATAAAGTTTTTAGCATGTGTTTTTGGATTAGTTCCTTTAACACCGTCATTATCTGTGTGACAGAGAATGCAATTTGCATCGGCTCCTTGTATATCATGACAAGCAGCGCAGCGTTCAATATCTCTTCTTGCTAATAAAGCATGTTGACCGCCGCCGGTTCCAACTCCGACTGTAACAAAATTCGGCATTTTATGGGAAACCGGAACATTACCTTCTAATGCAAAATCTCCGCCTTTCGATTCATGACATTCTGCACAAAATGTTTCTGCTTGATGGCATGTTTGACATTCGGCAGATTTTCCTTTCAAATCTATTCCGTGTGTGTAGCGGTAATTGAGATCGTGAACGCGAGTTATGTTTTGTTGTTTTGTGTTATCAATAAACTTATGCGGTGAATAAGGTGTAACAAAATCCCGTGATGAATTTTTTTCAGTTATCATTGTTGTTGAAACGTGACATGATTCGCAGAAAGAATTATCATGACACATTTGGCACTTAGAGTTTTCTTTTAACGCATTGAATTTGTGCGAACGTAAAAATGAAACTTCTTTATGCTCGGTTGGAATCAAATTGACGGTTGTTAAATGGCATGATTCGCAATCATTGATAGCAACTGATCGTCCATTATGACAGTCGGAACAAATTGCCATAGAAGGTTTAGCTTCAGCAGATTCAAAACTATAAGCTACATCAGATAATCCTTTATGGCAATTTTCACAGACTAATTTTTGATCTGTCAAATGGTTTTTGTGATTGAAGATCATTTCTGCTTTTTTCTGAATAAGCGGTTCGAAATTTTCACCGTAATGACATTGGCCGCAATTTTTATCGTCGTCAACATCGTGGCATGTTGCGCATACGGATTTTTCCGGCAGCAACCGAGCGTTTAATGATGTGCTTTCGCCTACACCGTCATGGCATGATGCACAATCTGTAATATCTTTATGAACACTATGCGAAAATTTTATAACATCTTTATTTGTCTTTACGGGTTCATCACCGCCACTGGAATTGATTGCCGCAATGGTTAAAAAGGAAACTAACAAAAGTGCAAGGGCAGCGTAAAAATATTTTATCTTCATAAGCTGTTAGAAATTAGTATTAAACCAGTGATTTACTTTGAACAAAATTCTAAAATCATTCTTGTAAATCTTGTTGTTGAAATATTGTCCTTGTAGATCAAATGAATAATCAGTCCAAGGTCTTAAATTAATTCCGCCTAAAAAAGAAAGGATATTATTTGTCTCAGCATCTTTCGAAAGTTTATAGCTTGTATAAGCTATTCCAATTGAAGGAGTAACAAATCCATCGGCAAAAGAGTGTGCTGTGTAAATAGAAATAGCATCAAGTTCGCCGGCGTAGCCAAGAGTTTTTCTGTAGCTGAAACTTCCGTACTTTGTATTCGTTCCAAATGTTAAACGTTGAGAGTTCTCATCTTCGTAAGTAACATTTCCGAATTTGCCGAACAATGTAAATGATTCGTTTAATTTGTAATCAACTCCGCCTTCAATCTCTTGCGAGTTGCCGTAATTAAAAACGGAAAAAATAGAATTGTATCTAATTTTTGGCTCACGAAAATTATAATAAACATCTATGCCTAATTGATCTGTAGCCTGAACCCGACTAGTTACTTCAAATTTTGAAGTAGTCTTAAAATTAACATCATATTGGTAGCGAGTATCAATATTCAATAAGCCGTCTAAATTATAAGAAGCATCAGCAGATAAGAATTTATACTGATTAGATTTTTGTTGAATAAGTAGAGTAACAGGATCGTAGTCTGAATTTAATCTATCAGCCTTATAATCCTCTGCTTTGAAATTCTTATCTATATAACTCAAACCAAAATTAAAATGATCAAGAAAGTTAATATCAAATTTGCCGCCCAGGACATAATCATTCCTTAAATCGTTAGTCATTTCTAACTTCTGATAAGCGGGAACATTTCCACCATAAAAACCGCTTAATGATGCATTAGCATATTTGAATTTAAGATTTACACCATCAAACAATCCTCCGGCAACAGGAGTAAACAATGGTTGTCTGCCTAATTTCAGAGTGAACATATCAAGGATATTACGGGCTTCAAGGTACAAATTGTAAAATCTTAGTCTTGGATCATTATCTAATTCTTTACCAAGATTAGTCTCAAAGTTTGTTCGGGTTCTAACCGAAATGTCTTTGTAATTGAGATTAAGTGTTAGCGCTTGAAATGTTCTAATGAAAGTATCGGAAGTTTTTGTTGTGTCAAATCTTTCAAATGTGTAGAAGGAAGAAGAGAATCTACCGTTAAGATTCTGGGCGGAAATCAATAACGGTAGATATACAAAAATTAAAAAAAATATTTTCTTCATTTTGTGCCCTGTAAATAAGTATTATCCTTTCGGTTTTGCATGAACAATTTTTTTCCACATTTCATCAAATTTGAAATCCTTATACGAAGGACTTTCAGGATTGTGACATGTCTTACAGAATTTCTCTTTGTCTTCTTTATGAACGATCAATCCTTTCTTGATCGCTTCTTCTTTGTTCTTCATAACATTCATTGCTTTATAACCTGAACCGGGCCCATGGCAAGTTTCGCATTGAACTCCATCTTCAACTTTGAATTTTGCACCTACTAAAGCTTTATCAACATTGTAGCCTGATACATGACATTTCAAACATTCAGGTGTTTCAGCTGCTTTTTTCCCGCCTTTCTTTTTTGCAATATCATCAGCTTTAGCAGTTAAAAGAGTTTTATATGCTTGAGCGTGCTTGCTTTCTGCCCAAATTTTTAACTGTTGTCCTTGTTTCTCAGTTTTATGACACATACCGCAAACTTGCGCACCTTCATAACCATAAGGTTGTGCTTGTGATGAACTTATTGGAAGAACTAAGAATGCAGCCAAGATGAAAAAGAAAAACACTGCTTTTTTGTGTAACATTTTAATTTCTCCTTCAATTATTATTGTTGATTTGGAGTTAGTTTTATCATTATGCAATAAAAGAACATTAAAATCCTATTTGAATATAGCCCAAATTGAGTTAATTGGCAACTTACTATTTCTATAAAATTACTCCTTTTCTTCAGCTTTTTTCTCTTTTGGTTGAAGTTTTTCTTTGAGCCAGACTCTAAGTTCAGGATCATTATCTATTTCGTGTTGAAGTATTGCATCAGGTATAAGTCCGTTCTTTTCAAGAGTGGACATAAATAGATTTGTTGTATTACTTACTTTTTTAAGCTCACGTTTTCCGCTTTTGAATTCTTTCCATTCAAGAACAACCCTTCTAAAATGTCTTTCGTGATGATGGCGGTAAGTGTGAAGTGACATTTTACCATCGATCCAAGTTACACTCATTGGATATTCGTACGGATGAAAAATCACAAAGAACCAATGCCATACAACGATTGCCAATGTTGCAAGAATAGCTTCATAAAAGTGAATTAACTCACAAACTTTTATTAACCAGACTGGAGCCCAGTTTCCAACAATGGTTGGGAACCAAAGTATAAATCCTGTAGCACCCATAACAAGTGTACCCCAGATAAGCGCCCAGTACTCAGCTTTTTCTGTGTAATCATAAGCTTCAAATTTGGGGTGCTCTTTCTTTAGTTTGAGGTAATAGAGAATGTTATCTCTTGCTTCAGTTAGATCGCTCATACGGGGAAGTAGGTTTATTAAAACGTCTCGTCCTCGTAGTGTGAAAAATAAATAATAGAGATGATAAACTCCCGCAACAATCATTACTACTGCCGCAGTACGATGTGTATATTGACGGACAGTTTCATTCAACCCAAAAATTCTAAGTAATTCTGCCCACCAACTTTCATGATACTTTAATGCAAAACCAGTTACGGAAAGAGTAATGAATGAAATCAATAATATATAATGCTGAATAACTTCATTCTTTGTAAGTCTCGGAATGGTTATTTCATTCTTCAGATGTTTGCGTTTTTTCCTTACTTCAAAAACAAAGATCAATAAATTATGTAAAATCATTCCTCCAATAACCGAAATTATAAGCCAGAAATAAATTGTTGAAACTACATCTTCTACTTTGGATGCAGTTTGATCTAATGTTTTGTGAGAATAACTTTTTGAAAATGTTTCGGTTGCTTTCGGATGACATTTTTTACACGTAGCAGTTATGTTTGCAACATTAACTGTAGATTCGGGATTATTTTTTGGTAAGATTTTATGAACACTGTGGCAATCCACACACAAAGCAGCGTCTTTATCGCCTCGCATTACAGCTAAACCATGATAGCTGTCTTCATATTGTTTTGCTTGTCCGCCTGACCCGCCGAATCTTTCAGCAATACGGGGATCTTCGTGACAAATCATACAAGTTTTTTGTTGAAGTTTTTTTGCTTCTAACTTTTTATCTACAGTATTAACCGCGTGTATACTGTGTTCGTTATGACAATCATTACAAACCGGAGCTTCTCGAACTCCTTTTTTAGCTCTGATCCAATGAATAGATTGTTCAAATTCACGGGCAATTTCTGCATGACATTGACCGCAAGTCTCAGGTACATTAAATGATGAAATCTTTGAACCCGGCTGCACTTTGTTTTTAATATCATGAACACCGTGACACATACTGCAGTTAGCAGCATCTAATCTTCCTTTCGCTACCAACATTCCATGAACTGATTGTGAGAAAAGAAGTCCCGGGTTTTTAATACTGAAAGAAAATTTCTCTACAAGTTTCGGATTATCGTGACAGGTACCGCAAGTAGCACCAAGATTTTTTGGGTACACTAAACTTTTAGGATCTTTAACTTTCTGAATATCATGCGAGCCATGGCAATTCCAACACATTGCCGCTTCATCTATTCCTTCATTTAATGAAATTCCGTGAATGCTCTCTCTATGTACTTTAGCAATTGAGGAATGGCACAAGTAACAATCAGCTTTCTGAGTAGCACCAACATTCTTCGGATGATTACCAAGATTATTTGAAATGTAATTGTGGCAATCCGCGCATTCTAAATTTTTGTGAACTGATTGAGTAAGTTTTCCATAACCATTTTGTTTATGACAGCTTATACATTTATTTCCTTCAACAGCTTTTGAGTGATATGGATTTGCCAGCACTAAACTTGTATGACACTTAGAACAATATTCTTTTACTTTTAACTTATTTTCTTTTGGTGGAGTTTGAACTTCGTGAGTGCCATGGCATTTTTTACAATCGGGAGGATTTTTTACTCTTCCTTTTAAGCGATGATGTATATCGCTTTTTACTAAATCTGAATATTCTGTGTGGCAAGTTTCGCATTTAACTTTCTGATAATTCTTTTTCTCGATATGGCTTTCATCTTTTATCTTCTGGTGGCAATCCTGGCAGCTGATAACATCATTATGAACTGATTTCTGAATAATATTTTCATGACAATCGGCACATTTGAATTCTTGAGCACTGAGTGAACTATTCAAAAAGAAGAATAAGAAAAAAGAAAAACTGATCACAATTAATTTTTTGGGAAAGGAAAACATTACAACTCCGTAGAAAAAATTTTATTGATACAAGAAAATCATAGAATAGATAATCAGTAGAATTAGAATTATTCCTGTTATTAAAGCTGTAAAACCGAATATCCTTGCGGCTCTGCTTAAAAATACCGGTGGTGGACCGCCAAGTTTTTTCTGCAATTCGGGATCTTGCATTATAATTTCATATTCACGCGGGCGATCTTCTTTCAATTCTTCTAGACTAACTTTTCCTGTAAAGATCACCGTATCCATCGGAAATTTATCAGGTCTAAAATGAGTATTGAAAAAATGATATGTGAAAATAAATCCTACAGCAAGCAGAGCTTCATCGCTGTGAATAATTGTTGCAATATTAATAAACACTCCGGGTAGACCAAGATTAGTAAAAAATTCCGGGAACCATAAAATCAATCCGCTTGAACCAATAACAGCAACGCCCCAAAACACTGCCCAGTAATCAAACTTTTCCCAATAAGTCCATCTGCCGTATTCCGGTCGAGGACCTTTTCCTAAAAACCATTTCATTGTAGCAATTATTTCTTTAAGGTCATTTTTATTTGGGACTAAAGAATTTTCCCCTTTTAGAAGAGATGTAAATGAAGTTCCTTTTTTTCTTTTTTTACGGAAAAGGTATCCAATGTGTAGAAAGAAATAAATAAAAGTTACAACAGCGGCAACCCTGTGAATAAAACCGGTTACGGCATAACCGCCCATCATCTTAGAAATTGTTTGAAAGATTCCGGTCCCGGAAAATTTTATAATCATTCCCGTCAAAGCAAGAGAGATGAAACTTATAATCACAAGTATGTGCAGAAATCTTGAGTATGCATCAAATCGTTCGTAATATTTTTTATTTGTGTTCAATTGTTCATTCATATTTCATCTTAATTTCTATATTTATGTTTAACCGAAAAAATTCCTCGAAGCTTGCCTGCCGGCAGGCAAGGTTTGGGAAGAGTAGGGATGGGCTTTTTTTAATTCTAATCATGTTTTTCGTAAACATCCTCAATAGGTTGAGAATTTTCAATAACTTTTTTCTTTTCGTTCTTATGTCTTTTCTTTTAATGATTTAGTAAACCACATCATTGTATGAATACCAAAGAAAGAAAATGTTCCTACTAAAAGAAAAACCATTGCCCAGAAAGTATAATATAGATAAGGATATTTATCACGGTTATGATGAGTTGCGTGAGTTAAATATCCAACAAATTTTCTGTTTGAGTTTGGATGACATTTTTGACATGTCTCAATTATATTATGCCTGCTCAGTTTTGATCTAGGATTACTTGCCGGAAGAATATTATGAGCACCGTGACAATCATAACATCTTGCAGCACGGACAGAGCCGAGTTTGGAAACTTTACCGTGAAATGTATCAAAATATGTTTCCGAAACTTTCTCGTGACACTTTCCACATTGATTTATTATTTGAGTTCTGAAATCGTTTAGATCAACTCGATTGATCTCATGCGAAAGATGGCAATCATTACAAACCGGAAGTTTTTGATCTGTCTTTGTAACATCCGGGCTGTGAATGCTGCTCTTAAATTCTTCATAAACACCAAGATGGCATTGCGCACAAGTAGTAGCAATGTTGTTCGGATTGATTGTTGAACGCGGATCTTTCTTGGGTAATTCTCTGTGACTGGAATGACAATTAACACAGGTTGCCGTGACGAGCAATCCGCTTTGAAGTAAACCTTTACCGTGAATACTTTCTCTATAGTTTGCAACAATTCCTAATTTACTTTCATCCAAAGCTGTAGCAATATTTTTTCCTTCACGATGACATTTACCGCAAAGTTCAGGAACGTTCCGTGCAAATGTTGGTGATGTTGTATTTTTCTTTGATTGAACATTATGACTTGAATGACAATCTACGCAATAGGGTGCGGTTTTATCTCCTTTATAATGTTTTTGTCCGTGTAAACTTATATTGTAATCATCAACTTGTGTAGTGTGACAGATAGAGCAATCAACTTTACCGCTATTTAAACAAACCGGATTTTTTGAATTACTAATGTTTGTATGACATTTGATGCAAGAATTATTAGTATGCGCAGAATTTTTAAATTGATCATAATTAACATAAAGCGAAACCGGTTTGCCATCTACAATTTTGGTTAATTCTTTTTGCCCATGACATTTCATGCACTTATCGTCAGGAAAACTATCATCATAAAAAACTTTGCGAACTTTGTGCGGTGCGTGGCAATCAATGCAAGCCGGAATTTTATTTGGTTGTTTTTCCCAAAGAGCGCCGCGTATTACTTTTGTATGAACTTGTTCTATCTGTCTATGACATTGAGTACAAGTCTTTGCAATGTTATTGCGATTTATTGTTGATACAGGATTCGTATGCGGTAATATATCGTGTGAAGTATGACAGCTGGTGCAAACTGCAGTTACTATTAAACCACGCTTAAATAATCCTTCACCATGAATTGATTCTGAATAATCACTTAAAACTTTTCGTTCTTCCGGATTAACTAAGGTTGATACTTGTGTTCCTTCTTTATGGCATTGCCCGCAAAGTGCCGGGATATTCATTACATATGTTTTAGAATTCAAATTTTTAGAAGATAGGATTCCATGTTTGCTGTGGCAAGAAATGCAAGTAGGGGCTAATGTTAAACCTTTTTTTAATGCTTCGGCGTGAAGACTTCTTTCATAATGTGCAACAGGGGTTTCATGGCAAGTTGCACAATTAACTTTACTCAATTTTTCGGAGTGAGGAAGATTGTTAAGATCTACATCGGAGTGGCATCCGGTGCAGCTAATTTCTTCATGTACAGATCCGGCAAAAGATTTTCCATTTATAAAAAGAGAAACTTGTTTTCCATTGCGAGTTGTAGTTAATGTTTTATCTCCATGGCAATCAAGACAAACTTGATCGTCTTTACTCTGAGCAAATGCGGAAGTAAAAAAGATTGCTGTTAAGAAGAGAACGAAAATAATTTTTCTCATAAAATTTTTCTATCAATGAATTGCTCTTTAACTTACAAAACTTATACTTAATTTTTATTGCAAAAAGTGTTTTGTAAGTTAATGAGAGCAATGGAAAACACTTTGGAAACCGCAAAATTTTATTGAAAAATAAAACAGTCAATATAAAATATCAGATAAAAGACATTTATATCTAATCAAAAATATTCAGTTCATAGGTCTTTGTCAATGTTCA
>JACRFC010000041.1 GCA_016234355.1 Ignavibacteriales bacterium
CTAAGAATAGAGAAATTAGAAAAACTTGCATACGATATTGAATTTCCTCTTGTCCCTGTACTAGAAGATATGGAACGTACCGGGATAAGAATAGATACTAAAAGTCTAAAAATATTTAGCGATGATTTACAAATTTTACTTGAGGACTATTCCAAAGAAATAATTAAACATGCCGGAGAAAATTTCAATATAAATTCTACACAGCAACTCCAAAAAATACTTTTTGAAAAATTAAAACTACCGCCAACAACTAAGACGAAAACCGGTTTTTCCACCGATGCAAAATCTCTTGAATTTTTAAAAGGTGAGCACCCGATAATTGATGTTATTTCCGATTACCGGCAGGTATCAAAATTAAAATCAACTTATGCAGATTCACTTCCGCTGTTGATTCATCCTAGTACAGGAAGATTACATACGTCTTACAATCAAGCTGCGGTTTCAACCGGAAGATTATCAAGTAATGATCCTAATCTTCAAAACATTCCCATCAGGACAGATCTAGGAAAAGAAATCCGCAAAGCATTTGTACCGCGGGATAAGAACTACGTAATTCTTTCCGCAGATTACAGTCAGATTGAATTAAGAATTATGGCAAGTATTTGTCATGATGAAACATTAATGAATGCGTTTCAATCCGGAGAAGATATTCACAGAAGAACAGCTGCATTAATTTTTAAGGTGGATCCAAAAGATGTTACACAAGATATGCGGCGCAAAGCTAAGGAAGTAAATTTCGGAATTCTTTACGGACTCGGTCCGTTTGGCTTAAAATCACGATTAGGTATTACGCAGACAGAAGCTAAAAATATTATTGATGATTATTTTTCCTCATTTAAGAACGTAAGAAAGTTTATGGATGAATTAATAGCCAAAGCCAAGAAGAAAGAATATGCTGAAACTCTATACGGAAGAAGGAGATATTTAAAAAATATTAACAGCCAGAATAGAGTTGTTCAGCAATTTGAAGCGCGAGTAGCTATTAATATGCCTATCCAAGGAAGTGCGGCAGATATGATAAAACTTGCTATGATCAAAATCCATAATGAGTTGGAAAAAAGAAAAGCAAAAACAAAAATGGTTTTGCAGGTACACGATGAATTGGTATTTGATGCTCACAAAGATGAGGTTGAAGAATTGCGTCCATTAATAGTAGAACTTATGGAGAATGCATTACCATTAGATGTTCCGGTAGTTGCAGAAACCGGCGTTGGTGATAATTGGTTAGATGCGCATTGACAACTTTGTTTATTGATTAGTGATGTAATTGTATCTATTTTTGTGTAGAAATTTGTGCAATAAGGAGATAATATGCCCACACATTTAATTAAAAAAAGCACACAAAGAAAAAACTTTGCGCTTCCATTAGGGCTTTCCCATAGAGTAAACAAAACTGCAAAAGAGTTAAATATGAAACTGACTCGGCTTATTAAAATAGCAGTGGAAGAATACCTTGAAAAAAAAGAAAAAGAAAAATCGGAGAAAGAGATAATCGAAAGTTGTAAATTCTATTATAGCCAGGATAAAGAAACTGCCAGCGACTGGGTCGTTGCAGAAGCTAAAATTAAGAAAGAGAAATGATACGCCGAGGCGAAATTTACTGGGTTGATTTAGAACCAGTGCGTGGCAGCGAAATGAAGAAGGTTAGACCGGCAGTTATAGTTTCAAACAATCTGATCAATGAACATGCTTCAGTTATTATAATTTGTCCTATAACAGAAGCCCTTGGTAAGACCAGCCCAATCCATATTCCTATTTTAAAAAGTGAAGCCAACTTAGAAAAGGAAAGCATCATTCATTGTGGGCAAGTCCGCGCAATAGATAAAGAAAGAATCTTTACACTCATCGGTAAAATATCAGGAAATAAAATGAGAGAGATTGAGAAAGGTTTGCGATTGGCAATGGTGCTTTAATGAACAATATTTTTGAGATAAGAGATAATAGCAAATCCATTCCCCTCGGTTAATCTGTTAAAAACTTATAGATCAAATAACCAAAATTTATTTGTAGTAATCCGAAAGCTATTCCGCTGTATAGATCAAGACGATCTACTTCATCAAGTGTGGAACGATTTTTTGTCTGGATATAATCATCATATTTTCTATCGGCTTTGATCTTGAAATATGCAGCAACGCCGCCTAAAACCGCTGCACTCCCAATCAAAATCTTAAAAGTACTCGAGTTGAAGAAATTTTCTGTTTTGTTCTTATTCATATACTCATAAATATTTGGTTGAACGGAAGAATATTCTGTCTGTTTCATATCATAATTGAAATGATAATATTTATCACACTCAGGAATTCTAAGAGTATCGTAGATATTTTTCTTACCCCATTTGAAAGATGAATTTTGAATAAATAAAAAATGGTTTCCTTGAGTAAGATTGATCTCAGCTTTCCCTTTTGCAATAAATAATGAATCAATATAAATGCGGGCATCAGCATTGTCGGTAATAATTTCAACTTTGCTTTTGCAGTCTTGTGCAAAACAGTTTACAGAAGAAATTATAATAATAGTAATCAGCTTTAGTACAATACTATTATTCTTTATTTGAAATCTGATAAGCATTGATTATTCCTTTATCGGCACCTAAATATAAAATGCCGTCGTAATAAACCGGGGAAAGTTTAACTCTCTTTTCAAAATCATAAGTTTTAGTTATTTCTCCGCTGTTCGAATCAATAAAATAAATTTTTCTATTCAGATCAGGCTGAACAAGATAATTTTTGAAAAGTGCAGGTGTTGTATTAATCACTCCGCCAGTCTCTATTTTCCAAATTATCTTTCCCGATGATTTATTGATACAAAATATTTCTCCGCCAAGATTTCCAACAAATACTTTATCATCATTCATAACCGGAGTAGAAAGAATTTTACTTTTTGTATCAACTGCCCAAACAATTTTACCTTCATTAACTGTGACGCAAAATAATTTCCCGTCGTTATCTCCGAAATAAACATAATCTCCTTCTACCGAAAAATCTCCTTCAATGCCATTACTTATATTCTTTCTATATTTTATTTCACCGGTATTAGATGAAACAGCAATCAACTCCCCTTTTTCATTTCCGAAAAAAATTAAATCTCCGTTTGAAGCCGGTGAAGATTTTATAGAAACTTTTGTATTTACGCTCCACTCCCTAGAGCCGATAAAATTAAATTTAATTAATTCTCCTTGATCTGTAAGCACAACAATTCCATCATTCAATTTTATCATTTCATTTTGTACGCTGCCGTAAATCTTTGATTCTAATAAAACATTTCCATTTAAGTAATCATAAATCTTAAGCATTGAAAATTTTTCATTTAACTGATTAAGTAGAATAAATACTCTTAAATTATTAACGACAGGAGTAATTGAAATAGAGCCGGAATATTTTTCATAACCGAATATTTTTCCTGAAGTTCTATCGAACGCATATAACTTGCCGGATAGATCTCCAACGAAAAGGATATTATCATAAATAACTACAGATGTATTGGCTTGGCTTCCGCTTGTTTCAGCAGACCATTTTAGTTTTATATTGTCTTCAATTGACATATTCTGGAAAAATTTTCTTTCGGGATTTTTCCCGAACATAAAATATCCGGAACTGCCGACAATCATGTTCTTAAAAGCAATTGGCTGAGTGCAGCTTAAAAGAATTAAGACTATAAATGGTGAGATATATTTGAAATAGGTCTTTTTCAAAAATCCCATCCGAAGAAAAACTGATAAAATAAACCCGGTTGTAATTGAGTAAAATCTTTTTCAATTTTTTTGCCAATATCATACCTTAAAGCAAAGGCATTGAATATGTTTATTCTAATTCCAGCGCCGATGCTTCCTAAAGTTTCTTTGTAATCTTTATCCCATGCAGCACCGGCATCAAAAAATACCGCTCCTCTAATTTGAAAAAATGATAATCCAAAGAATGGAAAGTTGATCGTGAATTGATCAACAAGAGGAAATCTTAATTCAATTGATGATAACCACATTTTCTCGCCGCGTATAGACCAGCGATCCCAACCGCGCAAGTCCCAGCTTCCGCCCGCGAAATACCTTCTCGCTTCTTTCCCATCATTAATAAAAATTGCAGCTCTGGCTGCTAAGCTGCTTCTCAGACCTAAACGGAAATATTTTCTATAATCAGCTATAAGGGAATAATAGTTTACATTACTGTATTTCACATCGCTTGTGTAGCCGAGTAATAATCTAAATCGTGAACCGTCAACCGGACCTGTTACAACCCATATTGCATTATCATGAACAAAAGAAATAGTATTAGTTACGAGAAGAGATTTTCTTGTAATAAAACTTCCGAATAATTCTTTATCGGAATTTGCAATATCCATTTCAGCTTCAAGGCGCTGGAATGAAGAGAACGGATAAATAAGAGAAATGTAACCACCGAAAACTCTTTCGTAAAAATATTCGTCAGATGCTCTTATATCGTAGCGTCTTCCCGAATAATTGAAAACTCCGAAACCGTAATTTGTTCTATCTTTTAAGCTAACACGGGCAAGTGATAAATTAAAATTTTTCAGAATCTCACTTTGTACTTCTGCTGTATTAGAAATATAAAATACATATTGTTCATCACCTAAGAGATCGCTTAAGCTTAATAA
>JACRFC010000048.1 GCA_016234355.1 Ignavibacteriales bacterium
AGATAGTATTCGTTTCCAAGTACCACCCGGCTTCTCGCTACGTGGTTATAGAGTTTTACCACGATTAGGACTTAATGGGTTCGCAATTTCCCACCTCACCTAATTAGAATAGTCCAAGTTTAGCTTGGCACTCATTTTATAAATGAATCATATTCCTCTGTAAAACTTACTTTTTTATGATGCTCTGGCTGATTGAGTATATATTTACAGACTTTATCAACATCCGACTTTGATACCGAAAATGCGGCTGCAGAATCCTGCCATGAAAACTTACCAATGCATAATTTATTTTCATTTATAAATCGTTCAGAACTTTCCGCAATAATTGTTGCTAATGTTTCTTCTGAAAGTTTTGGTGAACGTGATACAATAAAATGTACGTGTTCTGGATTAGCATATATTACATATAATTTAGAGTAGTTATTGTTTACTATACCGGTAATATATTTTTCAATTCGTATCCTACTTTTTTCAGTAATTGAAGGGACGCGATTTAATGTTACAAAAACAAAATGAGTATATAAGTTGTTATATTTTATTTTCATCTTCTCTCTAACAATAAGGTAATAAGGCTAATGTGTTTGTGTTCTGCTCAGATTACTAAGGTTACACGTCTTTTCCAAACCTTAGTAATATACCATGTGCCAAAGTAGCATAACCTTATTACCTTATCATTTTTTTATGTATACTATTAAATAATTTGCAAAAATATTTTCTCATTGTATTTATTCATCTCTATCTTCTTTATTGTGAATAAATTCGATAAAACGTAATGCGGAATAAATTTTTAGAATGTTAAGATCATTTTGCTTATTTGCGCCAACCTTGGATAGGGATAATTCATTTTCTTTATAAACTTCCTTGAACAACTTTTTGGTTGATTCTAAGAATGGCATTAGTTTGCTTTTATCATTTTTGTCTTTATGAATGCTTTCATTAAAGTTATTCCAGAAGAAATTATCAAACATTTCATTTCTCTTATCATTAGCTCTTTCACCAATTGCTTTAAAAACTTCCTTCTGCGGTTCAATTTTATAAATAATTGAATTAATAAAATTATCACCGGCTAAATCTTCTTTAATAAGCTCGTTAAAGGTGGTATAAGAAGCATCATCTTTATTGAATGTTGCGCCGAAAAATTGTCCACTGTGTTTAAGGATTGTGAATGAAACAGCATTCTTCTTTCCTTTTTTGGCTTTATTAAAAAGTTGATTCACTCCTTCTTCAAGCGCCTGGTTTAGTGGATATTTATAGTAGCTGATTGATACTCCATAAGACATTGTCGGTTTTTTGATTTTTTTGCCATTCTCCTCAAATAATTTTATAGCTTTTTGATCATTCATCAGCTTCCCAAATTTTACGTCCTTCTTAAAGTACTCATCAAACTTGTCATCCAACTGCTCGATCAAAGTCAGAATGTTTTTTTTAATACTTACGGTTTTGTTATCTGAATTATATTGCGTGTGGGCAACTGGTGCAAAGAATAACAAATCATCGCCACCGGCATAAATTGGTGTTCCTTTGTAATATTTTATTCGTTCAACGGCTTCAATTGCAAAGGAGAGTAAATTTTTGGAAAATCTTTTAATCAGTTCATCTTTATTATCTTGCTTATAAAAATATTTGATAAAGCTACCAATATTATCGCCGTCTGCCTGAACAACAGCAATATATTTTTGGTAGTTTCGGATACTATCGCCAACAATTGACTTAATATCTTTTATAAACTCAATCTGATTTTCGTCATCACCTTCTTTCAGTTTTTTAATGGCATTTTTATAAGCACAATTGTCTTTATATTTTTCCCCAAACTCAGCGGTTGATATTTCTATTGTGCTTGGGAAAGGTCTTGCTTCAAATTCATTTTGTATTAAAAAATTATATGGCTTTTTCTTTTCAAGAAAATCAATTAATGAACTATCATTTGGTTTTTCCAAAACTCTTTGCTGTAATTCTAATGAATCTAATAATTCATTTATTTTTATTATTGCATTTCCCGTATCATTAAGTTCAACATTTAAGTGGTAGAGGTTTATGTGATTCCTCAAATAATCTTCGGGCACTCCGGAGCCTGTTGAAAAATCTTTTATCACCTTATTGATAGTGTTTTGAGGGTCCATGTTTTCTTTGATAATCAATCTATCCGGGAAAAGACCTGTTTGAAACATATCAGTCAAAGGATTCTTCGTTTTACCATCTATCTCAACTTCATTAGAATAAGGGAGAATAAATTCTATGCTTCCGTTAGCTTGTTTAATTCTCTTTATAATCTCTTTCATTAGATAAGAGAACATATAGCTTGCAGCCCAAATTGCTTTGGTGCTTTTAACGCTGTGCAACGTTTTGTGAATTGGTCCGATTGTTAGTGCGGTGTAGTTCATATAATTATACTTTTGTATAGTTATTAATTTTTTCGTTCCCTGTAACCAAAGCAAATGCTAAAAATTTTCCCATGCCAAAATTATCTGGAGTATCTATATTAAAATCCCTTTTAAAATATGGTTTATCAATTATATCTTTATCTCTTTTTAATCTTAACTTGAAATCAAAATTCTTATTCAGGATTTCTTTATCAATATCGTTTGCGGCAAGGTAAATACTGTCATCATTTACCTTAAATTGAATTGGAGAACGAAATCTTTGTAAATCATTTTTTGAATCAACTTGAACAACATATCGAAATTTCCCTCCTTTAGTTTGGAATTCGAATTGTTCAGCAAGCCCTAATACTGCTCTTATATAAGCATAGTCATATTTATTTGAGTCTTTCCATGATTGATTTCCATGTTCATCATAAATAGCTGAGTTAAGAGAATCAACCTGCAATTCAATATCCTGATATGTCCCATCTCTTAACTTGTTCTTAAATGGACTTGCGGAAAGATTGGTTTTGATTTTTCTTTTTTCCCACCTGATTGGTCTAGAACGTGTTACGAAATAAAGAAAAAGCTGAGATTTTGCATAACCTCCGCTCTCTCTTTGCCCTCTGCCAGATTTTAACAATTTATAGTCTTGGGCTATTTGCTTAAGTTTATCTTGTAAATTTGCAATTGGATACTTATATCTATATACATAAGTGAAATTTTCCTTTAATAGATCTTCAAATTTTTTCGGTGATGATTGATTGGTTATTGAGAAACAGCCAAATCCTTTGCTTTGCCTAGTTCCAAAATTTTCATATGCAAAGAAGGAATGAATATTATTGTTTATTTCCTGTAATAATTCTTTTGTGAATGAACTAAAGGTGCACAAAATAGATCCGGAATGAATCAAACCCCATTTGGAAATTTTTTCCAAATTTTCATTAATAAATTTATAATCAAATATATTTTTTCCATTCCTTTCAGTTCTTCCAGTATCTTCTTTCTCAAATAGCAAATTTATCTCGCTCTCCTGAGCAAAATATGCGATTGTGTGTAAGTATTGTATACCATTGATATCAAGTAACTTTTTATACTCTTTTCTAAGAAATGATGCTATTAAATACTTGGTTGGATTATCTGTAGATTCAATCTTCACCTTATAATCCAAAGCTGGACGCTCACCTTTTCCAATTAACCATTTTTTAGCACGAGCTTCTTCAATTCCCTTATTATAGATTTCGTCAATATCAGTTAAAATAGGAGCAGCTTCTTTCCCTAATTTTTGCAAAATGAATTTATCCAGCTTTGGTTTCAATTCACTTGCACGTAAAGTAGCGCCGTGCTGGTCGTGCTGAAAATGAATAATTGGCGTATGCTGTCTTAGTTTAAATGTAAGTTTGTAATCGCTCATGGATTTTTCTTTTTTCTTATTAAATAAAATATTCCAAAAGTAATTAATGTAAATAAAAACATTAAGATTAAGCTCATCAAAAACGGCCAGTGTATAGCTCCATTAAATAACCAGGTCGGTATTTCTGATGGTTCAGGTAAAGTATTCATACCTAGAATCCCAGCAATTAAAGTTGCTGGCAAAAAGAATGTAGCAAGTTTGGATAAGATTCTAATTTCTTTATTTTCTCTTTCTTGAACAGTTAAAGAAATATAATTGTGAAGTTCATTAAGTTCTCTATCAAGATCTTTAACTTCTCTTTCTATTCTCATTTTTTCAAGCAACATATCGTATAATTCAATTCCCTGTTCTTGTGCAGTAGGTTCTCTAAAAAATATTTTGTTAACAAAATGGAGATACTTTCCATGAAGCTGTTTAACATATTCTAATTGGTCTTCCAATCCAATTTCGTCTTTAGTTGATTCTAAGTACCTTACTTTAGTTGCTTCATCAGAAAACCGAATTAAAGAAGCGCGCTGCAGTAGCGCAAGCATAACCAACTGGAAATACATTGTTTGCAGATGCTGTAATAAAATATATTTTGGGAAGAAATCTCTATTGGTAAGCAGAATAAATGAATATCGCGAGATGCCGAAAAAATTTCCCAAGTCAACCCATCTATTGTAAGTATGCTCAATATTAAGATCACGTAGGAAATTGTTATTTGCAAGGCCATTGCTTCTATTATCAATAAAAATAAATCGATTCCAAAGTTCATTTCGCTCATAATTATATTCGAAACGGTTTAGTTCTTTTACCCATTGTTTTTCCTTTAATAAATTTGAACAATTATCGTTACCATACCAACAGATAGTAAACATTCTATCATCAATTACAGGTGCTAGTTTTACTTCTCCTTTTTTCAAACCATATTCGGTATCCTTAAATTTATTACCTAATAATTTGGTTATAAACTCGGGTAATTTAGAAATTTCTTTTGGTTCTTTATTTTCAAACTCACAGCAATATTTACTGAAACAATCATCGCTTTCGATTGAAGAGTTATATTTAGGTGGTTTTAATTGTAACGTAATACAATTAGCTAAAAAAGTTTCTTTTACATTTTTTAAAGGATTTTTCGGATCGCTTTCACTTAAAAACTGAGGATATATTCTTCTTCCAAAATCATTTATATCGAGTATTTCTTCTGGTTTGTTATGCTCATAATTACTTAAATGAAAAGATAGAATGCCGACGCCTGTTTGATAAAAGTTAATTATGATGTCTTCTATAATAAGTTCGTAAGTAATAGCGGGTATTTTAGGTTTGCCCGAAGGTTCTCTTTCTAAAATATTTATTAAGTATTTTGATTCATTTTTTTCAAGATTAAGGTTATACTGTAATACTACTTTTGTATTCCAATCTGTTTTAGCATTATCTTTATCGCTATCAAAAAGTACAGCAGTTACGTATTCATAAAAATATGTATACTCATTATAATCCCTTGGTCGGTTTATTTTAAAATCGAAGTCCACCCAGCTAATTCCTTCGTCAAAATTATTTTTATCATTAATTATATTAAAAATTTCTTCTAGATTCGTTCTGTTTTTGAATGATGTTTCTACAATTGATTTATTTTCACACTTCAAATCCCACTTAAAAGGGAAAAGAAAGATATGATGACTAATTGGTATATCGTCTTTAAAATCCATTTTTACAATTTCATGTTTGAATCCTTCTATTTCTTTATCTGAAAACCAACCCTTACCAAAACCAAAAAATCCATAATCACTACCACCGTAGTAAGCTTTTCCTTCCTTAATATAGTTTTTATATTTTTCAGTTAATCGTTTTTTACCGTTACCGTAAAATGACAATTCTTTATTTGTATAAATTAAAAGGCGGTTCGTTTCACCATACATCCTATCAGTAACCGCACTAAATTTATCAGTCTTGGATTTAATTACAGTAATCCCGTTTTCTATTGTCTTATTTTTTTCAATTGATTCATCAGCAAGTTTTTCGTCTTTCTCAGTTACTCCTTGTGCTTTTCTATCCGCTTCTCTAACTCTTCTAATCTCATCTTTTGTTGCGCACATACATTCCATAGCAGGAATATATCCTTTATCATTCGCAGCAATTAATTTTTGCCATCTGTTAAGTTCAATTCCAAGCAGCTCAGCAATTTGTTCAATAGAAGATTTATTGTTTTCTTTTTCGTTATGATGATCAATAATAATTGTATTGGAAGGAAGTTCAATATCAACAGTAAGTTCAATCAGTACAGGAATTTCATTTCCTTTTAAATTCTCGATTTCATTTTTATATCCAGATGCTTTAGCGCTATCCCACAGAAGTTCTTTATCATAAAAAGTGAAATTGTGTTGTGTGAGAATGTTTTTGATTTCACGCATCTCGGCATCATGCCCTCCGAGAAAAAAAATGTAATTTTTGTTTTCGATTTTCATTAACACTTTTATACTATTATTTATCTATTCAACTAATCCTAAGAATTGGACTTTTATATTAAAATACTTAATTGAATCAAAGAGAAAATAGAGGGAAAGAAGTAAGTGAAAATACATGAGATGTTTTTCGGTTTACCCATAAAATATAATTTTGTTATTATTCGTATTGGGAGAGGAATTCTGAAATTAATATGATAAAAAGTTTATATTACGTCAAGATAAATCTTAGAGAAGTTTCCATTAATTCTGTCATAATTGAGAATTACACTATATAATTCCACCTAATATTTATGAAAATGCTATTACTCTTCATTACGTTGAACATTTTATTTCGTATACCTTAATACCATATCTTCGTTTGATTTTAGGTCAACTAAGGTTTCTTCCCCCTGTTTCATTTTTGATTATCTTTATTTATAGAATATTAACCGGAAAAATTTTGACACTGTTAAAAAGCCAGATCAGATACATAGAGAAGAATAGAAAGAAATTTTCTGTTGAAAAGATTTCAAAAGAACTCAAAATTTCTGTTAACGAGATTCAAAAATATCTTGATTCAACTCCGCCGCAAAGCACTCCTTTTTATTTCTACATCATTTTAATATTAATCCCGATTCTTTTTTTCGTTTTGCTTGAAATAGGTCTGCGCATTTTTAACTACGGGTATGATCTTTCTATGTGGACTCATGTTACAGAAAGCAAATTGGTTCTTAATCCCGAAGTCGCACGCCGTTATTTTTCAACAATTAAAAATATGCCTTCTTCCATTGAGGATATTTTTGATGCCGAGAAGCAATCCAACTCATTTCGTGTATTTGTGCTTGGTGAAAGCAGCGCTGCCGGTTATCCATTCATGCCAACAGGTTCGTTCTCTCGTTATATTCGTAAACGGCTCGAACTTGCTTATCCCAAAAATAAAATTGAAGTTATTAATATCTCACTTACCGCTGTTAACAGTTATACTATTAGAGATTTCATTCCGGAAGTGCTGGCTCAAAAACCGAATTTAATTCTTATCTACACCGGGCATAATGAATATTACGGTGCACTCGGTGTTGGGTCTCTTGAATCTTTCAGCGGTTCACGATCACTTGTTAATTTTTACTTATCGTTAAATAAATTTAAAACCGTTCAACTCTTAAAAGATTTTATCCAATGGTTCACAAAACTTTTTTCAGGTGAACCGCCAAAGTCATCAGGCACTTTAATGTCGCGGATGGCAAGGGAACAATCAATCATATTTAATTCCGATGATTATAAAGCCGGTATAGAACAATTCAAAGGAAATATGAAAGATGTAATTGAGATGGCAAAGAAAAATAATATCCCAATTATTATCGGGACACTTGCAAGTAACTTGAAGGACCAAAAACCTTTTATTTCTACTAATAACAATTCCTATCAGCCTGCAATAAAAATATTTGAAGAAGCTAATACAGCTTATAGTTCCGGCAACTATAAATCAGCCGATTCGCTTTTCCGTCTTGCAAAAGATTTAGATGCGCTTCGCTTTAGAGCACCAAGTGAAATGAATAAGATGATTGAAAAGTTTGGTAATGATTATTCAATTGCCGTAGCGGATGTTGATTCAGCATTTAATGCTTCGAGCATACACAACATTGTTGGCGATAATTTGATGACCGACCATCTTCACCCCACATTGCATGGTTATCAACTGATGGGAAGAATATTTTTTGAAACTATGGCTAAAAGAAATTATTTGCCAAGTAGTTCTTCGCCGGTTATTCCTTTCGATGAACAGGACAGAACTACAATTATGCAATTTCCTTTTTCAAAAATAGATTCTTCTATTGCTCTATACAGAATTAAACTCTTAAAAAATGATTGGCCTTACATCAATCCTAAAAACAAAGTTCCTACTGAAAAATTAATTACACCGAAAACCTATGAAGACACTTTAGCATTGAAACTAGTTAATGATGATATAACCTGGATTGAGTGTCATCAAAAAGCAGCCGAGAAAAAATTACGTGAAAAAGACATTGACGGTTTCCTTCAGCATATGGAAATTTTGATCTACCAATATCCGGTCATAGTAGAGTATTACAAATTCATAGATGATTTTGCGCTCGATCTTCTTAAAATAAAAGATTATGAAAAGGTATATTATGTTTTACAAAAACGTTATCAGCTTCAGCCGAATGATCTTTCAACAAAATGGCTCGGCACTATTGATTTGAATTCTTCAAGAATTCCTTCGGCAATTAAATATTTAGAAGAAAGCGTGTCATTAAATCCTTCCGATAATCAAACTCAATATAATCTTGCCGGCGCTTATGCATTAAACAAAGAATACAGAAAAAGCTATGACATAATTATGAAGGTCTTAAATAAGGATCCGCAGTATCCCGGTGCACAAGAATTATTGCGTCAGTTAAAAGGAATTTTACTGAAAGAATAGTTAAATCCTGCGAAATCTATTAAACGAAAAAACCCTGCTTACTCAGCAGGGTTTTTTCAATTTCCAATTTAGAAATCAATTACTTCATTAAGAGCATCTTCTTAGCAACATTAAAATTACCGGCACGAATATTATAGATGTAAACACCGCTGCTTAATTTAGAAGCATTGAAATCTACACTATAAGAACCTGCTTTCATGTCTTTGTTGAGAAGTGTTGCAACTTCCTGACCGAGTATATTATAAATCTTCAAGCTCACCAACTCATCGGATGGTAATGAGAATTTAATTGTTGTGCTTGGATTGAACGGGTTTGGATAATTCTGTTCAAGAGCGAATGTTACAGGAATTCCTAAATCAAGATCCTGAACATTACTTGTTAACCCGCGTGGTAAAGTTTCATACTGGCCCGTTTTGATTTCGTTATCTGTCCATGTATCGGTAATTACAGTATATGGTTGTGTAAATGCTTTTGCATATGGTTGAGGAATAAATCTGACTCTCCATGCCCAGTTTGAAAATCCTGTTGTTTCTTTAATCATTCCATCCGGTGCCGGTTTGCCAAACTCATAAGCATAAACAAATCCGTTAAATGCAGGACCGGTAATTTGAACAGAGCCGCTGTAGAAATTTGTAGTTCCTTCTCTTGTTAGTTTAATACCTCTGTCCTGTCCTTCTTTCCAACCCATCTTAGCTGCCCAGGCCGCTTGTCCGTTAAATATAAAAACGGTGTCGGTTGCTGGATTAAACTTAACACCTGTTCTTGCTGTAGCAGCAGTCATATCAATTCTGAAGTTGGCTGTAACTTTAACTCCGGTCGGAATAGTAAATGCGGGATAGATATCATTGAAGTAAGGTTTAGGGGTGATATTCTGATTGTTTTGGCCAAGAAATTTAACACTCCTATTACCGCCGCCGGTAGAGAATGGTCTTTCATAACCAGCATCTCCACCAAGTGTTCCGGTTTGAGCTTTTACCTGCAGTCTGAATTTATAGAAAAGATCCGAGTTAACTTCATAGAGACTAAATGGAACATTTAGGAAATATGAGTTGGGCGAAATTGGATTTTGATTTAAGTACGATTTGGTCGGATCGGAATCACCCCATCCATTGAAGTTTCCGCGAACTCGAACCGAATCCAACGCAGGTAAATAAAGTCCGACCTGTTGCATAACGCTCATATCAACATCAAAGTTAACTGTGCCGTCTCTTAACGTAACGTTTGGATTGACGTCATTATAGAATCTTGCAACATTCTGGTCCCCGTCTACGATCCATGCTGTTTTGTTAGGATCGTTTTCCCAATTTGTTCCGCCGCTTTTGTTGCCATACAAGAATTTGTAATTAATCAGTTGAGCAGATTTAATTACTTCCGTTTTTGTGTAGATAGAGTCGCCGTCTGCATCGGTTAATTCAGTAGCGGTTGTATTCCATCCGTTGAAATCGCCGGCAGCAAAAACTTTACCCGGTGTTGGTGTTTTAAGAAGGTCTTTTTGTTTCAGCGGCAGACGCATATCTGCTTTGAATGTTACGTTTGCATTAGCGCCTGTCGGCATTGTTTCATTATTAAAAAACACAACAGGTAAGGTTGCCGCTGCAGTTATGTTACTCTCACGGTTTTTCGAAGGGGTTGCCTGATCAGACTCCCAAACATCGTTAGAGCCATGTTTAAAAAAGAATTTGTAAGCTGCAGTACCTGTGGGAACAGCAACTATTGCCGAATAGATTTTACTTCCAGTAGCAGTCGGGGCCATATCAGTAGTGCCCCAGCCGTTAAAGCTACCTCTTACTTGAATCTTATCAGCAGCTGGGTCGAATGTTTTCTTTGCTATCTGCACAGACATGTCAATTTGGAATGTGACATTAAAATTCTGTGCTAAGGCAGCAAAACACCACCCGAAGAAAATGATGGAAAATAGTACAACACGTTTTTTCATGGTGCCTCCATATGTTAGTTAATTAGTGCCACTATTATCTTAAGTGGAATTTATCAATTTTCTGCTTAATTCAAAAACTTAATATCACGCCAAAACTGTGCATATTGTCTAAATATTTTAACTGCTGGTAGGAATAATCTACAGCAATTTTAAAAAATTTCAATCCATCGTATTTAATACCTGCGCCAAGTGTTAAACCTTCCTGAGTATCTTTAAGGAATAAGGTTTTATAACCGCCTCGCAGTGAAATCAAATCGTTAAAAAGAGAAATCTCTCCGCCAACATTTACCCATTGGTTATTATCGTTCGGGTGTGTAGCATCAATAGCAATTGTTAATCTGTGCTGATCCATAATTTGAAAATCTCTCGATATTCCAACTTGTAACCGCAGAGGTAATTCAAATTGATCTGTTGCATAGTATGCGTCTATTGTTGCATTATTACCGTTTCGCTGAGCATCAGGATCATAACGTACTAAAAGATCCTGTCCGTTCATTTGCATTTTTGTTCCGTAATTAGAAATACTGCTGGCAAAACGGATCCCATAAAATGGAGTTTTGAATATTGTTCCGATATCAAAACCAACTCCTTGCGCATTAGAATTGAAAATGCTTTCTCTTATATATTTAACATTTACACCAACTGCAAAATCATCGGTGATAAATCTTCCGTAAGAAAGTGCAAAAGCATAACTGCCGGCAGAAAATTTTTCACCTGTTCCTTCCGGATAGTATTCGGTTGTAACATCCATCTCACCCACATTCAATGCGGTAACGCTGAATCCCACATTACCAAAAGAACCTGCAGGAATAACAATGCCAATAAAGTTCACATTGATATCGGCAAACATTTTTGTGTAAGTAAACACTGTTTGAAATTCATTAATCGCTGCAACACCGGCAGGATTCCAATACATAGCTGTTGCATCATTTGCAATTGAGCTGAACGCACCGCCCATTGCATTGGCTCTAGGACCTATGCCCACATTTAAAAATTTGGCGGCAGTCGTTCCGGTCTTTGTAACCTGTTGAGCAACAACAGGATTAAGAAGTGCTGCAGCCAATATCACTGTTAATAATAATTTTTTATTTATCACGACTAACTCCTTAAATTTTTCCCTTCAACTTTTTTCACCACAGCTCTTTTCAAAAGGATCTATTCCAACGAATAGAGCTGTAAACCTTTTCCTCCCCCTTTGGGGGAGAAAGAGGGGGCTGTCATTTAATTACCGCAAATTTTCCGATCCTCTCACCTATACCCGGAGCGTCAACATGGAATACATAAACTCCATACGCAACATTTAATTTATCTTTTGTCAACATTTTCCATTCTGCAGTACCATCGTTTAACGGACTTTCATGTTCGATAACATCTATCAATTCACCGCTTATTGTAAAAATTCTAATCGTACACTTATTGGGCAGATGAGTAAAATGCAGAGAGCGTGGTCCGCGTCCGCTTGAGTAAGGATTTTTTGCCTCCCATTGAGCAGAGGCAACATATGGATTTGGTACAACTTTGATTTTATCTAATTCTTCTTTGGCTTTTTCAGCATCAATTTTTCCGGTCTTGGCTAAAAATCTGAATTTATCAGATGATAAGAATGGTTTTTTCAGTTTAATGTCCATCTTATCACCCGACTTTGGCAATCGAGTTCCTAAAGCAGTATTTGGTGCATCAATCAGATAAAACCACCATGTATAAACTAGATTATTATTTTTATCCGGCTCTAATAAAATTATTCTATCTCTATAACCTTGATCATTACTGGAAAGAATTCCGTCGGTACCATCAACTTCTACAAAACCGAAATCTAAATATTTTTGTGTGCTCAAGTTGTACACCTTAAAGTTTACGAGTACGGCGGGAAATGTTAGACCTGAAAGAGTAATGGCTTTAGAAGTACCGAATCCGGAGTTACCAAATTCAATTCTGTAATCGTTAGGTCTTTCTTCTCCTTTAAGTCCGCCGGGCCAAACAAATTTTTCAAATCTGTAATCAACAATTTTAGGATCGTTCCAAACAGATGAAGCTTTATCTAATTCTACACGAGATTCATTTGTAAATTTTAACCGGAATCCATCTGTTAGCGGTTGTTCATAAGTTACCGCCAAATTTTTATTCTTATTAATTAGAATTACATTTGCCGTTGAATCTTTAAGAGTATAATTTTTGGTTGTTAGTGTATCCGGCTGTCCCGATTTCTTAGATATTTTTACTGTGTCTTCAAAAGTAATATTGTAAACATGCCCTTCTTTAATCTTATTTATATCAACGATATCGTACGAAACTTTTCCGGAAGTAGAACCTTGAACAAGTTTTATTTGACCGAGTGTTGGCGGTATATAACCGGCAGCCGGAGCTTCCGGTTTTATACGCACAACATTTGAACCAAGTTTTACACTACCATCGGCTTGTAAAGATACTCTAATCGGGCATTCAGATGGAATAATTTCTCCTGCCGGATATCCGAAATCGAACGATACAAGTGCATAGTAATATGTAAAGCCATTTTGAACTGTTGTATCTACAAATGAGTGTTGAAGACCGGAATCCGTTCCGATATAATATTTAACACCATCTATTCCAACAGGATCGAAACCGGAAATGCCGTCTCGTAGATCGAATATTTTAATCGGTGTCTTAAATTGTTTATTACCGTAACCGTTAGTAATATTCTGAGCATCAAGAAATGCAGGATCGGAAGCGCGGTAAATTCTGTATCCTTCAAAATCTTTTCCGTTTCCTCCAATTGCATCAATGTAACTATCAAATGACGATTCTGCTAAATCATCCCAATACAAAGTTACTCTATTGTTTCCCGGAATAGCGGTCACTGTTGGTGTCAGAGGCGCATTAGCGAACCGGTAGTCGTTATTGTAAGTCTCTTGTGCGCGAACTCTCTTTCTAAGTATTTCATTCTTTCTATAAGTTCCGTTTGGATCTGGAACCGGACCATTTGAGAACAAAACTGCAATTGAAATCGGTTCTGTCTGCCCGGACTTTAACGGGAATAGACCGGACGAAACGAATAGATCATATTCGCCTGCAGTAACAAGAGCCGGGTCATAAAATTTACCCGGGATCATAAAATCACCCCAAATTTGCGCATCACTATTGAGATTCAATCCGCCGGCAGGAACATAAGCTGCATTTGTAATACCAATTTGATCTGTTTCCGAAACGTCTGTTACATCAACATTAGGTTCACCCGGTAATCCGAAACGAGCACCGGATGTTGGTTTATGATCGCCTTCACCGGGATCTCCACTGTCGGGAACACCATCTAATCCAACATCATCACGTAAAGGATTCCAGTCGTAATCATTATCAATACCGTCATTTCTTGCTTCATCAATCATAACGTCAATACCATCATCTATTCCTTCATCAATTGCACCGTTGTTGTCGTTATCTATTCCATCTGCATATTTTTTCCCTAAAGTTCCTTGAACTACATTATATATAATAACTTTGTTGTTTACACGATATCTATAATAAGGGGCATCCGATGCAGCTTGATTGATCATAGCTTGAGTTACAATTGGATTTCCTTCTTCTCCATCACCATCGTTATCAATCCCGTCTTTAAATGGAAAACCAATTCTGTTCGAAGTAACATTTATCAAATGAACTTTACCATTTTGGAATGCATCCATCGGAGGCCATAATTTCCATTTATTCGTAATAGGATTTGCATTGGCAATATCAACCATTGCTTGAGTAACAACAGGACTATTTTTTTCGACTTTGAATCTCGGATGAGCTGAAGTAAAAATTGAAGAAACCGGTTCAGCAATTCCATCTGCGTATGTAACACCTCTTTGTACACCAAAAGCAATATGAGTTTCGTTTTCATCTATCAATCCATTACCGTTATCATCAATTTGATTATCCGGAATTTCACCAACCAGCATTTCCTTTGATACAAGCGGACCGTTTTCCGGACTATCACCATCATTATCAATCCTATCTACTGCATTACCCGGTGTTTCTAAGAAAGCAACTCCAACCATTCCGACAGGGTCATTTCCAAAAAGAGGTGCTTTATGATCGTAATCTCTGCTCCAGGCAATATCTTCTATTAAATCAAATTCCGAAATATCATCCTGCGAATCGCCGTCTCCGCCGACAAAGTCTGCATACCAAAGTGTAACGCCGACTTTATTAATATCCTTTGTCCCGTCATTTTTAATATAGTGAAGAAAATAAATTGCGTCTTGAACAAGCACCTGCGACCATGCAAGCACTCTAACATCCATTAGAATTCCCATACCTTTTCTTGTTAGGTCGGTACTATCCGGAAAATAATTTGTATAACGATCATATTTATCATCAGAGGCGCGGTAAAACATTTCTTGGTCGGCATTGAAAATATTTTTTCCGAAGTAACCGTTCCAGGAACCTCTCCATCCAGGATCAACTTGATCATTTAAACGATCTGGCCAATATGCAGGCCATGTATCTTGATCTACACTTGTAGCAAGCTGATTCTCGCCGGTTTTTGTGTTTTGCCTGCTGTATCCTGGTGTAGGTTCAAAGTTCCAAGTTTTACCTGTTGGTGATTGCCGGTAATTATAAACATCAACTATGTGTTGTACATTTCCTTTTGTATCAATTGCTTCACCGCCGACAAAAATTCCGAGCATTGCCAAATAAACATGGCCTGTATTTTTCGGCCATTCATACGGTGTTTGAACCGATATTGGGAACTGCCCCCCTTCGCGACCGGACGCACCAAAGTTGAAGACAGTAGTGCGGATTTGATTTCCTTCCATCTGCCCTTTTGCTCTTTTAGTAGCATCGCCTCTTTCTTTACCGGGCTTATACTGAGCATCAACATTGGTTGTTATCATTAAAGCTATCGCGAACATCAATATGATTTTAAGTGCTCTAGCCATTTATTTATTTCTCCTGTTATTAATCTTTTTCTTAACTGAATCTTTCAGTTTATTAGAAAGTAAATTCAAAACCAAATTGAACTAAGCGCGGTTCACCGTAATTCCATGGGTATCTTAAATATTCTGCGACGGTGTTAGGTCTTTTCGAATCATAACCGATATTTCTTCCCTCAGTTGTGTAATCAGGTTTTCCGGTATCTCCAAATACGTTAACTACAATTCTATTATCGAGCAAGTTATATACACTTAAGAAAGTAGTAACGTCAAACCCGAACATTTTGAATGTCTTATGTAATTTTAAATCAACATTGAATTGTGCAGGTCTTGATCTGCTGTTCCTTTGCAAACCAGATGTAATCCCTCTATCTGCAGTATATTGAGTAATTGATGGTGTATAGGGTAGTCCTGTACCATAACGAACAATAGTGCTAATACCCCAGTCAACATCACCTATAAATATGGAGAGATTAAGAAGATGTCTTTGATCCCAATCAAGAGGAATCAAATATAATGTTGGTTCATTATTTCCAAGCTGTGCAAAAAATTCATCTTCGGGATTTGAATTACTGCCTTCGGCAACTTGATATGTATAGTTTAAATCTATTGAATAGTGATCACTAAATCTCTTGTTAAGATTCAGTGTAATACCTTTTACGTTCGAGTAATCTTTATTAATAAATCTTGAGTAGGTAACTAAATTACGAGTTGATATTAGTGGTCCTGCTGTTATCCAATTTCTAATATCCCGGTAAAATCCTGTAACATCCAAAGTAAAATTATCAAAGAATTCTTGTTTGAATCCAATTTCATACATAATAGTTTTTTGCGGTTCAAGATCAGGATTACCATAAGGACCATATCCGCTTCCTGTATTAGGAACAAGGTAAGGTCCTCTATTAAACAAATATGAAAAAGTTGGAATTTGTAAAAATTGACCATATGAAAAATGTAATACTCCTTTTTCGCTGATTGGATAAGCAATACCAAAGCGAGGACCTAAAGACCATTTGGGAGTAGAATTTTTGTAGAAATAAGGTTCACGTTCCGCTAAAGATAGTTTTTCTAATTCACTTCTTAAAGGAAGATTAATATTCGGATCTGTCGGATCAACTAAGACTTTTCCTTTTGCATCGAAGTAATCCAATCTGAGACCAATATTTATAATTACATTATTGAATTCAATTTTATCCTGGACATAAGCGGAAAATTCAATCGGTTCGCTGTTATACTTTGTTCTGTTCGGTGTATTTTCTTCCGGTATGGAAGGAACAAACGGTTCGACAGGGATATTACTTATTCGTAACGGTTCAAGAGTGAAGTCGTCAAATTTTAAATTATGTTTTCGTCCTTCAATACCAAGTTTAATCAAATGGTTTTCGCTTATTTGACTTGTAAAATCAATCTTACCGATTAATGTATTTGTCTCTCTGAAGAAACGATGAAGGTTAGTTCCTTTAGTTGTAAAAGCATATCCAACAGTTCGTAAAGAATCGGGATGTAAGTAACGAGAGTCTAACGGATCATCATACAAATATTCATTAAAGTCTTTGAAGAAGTTTGAAACTTTTATTGTGTAAAATGATTTACTTGATAGAGTATGAGTCATCGTGAATGTGGCATTGTAGCTGTTGGAAAATTTCTTCACACTGCCGTCGGGATTCCATTTATAAAAATGTTGATAGTCTTGGAAATTTTCTTTTGAATAAAGAATTTCTGCGTTGAACTTAAATGATGAGGAAGCTGAAAAACTTAAGTTAGCCTGTCCGAGCCAACGTTTACTCCAGTTCATAGCTACTAAGGATCCATCTCCTTTAGCACCTGTAGGTGTATAATATCTGTAACCGTATAGATAACCGTCATCATAAACATATCGTCCGTTCAGGAATAAAGTTAATTTATCACTTGTCCCGGGTATTGGTCCGCTTAAACTGCCTTGCATATTATAGTTAGCAAGAGGATTGATTTTATCAATCCCGACAAAATAATCTTTAAAGTTACTTACATAATCGCTGCTGTATACTTTTAAATTTCCTTTAAATGAGCGACCTCCTTCTTTAGTTACAGTGTTTACAATACCGGAAAGAGCTTGTCCGTACTCGGCATTAAATGTACCGCTAATAACTTGAAGTTCCTGAACACTGGAATTATCAATATCAAGACCACGACTGTTATCATATGCATCGGTAATAGATATTCCATTAACCCAATAAGCTATTTCGGAAGAACGTCCACCGCGTATGTGAAACCCACCGCCGGCATCTTTTGTAACGCCGCTCTGCAGTTGAAGAACATCGTTCAATTCAGCGACAGGTAAATTTTTAATTTCGTCTGAAGTTACACGGGCTTGGCTTGAAGTGATATCTTTTTGAACTTTGCTAACATTACCTTGAACAACAATAGCTTGCATTTCAACAGCAGTATCAACAAGCGCAGCATCCTGAATCGTCGTTAAGTCAATTGAAATTTGAACATTTTGAACAACTACTGTTTGATAACCAACATATTGATATTTAACATTATACTTTCCTGGCTGAATATTAAGTATTGTATACTTTCCATCCAGATCCGTTTGAGCTCCTATAGACGTACCTTCCAAAACAACATTAACAAAAGGAAGGCCTTCGCCTGTTTTTTTATCGGTTACTTTTCCCGTGAGTTTTCCGGTAGTTCCGCCAAAAATAATTGCGGGAAAAAAGAAACCCAATAAAAGTAAAACAGTAAAAGCTTTTTTCATGGTGCCTCCATTAAAGCTATAGATTAGCAATAAAAACAAATATTTTATTTTAATTATTTATTACGATACTTCCCAATAAATCTTCATTCACTTTAATCTGTACTTTAGATTTAAGTTTGTCAAAATATTCTTGCATTACAGATTTTGATTTTTCTTTATTTAATAAACGAACAACATCGTTTTTTACTTGTTCATATTTTTTTATCTCACCAGATTTCTTCCCCAATATTTTAAATATTCCATAATAATCTTCTATCTGTAGAGGACCAATTAATTTACCTATTTCCGATTTCCACAAAGTATCTTTGAGCAAGCCGTATTTTGAGACTTCGGCAAAACCCATTTCGCCATTATTTTTTGACGACCAATCTCTAATTGAATATTTTTTAGCAAGTAACCCAAAGTCCGTTCCATTTTTTAACCGAGCAAGTAAACTATCAGCTAAAGTTTTCCGTTCTAATATTATCTCTTGTATGTTCATTTCATCCGGAGATTTAAAGTATTGAGTATTATCAGTATAGAATTTATAAGTAACACTATCAGGAAATATAGTTTTATCTGCTATTTCTTTACGTTTATATTTTAAGAAGACATTGTTATTATACTTTGAAATAGCAGTGTTTACTTCCTTTCGTTTATCATATCCTTTTTTAAAAGCAATTTGATATAAAATATCTTGTAAAATAATTCCTTTAATAATGGTTTTTAATCCTTCCAAAGAAGAAATTTTCTCTCGGTGATAAACAGGAATATTATCAATCCTTTGTTCAAGCTCGGTTTGTTTGTAAGACTTATTTTCATATTTAACGCACACGGCAGATGAGGTTAGTATTTTACTGTTTTCGGTAGAAACCTGAGTTGAATATGATAAATTATTGAAAATATTGCCAAGAATTTTTTCGTCGAACCATACTTTATTTGGAACAAACAGTTTGTTTATATATTCAATTTCGGCAGCTCTCTTTTTTCTCATCCTAACTACTTTTTCCATATGCTTTTTCTTTTTCTGAAATTCTGTTTCAGTTAACAATGGATGAGGTTTGCGATCTTCTAACTTAATAATACTGTAACCATATTTAGTTTTTACCGGTTTTGATATTTCTCCAATATTTAATGCATATGCAGCATCTTCAAATGCAGGGTCCATCTCGCCCCAGGAAAAGTACCCAAGATAACCGCCATTATTCTGAAGAGTTGTATCAGTGAATACTTGCTTAGCTAATATCTTGAAATCAGAACCGTTTTGTAAAAGCTTATAAAGGTTATTTGCTTCTTCTTCTGTACTTGCAAATAAATGCCGAACGGAAATTTTCTCGTTTGATTTATAATATGCTTCTCTAACTTCTTTATCGGTAGCCGTTAACTTTGCATAAATTTCCTGGTCTTTAAGATATGCTAATATAGTTTGTTTTTTATCCCAGTTTAATTCTTTCTGATATTCCGGATCTGAAAATATTTTTTGATTATCATCTATATTATAAAGCAAGTATTCGCTAATCATGTTATTTAGAATTGAACGGCGTGTAACTATATTATCTTTTGTCCCTGAAGAAAAAAGATACTCGCTATAACGATCTACAAAGTCTTTAACAAAGATTTTATGTGTGCCAATTTCAGAGATTATTGAATTAGGTAGCGCTAACTGTTGGGATCGGACTGGTGGGTTGTAAAAAAATAAAATAAATAAAATAAATATGGAAACAGTCTTATACTGTGACACCATTTTTTTACAGCAAAAAAAAAGCATGGATGAAATAAACTAATCCATGTAACAAATTTAGGATAGAATCATTGAAACACACATAAAATTACGAAAATCGCTAACAAAAAATCAAATTATATCGTGAATAAAAATCAAAATCTTATTTCTGAATTGACATTCTGAGAAAAGAGCACAATTCTTACATCAAGTGTTTGATTGACGAATATCAAAATCCAGCACTATCTCTTAATTCAGTAATTATTTAAGTTAAGTAGTAATAATTACATATACTGAGATAAGTATTTAAGTATTAAAGAAACAGAAATTTTTCTATGAAACCGAAAGAAGTAACATTAAGCGATATAGCGCAGAAGTTAGGTGTTTCAATAATTACTGTTTCAAAAGCGCTGCGCGGACATCCTGATATATCCAGCCATACTGCCGAGCTTATCAAAAAAGCAGCTATAGAATTAGGGTATTCTCCCAATTTTATGGCTAGAAATCTTGCATCGAGAAAGTCAAACACGATTGGTGTAGTACTTCCTGAAATAGCACATCATTTTTTTAGTTCGATAATTGATCATATTTATATTTATGCGACTTTAAACAACTATCAAATTTTCCTAACCGTTTCGCAAGAAAATTCTGAATTGCAGAAAAAACAAATCCAGACTCTACTTTCGATGAGAGTTGATGGAATAATTATTTCAATATCTCAGGACACATCAAATTTTGAAATTTTTGAAACTGCAAGGAATAGACAAATCCCGCTCGTTTTCATGGATCGCATTCCGGATTTAATTAATTGCAATACTGTTACTGTAGATGATCGTGGTGGTGCTTATAAAGCGATTGATCACGCCATAAAACTTGGATATAAGAAGATAGCACATTTTGCCGGTTACGCCAATATTAATATCGGGCGTGAACGAATGCTCGGTTTTAAGCAAGCTATGAGTGATTATGGTTTGGAAATTAATCAAGATTGGATCTTAGAAGGAGATTTCGGAGAAAAAAGCGGTTACGATTCTTTCATGAAATTATACCACGAAAAAAATCTACCCGATTTAATTCTTGCGGTTACATATCCCGTTGCAATCGGTATATATATGGCTGCCAAGGAAGTTGGAATGAATATTCCCGATGATATTGACCTGATCTGTTTCGGAAATTCTCAAGAGCAGAGTTTTTTATCACCTCCATTAAGTTGTGTAAATCAACCGACAGAACTGTTGGCAGCAAAGTCTATGGAAGTATTAATAGAGAATATTATTAAGAAAGAAAAATTTATCCACAAGCAAATAGTAGTAGATACCGATTTAATTTTGCGAGGCACTTGCATTAAATGTAATCGCCTTTGAAACGAGTATCACTATTTTTCTCCAACTAAACTATTTTTATTCTCAAATGAATCTTGAAGAGAAAGCAAAAAAACATATTCGGAATCTAAAAAAATTAGTTAGCAACACTAATTTGTCCTCAGATGAAATCATCTTAAAACAATATAATTACGAGTTCAATGCCGCCTACAACAAAAGTACAGTTAAAGTTCTAGTCTACTTTGGCAAGAAAGGTGTTAAAACTATTATTCAAGGTGATGAAAAATCAGATCTCTACAAAAAAGTGAAGAACATTATCTCTGATGAATTAATGTTAGAACTGGTTGACCCGGAATTAAAAGAACCGGATGAATATATCGGAACGGATGAATGCGGCAAGGGAGATTTTTTTGGTCCCTTAGTAGTTGCTGCTGTTTTTGTTAATGCTCATACCAAAAAAAATCTTCTGAGAATCGGAGTCAAAGACAGCAAAGATTTAAGCGACTACCAAATAAATCTTCTTGCAAAAGAAATAAAAAAAATAGTTGCAGATAATTTTACAGTTGTAAGTATAAATCCTAAAAAGTATAACGAAGTTTATGAACGATTCGGAAATTTAAATAGTTTATTGAACTGGGCGCACTCAAAAGCATTAAGCAACTTATTCGATAAGGTTGATTGCAAAACAGTTATAACTGATAAATTCGGCAATAAGGATTTGGATATCAGTTCTTTATCAAAACATTCGGATGTAGAATTCATCCAGGAAACAAAGGCAGAAAGATATGTTGGTGTTGCTGCTGCATCTATTATAGCAAGAGAAAGTTTTCTAGATTGGTTTGAAAATAAAGAGCGAACCGGATTGGATTTACCAAAAGGTTCTTCAATTGAAACGGAAGTTTTTGCCAAGAAATTATTAAATAGTATTGGCAAAGAAAAATTAAATGAGCTTGCTAAACTACACTTCAAGACATATAAAAAAATAAAATCTATTCGATAATAATTCATTTCACATAAATAAATATACATGGCAGATTTTCTTTAATACTCAATGGAGCTTGAAGTGGCGAAATCAAAAATTAAACGAATTGGAATTTTAACAGGCGGCGGCGATTGCCCGGGACTTAACGCGGTCATTCGTGGTGTTACAAAACCCGCTCTCGATCACGGATTAAAAGTTTACGGAATTCTCGATGGATTCGAAGGACTTGTAGAAGGAAGAATGCTGGAATTATATAACAAAGATGTTTCAGGAATACTTGCAACCGGTGGTACTATTCTTGGTTCTTCTAACAAAGGAGATCCATTTCACTGGCCATTGGAAATTGATGGTAAAATAAAAATCGTTGATCGTTCAAAAGATGCATTGAAAAATTATCGCTCGTGGAATCTTGACGCATTAATTGTAATTGGCGGTGACGGAACAATGCACATAACACATCAGCTTAGTAAGATGGGAATAAATGTAGTTGGCGTTCCCAAAACAATTGATAACGATCTTGAAGCAACAGATCAAACATTCGGTCATGATTCGGCAGTCTTTGTTGTTTCTGAAGCACTTGATCGTTTACATACAACTGCTTCTGCACATCACAGAGTTATGGTAATTGAAGTAATGGGAAGGTACGCCGGGTGGATTGCATTAAATGGCGGATTAGCAGGCGGTGCAGATATTATTTTAATTCCGGAAATCCCTTTCGATTGGAATGTAATTTATGATAAGGTTCTTCATCGTAATACAATTGGTAAACGGTTTAGTCTTGTTTGTGTTGCTGAAGGAGCCAAACCGAAAAACGGCAGATTAATTACAAAAGGAAGAGATATTAAACGAACAGACCCGGTTCAACTCGGCGGTATCGGTGAGTATGTTGCTAAGATGATCACAAAGAATACAGAATTGGAAACAAGATTTACAGTATTAGGTCATCTGCAAAGAGGGGGCAGTCCAACTCCTTTTGATAGAATTTTATCAACAAAATTCGGAACAAATGCAATACAACTTGTAATTAAGAGACAATTTGGAAGAATGGTTGCTCTTAAAGGTTCTGAAATCACAAGTGTTAGAATAATAGATGCGATTTCACATCAGAAGTTAGTTAAGCGGAAAGATCAAGCTATATTAGCTGCAAGTGCTGTTGGAGTAAGTTTTGGCACTGAAAATTTATAGACTTTCTTGCTTTGGATATGGTTTAATTGCTATTTTTGTCCACAAATAAAAGCCCATCTCAACCCTTCCCTAAGGGAAGGGCTTTTTTAATCTTCGACTTGGCGGGAAGGTAGTGAGTTCGAGTTTGTTATTTGTAAATTGTTCTTTGGTTATTAACAACCGGGGTCGTAGTTCAGCCTGCCCGCCTTTGGCAGGTTGGTTAGAACGTTCCGCCTTTTGCGGGAAGGTTGCGAATTGGGATAATAAAAGTTTTTTGAAAATTTGGGGTCGTAGTTCAGTTGGTTAGAACGCCTGCCTGTCACGCAGGAGGTCGCGAGTTCGAGTCTCGTCGGCCCCGCAACTCTGAGCATTATTTTATTTAGCGATTCGAAAAATCGATAAAAGAAATCTTCAATTCACTCATTTTTCTAATATCAATTTTTATCACCGTAAACATCATTACTCCTTTAAAGTTATTTTGAGCGGCGTTCAAATCGATTACTTAACATCTTCTCAGGGAAAAAAAATAATATCATAAAGGAGTAGTAATGAATATCTATGTAGGTAATTTATCTCAGCAAGCAAGTGATCAAGATCTAGAAGAACTTTTCAAAGAGTTCGGCGCTGTTACAAGCGTTAAAATAATTCGAGATATGTTCACCGGCGAATCCAAAGGTTTTGCATTTGTTGAAATGAATGACAAAACTGCAGGAACAAAAGCAATTGAAGCTCTTAACACCAAAGAACTTAAAGGTAAAAAAATTGTTGTTAACGAAGCTCGTCCTAAAACCGATAGCAGACGCGGCGGCGGAAACCGTGGCGGTGGTGGAAATCGTGGCGGCGGAAGCGGCGGCGGAAGACGCTGGTAATCTTTTCTTTAATTTCTGATTATCATATATTAATCATGCCGTAATAATTATAGAGGGAAGACATTCCCGCTACTTGCATCCCGAAGTATGTAAACATATTTCGGGATTTTTATTTTAACAAGAATTAATTACTTCAATTTTATATGAAGTTCTGTCAATTGCTTATCATCAACGTGTGAAGGTGAATCATCCATTAATGAAATACCGCTTGAAGTTTTCGGAAATGCAATAACATCTCTTATTGATGATACACCGGCAAATAGCATTGCTAATCTGTCAAAACCAAATGCAATTCCTCCATGCGGAGGAGCGCCAAACTTAAACGCATTCATTAAAAATCCAAATTTCTCATTTGCTTCTTCTTCCCCTATTCCTAAAGCATCAAACATTTTAGATTGTAATTTAGAATCATGAATACGAATACTTCCCCCGGCAATTTCATTACCGTTTAAAACTAAATCATAAGCACGAGCTTTTACTTTTGCAGGATCAGTTTCCATTAAAGACACATCTTCTAATCTTGGAGAAGTGAAAGGATGATGCATAGCATAAAATCGTTTCGTTTCTTCATCCCATTCAAATAATGGAAATTCTGTAACCCATAGAAGCGATGGTTTAGAATCCGGTTTTATTAATTCCATTCTTTTTGCCATTTCAAGACGAAGAGCGCCCATGATCGAAAGTGTTTTTATTTTCTGTCCCGTTAAGATGAAAAGTAAATCTCCCGGTGCTGCATTCATTTCCTTAATAATATTTTGTTTTTCATCATCGGATAAAAATTTTGCTATTGGTGCTTCCAGATCTCCGCCGGAGGAGGATTCTTTTACTCTCATCCAGATCAATCCGCCTGCACCAAGTTTTTTTACAAAATCCGTAATTACATCAAGTTGATTGCGCGTATAATCGCCGCAATTTTTTACAAGTAATCCTGTAACAATACCGTTGTTAGTAACAGAATCTTTGAAGACTCTAAAACCAGAGTTTTTGAATACATCATTCAGAGTAATCATTTCAAGATTGATACGGAGATCCGGCTTATCGCTTCCGTATTTTTCCATTGCATTATCATAACTCAAACGCGGAAGAGGCAAAGTAATTTCATAATTAAGAATTTTCTTAAAAAATTCTTTCATCAATCCTTCTACAATCTCAAAAATATCTTCTACATCCACAAAAGACATTTCAACATCTATCTGTGTAAATTCATATTGACGATCTGCTCTTAAATCTTCATCCCTAAAACATTTTACAATTTGAAAATATCGGTCAAGTCCGGCAACCATTAAGATTTGCTTATATGTTTGCGGCGACTGCGGTAATGCGTAAAATTTTCCTTTATGCATTCTGCTTGGAACTAAAAAATCACGCGCTCCTTCCGGAGTACTTTTCATTAACACCGGAGTTTCAACTTCAACAAATCCGTTCTCATCAAAATATTTTCTTGTTATTTGATACATCTTATGGCGAAGCAGAAGATTTTTTTGCATTTCGTTTCGCCGCAGATCCAAAAAACGGTATTTCAACCGGAGATCTTCGTGTACATCAATCATATCCTCAATTGGAAATGGAGGGGTCTCTGAATGATTAAGGATAATAAGTTTATCTACCATAACATCTATTTGCCCGGTAGGTAATGCCGCGTTCTCGGTTCCTTCAGGACGTTTTCTGGCTATTCCTTCTATAGATATTACATATTCACTTCTTAATTTTTTACCGTGTTCGTGTTCGCTGGAATTATAAGAAGGTTCAAAAACAATTTGCGTAATTCCGTGGCGGTCTCGCATCTCAATAAAAATTACTCCGCCTAAATCGCGCCGAACTGCAACCCACCCGTTCAAAACTACATTTTGACCAATATTACTCTCTCTTAGTTCTCCGCATGTATGTGTTCTTCTTTTGAATTTCATAAACCTTTTATAACTCCGTGATAAAATTTAGGGGCAAAGATAAACATTTAAGAAAGGGTATTCAAATTAGGGATCAGGCACGGTTTCTTTGAACGTGTTGAATTATATTTACAAGTAATTAATTCGTTGAATAACAAAATGAAGATTGTTGTAGATGAAAACATTCCTCAAGCCCGCAAAGCTTTTGACAGCTTCGGAGAATTAATATTTTCAAGCGGACGAAAAATCTCAAATGAGCTTTTAACTGATGTTGATGTCTTACTAGTTCGTTCAATCACTAATGTAGATGAAAAATTATTGACCGGTACAAATGTAAAATTTGTTGCCACTGCAACAGCCGGAACAGATCATATTGATAAAGAATATCTAATTAGGAACAAAATAACTTTTGCCGATGCAGCCGGCTGCAATTCTTTTTCGGTTGCTGAATATTTGATCGCTGCTTTATCCAATATTTTTTCGAATAATAATTTTTCTTTTAATGGAAAAAGTCTTGGCGTTGTTGGAATTGGTAATGTAGGAAGCAAGGTGGTTAACTTTGCAAAATCCCTCGGCTTTAAAGTACTGCAAAACGATCCGCCTTTAGAAAGAAAATTTGGCGTCAAAGATTTTGTACCTCTTGAAGATATTCTTCAATGCAATATTATTTCATTTCACGTTCCGCTTACTCATTCAGGAATTGACAAAACATATCATTTGCTGAACGAAGAGAATCTTAATCTCATAAAAAGCGGAACAATTTTAATTAACACGGCGCGCGGTGAAGTTGTTGATAACTATGCTTTGAAAAAAAGATTACAAAATAAAAATGATCTAATTACAGTTTTAGATGTTTGGGAGAATGAACCAAACATTGATTTTGAATTACTAGAAAAAGTAAATCTTTGTTCGGCGCACATTGCGGGTTATTCGCTTGAAGGAAAAGTGAACGGAACGGAAATAATTTATAATAGACTTTGTGACTTCTTGGACATTACCCCAATTTGGAAAGCAGAATATCCATTAATTACAAACCCCGTCATTACTGTTGATCATAATTCAACAATAGAAAAACTTTTAGATATAATCATCAAACAAATCTATTCTATTGAACAAGATGATAACTTATTGCGCAGCGGAATCAATTTAGCAGGGGATTTAAGATCAAAATATTTTGATGAGCTTCGCAAAAATTATCATATTCGGCGCGAGTTTAATAATTATACGGTCAAATTAAATTTTTCAGCTGCCGAATTAAAAAAGAAATTAGAAGCACTTCGTTTTAAGGTTATTAATAGTTAGTCTCATGCGATACTAAAGGAAGAGGAGTTATTCTGCTTCTTCGTATTACCAAACAAGCTATCGAATAAGGCATGACGCTTTTTTATTTATGATTTTTCTTTCTTAGGCGCCCGTTCTTTATTAATAGAAACATGTTGAACAAATCATAGTTGCAACTTTATTGTTGATATTTTTTTGTTTAGATTAATTTTGTAGAACATCATCGAGGTTTATATGTCGTTATTAGGATTTCTTTTTCTATTGCTTATCGCTGCCATTTGCGGTGCAATCGGTCAAAGTCTTGCCGGATATTCATTAGGCGGATGTTTCGTTTCAATAATTGTTGGATTTGTCGGTGCATGGCTCGGTCCTTTAATTGCTAA
>JACRFC010000043.1 GCA_016234355.1 Ignavibacteriales bacterium
GTTACCATTATATTTTCCTTTCTATATAGTATTGTCAATTAATTTTTTGTGCCAAAGGCATCCCTTTGGGATTTTTTATGCGAATGCACCACCTTGTGGAAAGTATATCCAACGGGGTAAACATTTTCCATCATCCATTTTCCATCATCCATTTCCTTTTAAGCTGCTTCCTCAAGTTTAAGTTCTTCCGGATTTGAGAGAATTTTTTCAAGGTCTATCAAAATCAGTAAACAGTCTTCTAATTTGCCGACTGCTTTAATAAACTCTGAATTAACACCGGCAATAAGTTCCGGCGGCGCTTCTATTGTGCTTGAAGGAATACGTAAAACTTCGGTCACGGCATCCACGATAAAACCAATTGTTTTACCCGAAACTTCTACGACAACTATTCTTGTTTCTTTGTCATGTTCTTTTCTCGGCATTCCGAGTTTACAACGTAAATCAACAACCGGGATAATCCTTCCCCGTATATTGACTACTCCATCTACAAAATCAGGTGAGTTAGGTACTTTTGTAATTTGCAGCATCCGGATTATCTCTTGCACCATCAGAATGTCAATTCCGAATTCTTCTTCGTTTAATGTAAAGCTGACTAATTGAAGAAGCTCTGTAGATTCTGTTTTAACATTTGCAACTGATTGCATATCTAACCTCCTATAGATTATAATTTTATTTATCTGCTAACGGCAAACGAGCAGAATGATTATTAAGGATTGTTTTCGTAAGCATTTTCATTTTATTTGTCCTTATCTTTTCTACTGCCATTATCGGTGATTGTATTTAACTTATTAAGCAGTATTGTATTAAGCGGGCATTTTTTGTGGTTAAGCGGGAAGTCTGGTGCTTTTATAGTAAATGACTTAATAATTCCGGCTGCCGTAAAGCAATTATTTTGGGTTCTACCGCTAATAGTGTGAAAGCGATATAAATTTTTAAAGAATGATAGAGGCTGTCTCAAAAGTCTTTGTGAACCTTCGTGTGCTTAGTGCCTTTGTGGTTATGGGTTTGTTTTTAATGCGTAATCAAAACATATTTACCACTAAGACTCTAAGTTCACTAAGAAACACTAAGAAATATTTACTTTTGAGACA
>JACRFC010000052.1 GCA_016234355.1 Ignavibacteriales bacterium
GTGAAAAGAAAAATTATTTATTCGATCAGCGCAATAATAGTTATTTATTTACTGTTTCTTATCCCATTTGAAAAGAAAGAATCTCCAAAAGTTGCAGCGAATAAACAGTTTGTGTGGAACAGGGATTCTCTCTGGCTCTCACTCGAATCTTTTTATGTGCAAGCAAAGAAAAAAGATTGTGCACATCTCAATAATGAAATAGATAGTTCATTTAAATGTTTGAATACAGTTTTGGATTCAATCGAAAAAACTTCTCTGTTACCAACAGATTCAAAATTTTTACGAATAGAAGATAAGATATTTCACACAGCAGCTTTAGTAGGCGCCTGCCAAGAACATCTTCCCGATTTTATTAATCTTTTTTCACGAATTAGAAACGCAGTGAAAGAACAATCGCAAAAGTGGGATTTAAACGATACGGTAGCACGCCAAACCCTTTATAAATTAATTTATGGAGGAAGAGCAGCCGTTGAGGAACTTCTTCTTCAAGCGGATAAAAATAAAATACCTTCCTTGATAATTGGTAAAGAAGAAATCTCTTTCACACCAACAACTATTATCAACGGATTGATAATTCATAGCGGAGATATTTTAGTATCGCGCGGCGGAGCGCCGACCTCAGCATTAATAGCCAGAGGAAATGATTATCCCGGAAATTTTTCTCACGTTGCCTTGGTTTACGTTGATGAAAAAACAAATAAAACTTATATAATAGAATCACACATCGAAAGAGGTGTTACTCTCTCTTCAATTGATGATTATATGAATGACAAAAAATTGCGAATCATGGTTTTGCGACTTAGAGCTGATCATCCTAAAATGCTTCAAGATATAATGCTTCCACATAAAGCTGTAAAACTTGCTTTTGAGCGCGCATCAAAACTACATATAGCTTACGATTTTGAAATGAATTTTAATGACAGCACAAAACTGTTTTGTTCAGAAGTAGCTTCATTTGCATATAAAAAATTTGGAATAAATCTGTGGATGGGTCTCTCAAGTATTTCATCTAAAGGTGTTGCAAAATGGCTTGCGGGATTTGGAGTTAAAAATTTTGTAACTCAAGAACCATCTGATCTGGAATACGATTCGCAATTAACAGTTGTAGCAGAATGGCGTGATGCTATAACTCTTTTAAAAGATCATATTGATAATGCAATAATTGAAGCACTTCTTGAACAAGCAGAGGCGGGAAAAGAGCTCAGTTATGATTGGTATCTTCTTCCGGTTGCACGTGCAATGAAATTATATAGTACAATCATTAATCTATTTGGTAAAGTCGGACCGGTTCCGGAAGGAATGAGCCCGGAATCAGCACTAAGACATAAAAAGTTGGTTGCTATACACGAAGAGATTAAAAATGAAGTAGAGAATAGAGTGAAATATTTTACAGAGCAAATGAATTATAATCTGCCATATTGGAAATTGGTTTCGTTTGCAAGAGAATTAATTAAAGAGAGAAATATTCTCCAGTAAATATTTTTTATGAAAAGTAAAACAAAAAATCCATGGCTGCAAATATCTGCCGAAGATTACGAAGGACATATGTCCGCACCAAATGTAGCGCAATTACAAATGCTTAATAAAATTTTTGCGGACGTTTTGAATGAATTCAACGCTCAGTCTATTGCTGTTCTTGGCTGTACGACCGGAAACGGCTTTGAACACTTGGTGAACAAAAATATTGAACGGGTTGTCGGCGTTGATATTAATCCCGATTACATTTCTATCTGTAAAAACCGGTTTGAGAAAAGTTTACCTCAGCTCGAACTAATCTGTGCAGATTTGAACCAATTAGAATTACAAAACTCATCATTACATCTTATTCATACCGCATTAATATTGGTAGAGCCGGAAGAGTTAAGGGGGAAAGCAAAGAAATGTGGATTAGAAGAAGTGAAGAATTATAAAATAAAATTGGAAAGTGGTAAAAGCTTTTTAGTTAATAAATATGTACTGAAGGATTAAAGACACTTTCGAAAATGTTTTGAATAAATAAATTACAGCCCCGCTTGCGAATAATAAAATAAAGAAATGAATCAAAGAGCTTTTTATAGTGAGTTTTTAGCCGTAAGAAATGTGGTTATGATGTAGGCAGTTGACTAATACTGCGTCTTTGCGAAAAGAATTTTTTAGACCATAAATAGTGAGTTATAAGCTATTCTACCGTAACAAATTACAGTTAGTTCGCAACCGTATTAATAAAGAACTTCGAGAATCGCTTTTCGAAAAGATTACAACAGGCAGTAAGTAACATGTATTAAAGCAGTTAGAAAAATTTGACAAGTGCGAGTGATTGTAAGTTGTTTTATTTGAGGGCTTTCCTATAATATACATTATAAGTAGTCTGTCTCCAAACGGTAACGGATCAGGGTACGAACATCCTCTTCTTTCAAATCTGCACGCCCTCTTTTTCTACTGCCAATGCAAGTAATGATGACCTTTCCGGTGAATTCTCCCAGGTTTCTTTTGTATAAACAA
>JACRFC010000045.1 GCA_016234355.1 Ignavibacteriales bacterium
TAAAACTGTTACTAATCCGGAAAGTAAAATGGAAATCCATTTCTTTTTCCAACGCTGATAAGAAATATTTACAATAAAAAAAGTTATTGCAATGCTTGCAAGCGATGCTTTGATAAATGCACCTAAGATTATGCTGACAGCTGGAAACCATCCGATAAAAATTTCCATTAATCCGCTTGGAACTATGTAGAGATTACCTTCAGGTCTGTTAAGAATAATTCCGCCGAAAAGAAAACTTAGAGCAATTGCCAATCCGATCACCATTCCTTTCATTAATCCGGTACCGGAATGGATCGAGAAGATATGTCCTTTGATGAAAGAATCAACTCCTTTAAGTTTTTCAGGCCAGAGCGATCTTGCATAAGATTCACCAACTGTCCAGCTTGCAAAGACAAGCAAAGCGATAAAAAATTGAAGTATCAATCCATTAATTAAAAGAACAATAATTTTTGTGAAGAGGAATGATATATTACCGATCGTAGCCCCTTGTCCTAAACCGGGCCACATATTTATTACTTCAACTAATGATAACAGAAAGAATACAATAAAAATAGAACGGCCGACATTGATCCAAATTTCACCCTGGTGATATTTTTTTAGAAAGAGGTAATATGCGATCATCATTAAAAAAACTACAAAGACAACAGAGATTGTACCGAAGATTGCATCTGCAGTGCGGAAATATTCTCTATCAGCCTGCGGTACTTCAAAAAAATAATTGTAAGACCCAACCTGATCCCCTTGAACTTTTGCTGTTAAAATTGTTTTTGCATTTAAATCCGACTCATCTTTTTCCCATCGAAATGAAAAATCTGTTCTGTTTCTATATTGTTCTTCCTTAGATTCTACCAAATTAAAACTGTTGAATTCATTTCCATATTTTTTCAGCATGAAAGAATTAATAAGATTAGTTGCTTCTGTCTTAGTTAAAGATTTTATTTCAATTGAATCGGGAATTTCCCTTCGGTAACCAAATATTGAACCGTCTTGTGCAACATTCACATAGTAAGTTGTTTGCTGAATTTGTTTTGATAAGTTTTGATGAACCATCACAGTCCAACTTAGATTAGTTGGGTGAGTCTTCAAGTATTCCTTAAAATCTTTACCTCCCAATTTTTTGATGAGGTAACGCATTTCAACTGGCGAATTGTCTAAGAAAGCTTCAGTCGAAAATCCATTTATGTTGGTATTTAGTTCAGCAAGAAACTTAGTGGCAATATCAATTGCTTCAGGGCGGGTAAGTTTCATACTCAAACTATTGTAAACGCCGTAAGGATATAAAACTATAATTAATGCAAGAAGAACAATCCCGGAGATTAACCAAAATTTGTGGTCTTTGAATGATGCTTTCATTTTTATATCCGATTAATATTCTTATTCTTGTTTGTTAAGACGGCTTAAAAATAGAAATGTTTGCAGAGAGTATCAATTATCACTTTTTCTAAGAGAGAATGAAAAATGTTATATTACACAATCAAAAGAGAAAATTTTATTTACTGATGAAAGAACCAGAAGTAAACATAAACTTAGCCCGTGAGCATGGATTAACTGATGAAGAATACGGCTGGATTTGCGAACGATTGGGCCGCGTTCCAACTTTTATAGAACTTGGTATTTTTAGTGTTATGTGGAGTGAGCATTGCAGTTATAAAAATTCGATTGCACTTCTTAAAACTTTACCTCGCAGCGGGGGGAGATTACTTGTTAATGCCGGAGAAGAAAATGCCGGATTAGTTGATATCGGGGAAGGACTTGCCATAGCTTTTAAAATAGAAAGTCATAATCATCCGTCTGCAGTGGAACCTTATCAAGGAGCGGCAACCGGTGTCGGCGGAATTCTAAGAGATATTTTTACAATGGGCGCTCGTCCGATTGCATGTTTGAATTCTTTACGATTTGGTCCTCTAACCGATCCAAGAACAAGATATCTTTTTGAAGGAGTTGTAAAAGGAATTGGCGATTACGGAAATTGTTTTGGAGTTCCTACTGTAGCCGGAGAAGTTTATTTCGATGAATCTTATAAAGGCAATCCGCTTGTAAATGCAATGGCTATCGGTGTTGTTGATACAAAGCATGTAGTATCTGCAACTGCAAAAGGAAATGGTAATCCTGTAATGATTGTTGGTTCATCAACAGGTCGGGACGGAATTCATGGTGCAACATTTGCATCGGAAGAAATTTCCGAAAAGTCGGAAGCAAAACGTCCATCGGTTCAAGTGGGCGATCCTTTTACAGAAAAACTTTTGCTTGAAGCTACACTCGAGATTATCAAAGAAAATTTAGTTGTTGGAATACAAGATATGGGTGCGGCAGGAATTTCATGCTCAACTTCCGAAATGAGTGCAAAAGGTGAATCCGGAATGATTATAGATCTAAACAAAGTTCCTCTTCGTGAAGATTCTATGACTGCTTATGAGATTATGTTATCGGAAAGCCAGGAAAGAATGCTGGTTGTTGCAAAGAAAGGATGCGAAGAAAGAGTTAGTGAAATTTTTTCTAAGTGGGATTTACACTGCGAATTAATTGGTGAGGTAACGGATAAGCAAAAAGTAATTATAAATTATCAAGGTGAGAAAAAAGCAGAAATTTCTCCCATCGAACTTGTACTTGGCGGTAATGCACCGGTTTATTTCAGAGAAACCGCAGAACCAAAATATCTTGAAGAGACTAGAAAATTTAATTGCAGAAAATTACCGGAACCGGATAGTTTAGGAGAAGTATTCGAAAAGATATTTTCATCACCAAATATTGCATCTAAACGTTGGGTCTATCAACAGTATGATTCAATGGTTCGAACAAATACAATTGTTGGTCCGGGTTCCGATTCGGCGGTGATTTATATAAAGGATACAAATAAAGCTATCGCGGCAAAAACTGATTGTAACGGAAGATATGTTTATCTGAATCCGAAAGAGGGAACAAAGATTGCTGTTGCAGAATCTGCGCGCAATGTAGTTTGCAGCGGCGCAATTCCTCTTGCAATTACAAACTGTTTAAACTTCGGCAATCCATACAAACCTGAGATGTACTGGACTTTTAAAAAAGCAATAGAAGGAATGGGTGAAGCATGCAGATTTTTCAACACGCCTGTAACCGGTGGTAATGTAAGTTTCTATAATGAAAGTCCGGACACTTCGGTTTTTCCCACACCGGTAATTGGTATGGTTGGTTTGATTGAAAAATTGGAAAATGTTACAACAGCAGAATTCAAAAATGAAAATGATTTGATCTATCTGCTTGGTGAAGATTATGAGGAAGTTGGCGGAAGCGAATACTTAAAATTGATTCACAATTTAGTTACCGGTGAAATACCGCGGATTGATCTTCAAACAGAAAAAGATCTTCATAAACTTATTCTTCATCTTATTGATAACGGTTTAATTAATTCTGCGCACGATATTTCAGACGGGGGAATAATTACTGCTATTGCGGAAAGCTGTATAATCAATCCCGAAAAAGCATTGGGGGCAAAAGTAAAGATTCCAATAAAGATGCGTGAAGATTTTTCTTTTTTCTCCGAATCACAATCGAGAATTATTGTTTCAATTGATCCGGATTCACAAGAAAAATTTGAAGAGAAAGTTTCAAAAAGTTTTACGCCATATTTATTAATTGGAAAAATTGAAGGGAAAAGTTTGAATGTTAATGATCAATATGATTTTCCAATTAACCAGTTAATTGATCTTTATTATTTTGCAATTCAAAAGAGAATGGATATTGCGCATTAAGATTTTAAAATCAATCGGTTCTGTAATTTCTTTATCGTCCTACAGAAAGATAATTTCTTTTCTAAAACATTATGTTCTCGGACTTTTCAAAAAAATGGATGAGAACAATACCTTTTTTGCCGGAGCCGGTATATCATTTTCTCTTTTACTTGGTATGATTCCGTTTCTACTACTTTTATTTTCTGTTCTAGGAAATATTTTTGATCAATCGGTTATTGAATCTCAAGTAAATAATTTTATAGATCAGACAATTCCATATCCGGCGTATGCCAATTATATCAAACGAATAATAAGTTCGCGCTTACCCGAAGTAATTGAATATAAAACATTAGCAGGGTATGTTGGCGTTATTGGTTTACTATTTACTTCGACCTGGATATTCAGCAGCATAAGAACAATTTTGAATCATATCTATCATGTTAAAATTCAGAAAGGTTACTTGTATGGATTAATACGTGATATTCTTATGGTTATCCTATTAGTCTTTATCATTACAATTTTCACTTTTATTGTTCCCGCATTGAATATAATTTATGAGTTAACTAAGAATTACGATATTGTTCAATCTTATACTCAAAGCTCGTTATGGAATATTCTAGTTTATTCAGTTTCATTGTTATTAATGTTCGGATTATTCTTCGCACTCTATTATTTAATTCCTTATGAACAATTAGGTAAAAAAGTTGCTGCCGTAAGCGCATTCTGGACAACATTGCTTTGGGAAATTGCCCGTAGTGTTTTTGGTTATTACGTTAATAATATATTAAATACAAATCCGTTGTATGGAGCTTTTGTTTTGATCATTGCGATCTCATTGTGGCTCTTTTATTCTGCATGTTTATTTATTGTTGGAGCTGAGATCGGACAGTTGTATAGAGAGAGACAAATAAATAAAATTGTTCATGCCGGCGGAGATTCTTAATTGTAATTCTCACATAAAAAAATTAGTGCGAACTTTTTTCATCTTCTGTTGTTAAAGTAAAAATATCTTTTAACGTAATTTATCTAAAATAAAATAATCACCATTTGCATTATGATGCACCGGAGATTCTTCATGTCAATAAAAATAAACACACTAAGTAATTTCTTATTCCATAGTTCTGTTTTAATTCTTCTTTGGTTCGCATTTTGTTTTTCAGAAAGTAGTTTTGCGCAAGGTGTAAATCCTAATACAAAGAAAAAAGGAGATTTTGTATCACAGGATGCAATTGAACTAAATAAAATCAAACAGCTTAAAGTAAAGACACGGACAAAATATGCAGCCAACTATGATTTAAGCGGGAAAATGGTTCCCCCAAAAATCGCATCAAAAGAAATTTTTAATAGAAAAGGTTTATTAACACAAATGGAAGAATATAATGGAATGGGAAATGTAGTTGCCATATATAAATTTACTTATGATTCTAGAAATAATCCCGTTAAAGCAGAATCAGTTGAATCGGGTGGAAGAACAAGTTTACAAGTATCTAAATATGATTCACGCGGTAACGAGATAGAAAGACATATGACTGAGAAAAGACGGAATAAAACTGAATCACAAATGCTTTTTAAGTATGATAAAGAAGACAATCTAATTGAGACAAAAAATTTTTATAATAATAAACTTTCAGACGAACTTATTACTACTTATAACAATAGCAAAAGAGTAAGTTCAATTATAAAAGATGATAAAGGAAATACAATTCTTACTATTACACCCGAATATGATTCTAACGGTAAATTGATAAAAGAAACACGAAAAAATTCTTCCGTTAATGTTGTTTACACTTATAAATATGATTCTAAGGGAAATCTGATTGAAATGGTGGATGATGAGACTAAACGTTATTATAGTTATGATGAGAAAGGAAATGTAACTGAGCACAAAATGTATTTACTTGACGGAAGACGTCAACTAAGATTAGTGTTTAAGTATGAATCTAATAGTCTGCAGAATGAAGTCTTAAGATTTGATAATAACGAGAAACCAGTTATAAACACAAGTTTTAAGTACGAATACTATAAATAATAAGAGAGTGTAAAAAAATCCTCAACGAAAATGCTGAGGATTTGAAAACAATTGCACTAAGTTAGAAATCTTATAATTTCCAATCACACCCGATTTCTAAAGAACCATATTTTAATGTTCCGAATCCCAGTCTACCGGAAATTGCAAAAGTTGATGATACCCAATATCTGCCTCCACCATGAAAACCAATCCACAATCCTCCGTGTGACGGCGATGGATATATACTGGAATTATTCCCTTTGTATTTTACATATCCGGCATCAAAGGCAAGAACA
>JACRFC010000051.1 GCA_016234355.1 Ignavibacteriales bacterium
AGCGGTTTGGCTCAACTTTCTCAACAAGCTGTAGAATCATCTGGGAGAAATATTCGGATTAACGCCTCTATAATAAGTATTCAGGGAGAAGTTCTTCAAACGATGCGGATTAATTAAAAAATAATTATTTGATGCTCACCTTACGCAGAGGAGTGAAAAAAGGAAAGGATAAACATAAGTTTGTAATGGAGAAATAAGAGAGCAAGATGAATAAGCAACTCTTAGAGACATATTCAGATTATCTGATGAGTTCATTTTCATATACAACGGCAACAGGGTTATCCATATTAGTAAAAGGAGAAATAAGTCACGATAAAGTGACACGATTTTTAAGTTCAGAAGATTTCACATCATCAGAACTATGGGAAATAATAAAACCAAAAGTGAGAGAAATCGAGAGCGAAGAAGGAGTAATAATAGTTGACGATACAATTGAAGAAAAACCAAGCACAGATGAAAATGAAATAGTCTGTTGGCATTATGATCACAGCAAGGGAAAGAGTGTAAAAGGGAATCAATATCATCACGGCGCTTTATTATAGCCAAGGAGTTCGAGTACCGATTGTATTCGACTTAGTGAGAAAAACAAAAACAGTAATTGATGAAAAAACGAACATGCCTGCCGGACAGGCAAGTAAAGAAAAAAGAGTAAGTGAGAAGACAAAGAACGAGCAGTATCGGGAGATGTTAAAAGTATGTGTGAAAAATAATATCAATCCGGCAGCTGCCGGACAAATACGTATTAAACGATGTTTGGTACGCATCAAGTGAGAATATGATGTATGTAAAAACAGGACTCGGAAAAGATTTTATTATGCCAATTAAAACAAATCGAAAAATAGCGTTGAACAAAAAAGATAAACTCAATGGTAAGTATGTTACAGTAAGTACGCTCGAACTCAAAGAGAACGACAAACAAGAAATATATTTAGAAGGAGTAAGTTTCCCGCTGATTCTTATAAGGCAAATCTTCAAAAACGAAGACGGGAGCCAAGGAGTTCTTTATTTGGTTAGCAGCGATCTAACATTAACATACGATAAGATAATGGCAATCTATCATAAACGATGGAAAGTAGAAGAGTACCATAAATCATTAAAGCAGCATGTTGCATTATGCAAATCTCCAACAAAAAGAGTCAGAACTCAGAGCAATCATATTTTTGCATCGATATATTCTTTTTCAAGCTTGCCTGCCGGCAGGCAGGTTGGAGTATTTAGGTATAAGAGCGAAGCTTAATCAGACTGCTCTTAGGTCAAAACTTTATATCTCTGCTAACAGTACTGCTCTTAATGAACTAGAAAATATGAAAGCTTGCTTTGCTATGAAGTTCTAAACTTAAGTATCTGTAAAATTATTTTTGCGTAAGGTGAGCAAAAGATAATATAAAATATTAAAAATGATATAAATGAACAGTAGGTTCATTAGCAGTTATTAAATAATCAATTTTCAGACATGCAAAAAATTAAACTTTTAAAAAATTAATCCGGAGATAAGATGCAACTAATTAATTCTATTAAGGGATGGGTGGAAACTAATAGCAATCTTGCATATTCATTTATCCGTATCTTTTTAGGTTGTGCTCTTTTTGTAAGAGGATGGATGATTAATTCCGATCCAAGTATAATTACACAGCTAACAGGAGCCAACCAATGGTACTGGTGGTATTCTTATGTAATAATAATCCATATAGTAGGCGGGTTATTATTAGGTATTGGGCTATTTACCCGTTTAGGCGCATTGCTTCAGATACCTGTTCTTTTGGGTGCGATTCTAATTTTTCACCTTAAGGAAGGGTTAGCAAGAGTGGAGCAATCATTGGAGCTTTCAACATTGGTCCTCGTTCTATTAGTCATATATTTTGTTTTCGGATCGGGCTCATTATCGGTTGATAATTATATTAAAAAGAAAAAAAGCAGTGGGCTGTAGATGTATAATTTTATTTACTATTGATTATTTACAATATGGTATAATTTTTTTTCTAACAACTAGAACAAAGAAAGTATTATGAACAATATATTAGATCCCAACACAACTATTGGAGAAATAGTTAAGAACAACTATCAGACTGCTGAAGTTTTTAAGAAATATAGAATAGATTTCTGCTGCGGTGGAAAAAAGACAATTGAAGAAGCATGTTCGACTAATAATATTTCTGTAGCGGAACTTACAAACGCACTGAGTGAAACTTTAATTAAAACCGGTTCAAATAAAGAACATAATTTTAAGGATTGGGAGCCGGATTATTTAGCAAACTATATCGTTAACATTCACCATAAATATGTTGCCGAAAATATTCCGCTTCTATCGGAGTTCACGCAGAAAATTGTACGGGTACACGGAGAACGTCATCCTGAACTTCGACAGATATCCGATCTATTTGCCGATGTTGCTGCAGAATTACAGCAACATATGATGAAAGAAGAGAGAATTTTATTTCCTTACATTGCAAAACTTCAAGCCGCTTTTAAAAGTAAATCAACAATTGGTCCTTCTCCATTCGGAACTGTCCGCAATCCAATTGCAATGATGGAAATGGAACATGATAACGCCGGCTCCCTTCTGAAACAAATGCGTGAGATTAGCAGCAATTACAAATTGCCGGATGATGCGTGTGAAACTTATCTTGTGACTTATCAAAAATTAGACGAGTTCGAAAATGATTTGCATCAGCACATCCATTTGGAAAATAATATACTGTTTCCAAGAGCGATAGAACTTGAAGAACTGTTGAGTGGACAATAAAGATGACAAATAAAACTGGAAATTTGCCAAACGAAGATTCTATAATCAGATTTGCTGAAAAAGAAAATTCAGATGAACTTTCCCCAATGAATCCGCCAGATGCTTATTCTCCACAAAACATTGAACTAATTCCCTATGAAAAACTACACCCGTTCTTACAAGAATTAGTTGATGAGCATAAAGCATTCACGAAAGTATTAAACACATTTGAAGAAGCATTGATAAACTGGCGAAATAACGAATGGGTTTTTACCGATGCCATTAATGCTAGATTAAAACAGCTTTTTAGTTTCTTTGATGAAAAAGTTCCACTACATAATCAAAAAGAAGAGAAGAATTTATTTCCTCTCTTGCATAAAAAACTTATCGAGACAGATGAACATAATTCAAAGGATCCTTCTTATACCGGAATTAATGTAATAGAAGACGAACACATGAAAGTTGCACAAGCTGCGGCAGTAGTATTTAATTTTTTAGGATTAGGTTCCAGACTGCCTGATACACGTTCACAAGTTATTACTTTTGAAGCTGCTTTCGAACAAGGGATTACAATTGTTGAAACGATGAAACTGCACATTTTCAGAGAGGAGAATATACTTTTTCCGCGGACAATGAAATTATTCACTACTTTTGAATTAGAAAAATTTACTCAATAGAATAATCTCCGTCGTTCTCCATGCATTCTCTGTTTAACTCCGTGTAATATTTTCATTCAATAGTAACTGCGGTTATTTAGTTATTTTCTTTTATTTTCCGAGTAGTTTTTAGGGAAGAAAGCAAATGATTTTTACTATCAATAAAAGAGATCATTTTTATTCTGATAGACCGGACACCAACTAATCAAAGAATTAATTAAAAATAAGAGATTAATTTGAGAGGAAATATTTTAAAAGCTGTTTTGTTCTTAACTCTTTTTTTTGTTGGATGTCAAAAAGAAAAAGAACAAGAGATTAAAACTATTGATATTAATTTAGCGAAACCTAACTCTGCCGAAGAAACTGTTAATAGCAATCCAGACAGTTTGAAAAAAATGAAAATAGCTATTGGCGCAATGACATCACCTAAAGAAACCTTTACTTATTACAAGGATTTGATCAAATACATTTCAGAAAAAATAGGCACACGGATAGAGTTCACTCAAAGAAAGACATATAACGAAGTAAACTTGTTGTTAGAAAATGGACAAGTTGATTTCGCTTTTATATGTTCAGGTGCCTATGTTGAACCCGCGGTAAGAAATAAGGTCGACATACTGGCTGTGCCTGTAATTAATGGTAAGTCATTATATCAGGCGTACATAATAACCCACAAAGGAACAGGAATAACAAAAATTGAAGATCTTAAAGGGAAATCATTTGCTTTTACCGATCCTCTCTCTCATACGGGTCATTTATACGTCTTAAAAAGGTTGAATGATTTGGGAGAAACAGGGAATCATTTTTTTTCAAAATCGATCTTTACATATGCTCATGATAATTCAATTCAACTGGTAGAAAAAGGGACTGTTGATGGCGCCACTATTGACGGACTAATTTACGATTATCTATATAAAGTCAAACCGGAAAGAGTTAAGAATATTAGGATAATAGAAAAATCTGAATATTTTGGAATCCCTCCAATTGTTATTCAGAGAAATTATGATCATGTTTTGAAGGAAAAAATTCGAAAAGTTTTTTTAGATATGCATAATGATTCTATAGGCAAGAGGATATTAAGTAAATTATTTATGGAGAAGTTCATTATTGGAGATAAAAAAGATTATTTAACTGTTCGTAAGTATAGAGATTTAATTCAAAAATGAAAAATATTACACTGCCTCTCTTCTGGAAATTCTCTTTCTCAATAATTGGTATCGTACTTATTTTCGGTTCAATTAATGCTTTTCTCATCTGGAAAAATTTTTCCTCTTCTATGGAAGAAGAACTTGGTAGGCGCGAAAAATTTATAGCACAAAGTATAGCTACACAAGCGGTCGATCCGCTGCTTTATGATGATTTGATAGCATTACAAAAGCTTGTTAATGAGACTAATAGTATAGATCTCGCAATCAGTTATATATTTATTTTAGACGGCAAACAAAATGTATTGGCTCACTCCTTCCCACAAAGTGTGCCTCTTCAATTAATAAAAGCAAATTCGATAGAAAGTAGTGCCGATTTTAGTCTTTGCACAATTGAATTAAAAGATTCTACGAAAGTAATAATTAGAGATATTGCTATACCAATAATGGATAAATCATTGGGGGTTGTGCGTATTGGGATAGAAGAAAGCGAAATCAACGTAGTTATTAATAAAACTATATCTAATTTCATTTTTATGGTGCTTGTTTTTTTGATTGCAGGAATATTTGGAGCTTTTATTTTTTCTTATATAATTACGAACCCGATAAAAATTATTTCCAACACTGCAGATAAAATCGATCTGACTACATTTCAAAGCCACAAGAGATTAAGAATTAATATCAGGAACAAAATGTTAGGTAAGTGGAAACATTTATTTAGAGCGGAAGACGAAATTGACTTGTTAGCAAGAAAATTTAACGATATGATCGAACGATTAGAAAATACTTATGAAGAGTTACGAACCACACAATTGCATTTGCTTCAATCGGAAAAATTGGCATCTATCGGCACATTGGTAGCCGGGTTTGCTCACGAAGTCAATAATCCCATCGCGGGATTACAGAACTGCATTCGGAGAATTTCCGAAGACTCGGAGAATATTCAACAAACTAAAAAATATGTTAAGCTTATGAATGATGCGGCTAACAGGGTGGAAAATATTATTACTAATCTTCTGAACTTTACCCGTAAAGAAGAGATTAATTTAGAAACGGTTGATCTTTCATCGGTCATTGAAAATGCTCTTCTATTAGCCGGATATCAATTAGAGCAATCGAGAATAGTTATTGAAAATAATGTTAACCGAAAATATTTGGTTAGAGGAAGTCAAAATCATTTGGGCCAAGTTCTATTGAATATTATGCTTAACAGCATAGATGCAATTAATCAAAAAGTTTCTCTAAACCCGGATTCTCCAAGAAGAATTTCGTTCAATTGTTCTGCAAATAAAAGCCATGTTATTTTAAACATTGAAGATTCTGGTATAGGAATAGAAACCGATAAGATTGATAAAATTTTTGATCCGTTCTTCACTACAAAAAAAACAGGTAAAGGAACGGGATTGGGACTTTCAATCAGTTTTAATATTATCCAACAACACAATGGCGAACTGAAAGTTCATAGTGAATACAATAAAGGTACTGTCTTTACAATAATTTTACCAAAGGATGAAACGAAAAAATGAAAGCATTAAGAATTTTTGTAATAGACGATGAAGAAATTCTTCGGGTTTCTTTAACCGATGATTTGAAAGATGCAGGCTATTTTGTGTACGATTTCCCCGATGCGATAAGCGCTCTTGCTGATATTAACAAAGTTGATGTGAATGTAGTGATCACCGATATCAGAATGCCGGATATGGACGGTATAGAACTGTTAAAAGAAATAAAGCAAACAAATTCTGATATTATTGTGATCGTTATGACAGCTTATGGTTCCATTTCATCTGCCGTTGATGCTGTCAAATTAGGAGCTTATGATTATCTTACAAAGCCGTTCCAAAAGGAAGAAATATTACTCAAACTTGCCAGAATCGAAGAGATAAAAACAGTAAAAGAGAATTATCAAGAAATAACTTCTCAACTTCAATCTAAATTCGATTTCTCTTCGGCAATAGGAAACAGTGCCGGGCTTAGAGATGTCTTTGAACAAGTTAAAACTGTGGCTCCAACTTCTACTACTGTTTTAGTAACCGGTGAGACCGGGACGGGGAAAGAACTGTTAACAAACATTATCCACTATAACAGCCAAAGAAAGGATAAGCCGATAATAAAAGTTAGCTGTGCAATCTTAAGCAGAGAAATTTTTGAAAGCGAATTATTTGGTCATGAAAAAGGCGCTTTCACTGGCGCAGATAAATTGAAGAAGGGAAGATTTGAACTTTCGGATAATGCAACTATTTATTTGGACGATATTGATGATATACCGTTTGAACTACAAGTAAAACTCCTTCGCGTTTTAGAAGAACATGAATTTGAGAGGGTCGGCGGCGTAGAGACAATTAAAATTGATTGTCGTGTAATTGCTTCTACAAAAAAAAATTTAAGAAAATTAGTAAACGAAGGTAAATTTAGAGAAGACCTGTTCTACAGATTAAATGTTTTTCCTATTCATATAAAACCGTTAAGAGAAAGAAAAGAAGACATTCCGCTTTTGGCAAAATATTTCATGGAAGAATTTTCACCCAATAAAAAAATTGAAATTAAAAAAGACGCTTTGGAATTGCTGGTTAATTATTCCTGGCCGGGAAATGTTCGAGAACTTAAAAATTTGATGGAGAGATTATCACTCGTTACAGACGATGGTATTATAGATTTAAGAAATATCCCGTATGAATTTTGTACTTCGTTAGATTCAATTCCGGAATTTGCCTTAGGGAGAATAACCCTCGATAAATTTCTTGAGGAGATTGAAATAAAGACAATTAGAAGCGCTGTTCAAAAGGCAAATGGGAATAAAGCAAAAGCAGCAGAGATTTTAGGCATTCCCGCATCTACTCTACGCTCCAAAATCGATAAGCATAAGATCGAATAAGCAATTAATAATAACCATTTCTAAAAAACGAAAAATCGCTTTTATGAGCGAACTTTCGTTTCAATTCATTTTCCGAACTTCCTTTTTCTCTCAAAAGCCTCAAAATATACTGGCATCTGATTTGAGAATATAGTTCAAACAAATGAGGATTTTATGTTTGGAAACTTAGGTGGTACCGAAATTATATTAATTGCTTTAGTCGTTCTTCTCTTATTCGGTGCAAAGAGATTGCCCGATATCGCAAAGGGAATCGGTAAAGGTATTAAAGATTTTAAGAAAGAAATCAGTTCGGTTACAGATAACATTACAACAGATAATTCTAACAAATACAACAATCCATAACTTAAGGAACGTCAAAATGAAAAAATTCTTCACCTTAGTATTTTTAGCATTAACAGCATCTTCTATTTTTGCCCAAGACAAACCCGCCGGCAAAGTTCACGGTTATCTATTTGGCGATTACTTTTACAAACTTGGCGGGAACGCAACAGAAGTTTCATCATCACAATATTCAAAAGTGGAAAAAGACTACCAGGCGTTTCAGTTCCGCCGTCTGTACTTGTATTATGATCACACATTTAGTGAGAAGTTTGCAGCACAGTTTTTATTAGAAGGAAATGACGGATCTCTTGATGGCAAAGATCGATATGGTGTATTCGTAAAGACAGCATACCTTGAGTGGAAAGATGTTATTCCTTACGCGAGCATTGGCATTGGTTTATATCCAACGCCAACATGGTCGTGGGGAGTATCGGAGAAGATTTGGAACTACCGCTCTGTTGAAAAAACCGTAGCAGATTTTAGAAAATTGGGAAGTGCAGTTGACTTAGGAATAGCATTGCGCGGGAAATTTGATGCAGAGGGGAATTACGGCTACGGCTTGATGATTGGAAACGGAAGTGGGGTAGCAGCTGAAAAAAATAAACATAAAAAGTATTATGGCGTGTTAAATGCTAAACCGGCAAAGGGATTCATTGTTGAAGCTTATGCCGATTATGAACCTGCCGATTTCGATAAAGACAGAACAACACTAAAGGGCTTTGCCGGATATCAAACTGCAGATATTACCTTTGGCGTAGAAGCGTTGCAGCAAGTTCAAAAAAAATCGAGCAAGACCGGTGCAGATCAAACTGTGTTTGCTATTGCGCTTTTTGCATGGGCGCCGTTGACAAATGGTTTGAACGGCTTTGTGCGCTATGATTTCTACAACCCGGATACTAAAGTAAGCAATGAGGGTTTTAACGAAAACTTTTTTACTGTTGGTCTTGATTACATGCCGATCAAAGATGTGCATATAATGCCAAATCTTTGGATCAACAGCTTTTCAGACAAAAGCCCTGCCAGTATAAATAAAGATGCTGATGTCGTTGCGCGAGTAACGTTCTATTTCGTTTATAAATAAAAGTATAAACCGCCGAATCGGTTTTAGCATTCCGCTTCTCTAAACGGGAAGCGGATATTTTTTCTTAAAGTTTAGGAGTAAATAACATGACCAAAGTCTTAGATGAAAAAATTTCACGCCGCTCTTTCTTTACAAAGACTGGCGGCGCAGTTGCCGGTACAGCGGCAGCTTCAATGGTTATCTCTACGGTTCTCAATTATAAGGGAACTCTTGCTAAGCCGGCTGTTGTAGCAGAAACAAACGAGACGCTCACAATGCTTTCCGAATTAAAAGAAGCATTGAAGAAATCAATCGAAAAAAGAAAATGGGCAATGGTTATTGATACGCGCAAATGTATTGGCTGCAGCGGATGCACAGTTGCATGTATTGCACAAAACAATTTGCCTCCCGGTGTTACATATCGGGTCGTTCACGAAGTTGAAGATGGCGAATACCCGGATCTGAAACGTTTCTTTATGCCCACGAACTGTATGCAGTGCGAAAAACCAACTTGCGTTGATGCTGCAAATAAAATTATTCCCGGTTCTATGAGCATTCGTCCCGATGGAATTGTTACAATTGATTATAAAAAGATGAAAGGCAAAAAAGTATTTCAAGCAGCTAAGAAAGCCTGTCCTTACTCAAATGCTCTTTATTATGATGAGGGGAAAAACTACACGGATAATACGCCGGCAATCCAACCGTATGAAAAAATGAAATCCAAAGAATACAAAAAAGAGTTCAGCAGAAAAGAAACAAAAGACGCTACAAGAAAATGCCATTTCTGTCTTGATAGAATTGAAAACGGTATGCTTCCGGCATGTGTTTCTACTTGCACCGGACAAGCAATGTATTTTGGAGACGCTAACAATCCGGCGAGCATCGTATCAAAATACATTAAATCGAAGCAGAGTTTTGTATTAAATGCAGGTGCCAAAACTTCGCCGGCTGTCAGGTTTGTTCATGACAACCTGGATGAAACATGTCTCAAATGCCACGAATAGGAGTAAAGAAAATGAAAAATGAAAACGAAAAAATAGAAACTGGAAATAATCGCAGAGAATTTTTGAAGACCACTGCACTCCTTGGCGGCGGCGCAGTTGTGTTAAGCCAATTTAGCTGGGCGCAAAATTTAATTGCAAAGGCAAATACAGGATCACTGACACCGGCAGAAGCTTCTCAGCTTTCATTAGCCGAAAATATCGTTCACTCCGTTTGTCTTCAATGCAATACAGGCTGCGGAATAAAAGTAAAATTGCTTGACGGCGTTGCTGTTAAGATTGAAGGTAATCCATACAGCCCGTGGACAATGGTACCAAGCATACCATTTAAAACTCCCCTTAGCGAATCTGCTAACATTGACGGCTCTTTGTGCCCTAAAGGTCAAGCTGGTTTACAGACAACTTATGACCCATACAGAATTGTAAAAGTTCTTAAGCGCGATGGAAAAAGAGGCGAGAAGAAATGGAAAGCGATTTCTTTTGAACAGGCAGTAACAGAAATTGTTAATGGTGGAAAACTTTTTAGTAATGTAAAAGGCGAAGAAAACAGAACTGTTGAAGGATTGAAAAGTCTCTTTGCTTTGAAAGACCTTAAAGTTGCTAAAGAAATGTCTGCCGCCGTTGATGAAATCCGAAAGAAAAAAACAGTTGAAGAAAAGAAAACCGCTGTAGAAGAATTCAAAAAGAAATTTGCACAGCATTTAGACACTATGATTGACGCCGAGCATCCGGATTTTGGACCAAAGAATAATCAGGTAAGTTTTGTATGGGGACGGCTCAAAGCAGGAAGAGCGGAATTTATTAAACGCTTCATCAGCGAATCGTTCGGCTCTACTAACGCTCATGGTCATACAACCGTCTGCCAGGGTTCTCTTTACTTCACCGGCAAAGCGATGAGCGATCAGTTTGTTGAAGGTAAACTTACCGGCGGTCAAAAATTCTACTGGCAGACAGATACGGGTAATGTAGAATTCTTGCTTGCAATCGGCTCTGCTTATATTGAAGGCGGATACGGACCAACACATCATGCAAAAAAATTAATGAAGAATCTTGTTGACGGCAAATTAAAGATCGCAGTAGTTGATCCAAGATTTTCAAAGATTGCTTCCAAAGCATACAAGTGGATTCCGATAAAACCGGGAACAGACGCCGCTTTTGCTCTTGCAATGATCCGTTGGATTATCGAGAACAAAAAATTTGACGTGAAGTTCTTAGAGAGCGCAAACAAAGCCGCTGCTACAAAAGCGGGCGAACTATCATGGACAAATTCTTCATGGCTTGTAAAAGAAGACGGAAGTTTCTTACGCGCGTCCGAAATTAAATTAGCCGAAAAAGAAAAACGTCAGAACAAAGATGGCAAGGAATGGGAATTCGATCCTTTCGTTGTTCTCAGAAACGGGCAGCCGATTGCGTTCGATCCGAATGACGATAAGAATGCCGTTACCGGCGATCTTTTGGTTGATACAAAAATCGGAGAGTTCAAAGTTAAAACCGGTTTGCAATTAGTTTATGAATCAGCCGCAGTCAAAACTATTGAACAATGGGCTGATATATGCGGCATTGAAGCAAAGGATATTATTGAATTGGCAGTTGAGTTTACTTCGCACGGTAAGAAAGCAGTTGCAGATCCTCACCGCGGTGTTGCTCAACATACTAATGGTTTCTATAATGTTCTTGCTGTTTATACACTCAACGCTTTGATAGGAAACTGGGACTGGAAAGGCGGTTTGATCAAAGCAACTACATATTCTATTGACGGTTCCAAAGAAGGAAATCCATTTGTTTTTGGAAAGATGCATCCAAATAAAATTACTCCTTTAGGCATCAGCATAATTCGTCACGATGTTAAGTATGAAGAATCAACTATCTTTTCCGGTTATCCGGCAAAGAGACAGTGGTACCCATTTGCAAGCGATATTTATGAAGAGATAATTCCTTCGATGGCAGATGCATATCCTTATCCATCAAAAGTTCTCTTCACATATATGGCAGCAGCGCCTTATTCATTACCGGGAGGACAAACGAACATCGAAATATTGACTAACCTGGATAAGGTTTCTCTTTACATTGCTAACGATATTACAATCGGTGAAATGTCTATGTATGCAGATTACATTTTCCCGGATGTCACTTATTTAGAAAGATGGGAATTCCACGGAAGTCATCCGAGCATTCCGCAAAAAGTTCAGCCCGTTAGAAATCCTGTTATTGCACCATTAACAACAACGGCAAAAGTATTTGGTGAAGAACAGCCGCTTACACTTGAAACAATGATTTTAGGTATTGCTGAAAAACTAAACTTGCCCGGTTTTGGAAAAGATGGATTAGGCAAAGACCGTAATTTCTACCGTGCAGAAGATTTCTACCTGCCAATGGTTGCTAATATTGCTGCCGGCGATAAACCCGGCGATGAAGTTCCGGATGCAACCGACGAAGAGTTGAAAATATTTGAAGCGGCAAGAAAACATTTACCTAAAACTGTCTTTGATGTTCAACGATGGAAAGCTATTGTAGGCGAACAGTGGTGGAAGAAAGTTGTATTTGTAATGAATCGCGGCGGACGTTTCCAGGATTACGAGAAAGCTTTTGAAGGCGAAAAATTCAAAAATAAATATGGTCAATTGATCAACGTTTATTTAGAGAAGTATGTTAAATCAAAATCCGCAATTACTGGTAAAAAATTAGCCGGTATTGCTTCCTACTTTCCAATTGCAGATGTAACCGGAAAAGAAGTGAATGACGAACCGGATGGTTTTAAACTCCATATGATTACATTCAGAGATATCACACAAACAAAGAGCCGTACAATAGTTGATTATTGGTTGAGCGCTATCCGTCCGGAAAATTTTGTGATGATAAATTCAGCCGATGCTAAGCAGTATGGATTCAAAGAAGGCGATAAGGTGAAGTTTACTTCTAAGTCTAATCCCGAAGGTGTTTGGGATTTGAAGAATGGAATAAAGAAACCGATGATTGGTAAAGTAAAAGTGGTTGAAGGAATTCGTCCCGGCATAATCGGATTTTCGCTCGGACACGGTCACTGGGCTAATGGTTCTTCTGATGTTATTATAGACGGAAAGAAGATTAAAGGCGATCCGCGCCGTGCAACAGGTGTTCATGCAAATGCCGCAATGCGGCTTGATGATTATCTCAAAAATACTTGTCTGCTGGATCCAGTTGGCGGAAGCGTTTCATTCTATGATACAAAAGTAAAATTGACTAAAGTATAATTATATTTGTAATAGTTCTTTAAAATATTTTCTCCGAGTTGTTGAGTCTAAGTTCGTAAAGAATACGACTCTTCAACCGATAGGGTAAGTTTGGAAACGAATTTACCTGCCAACTTTGCAAAGGAGAGTTTTTAAGATATGAGATGATTGGAAAGAATCATCTCTATAATAAACCCCGCAATGCAAAGCGGGGTTTTTTTGTTTAATCTGTGATGATCCGCTAAATCAGCGTCATCTGCGTTCTATTAAAAATTATAGGAGTAAAACGATGTCACAAATACCAAAACGATTTCAAAAGTTTACTGAAGACTATCCGCAAGTTGCAAAAGCATACGAAGAACTTGGCGATGCTGTTCACTCTGCAGGACCGCTTGATGATAAAACAAGAGCGTTGATAAAACTTGCAATTTCAACCGGCGCGAGATTGGAAGGCGCTGTTCACTCTCATGCCCGCAAAGCATTGAAAGCAGGAGTAACAAAAGAAGAGATGCGCCATGCCGTTTTGTTAGCGCTGCCAACAATCGGATTGCCTTCTATGATGGCAGCAATGACCTGGATTGATGATATAATTGGAGAGGAGTAATGTTTGGAATCCTGCTTAAACTTTTTTTATCGTTTCTAAAAGTAGGTTCTTTTTCTTTCGGCGGAGCTTATTCTTTAATTCCTTTGATTGAAAAGGAAGTGGTTGCAAACCACAGTTGGCTTACACATGATGAATTCCTAAAAGTTCTTGGAATGGTTGAAGTTTTTCCAGGTGCAATTTCAATAAAATTTGCTACGTATACCGGATTCAAAATTGGCGGTGTGTTTGGCGCCATTGCCGCAAATATTGGGAATATGATAATGCCGGTGAGCATTATTATGCTTGCGACTTACTTCAGCGTTCACCTTGAAAAGAACATCCAATTCCAAAAAGCAGTTACCGGAATAAAATTTGCAATAGTAGGAATGATTGCGGCTATAATGTATCAATATGCAGTTAAAAATTATCTAGAGTGGAAGAGCGTGATTTTTTTGCTGCTCGGCGCTACTCTCATTATTGCATTTAAATTACACCCGGCGTATGTAGTAATCATAGCCGGGATCATTGCTGTATTCATTTTATAATTCTTACAATTATGCAAACAAAAGATAAATTTGGAAGAACTCACGATTATTTAAGAATTTCCCTAACGGATAAGTGTAATCTCAACTGTAGTTATTGTAATCCGGTAATTTCGGAAAGGGAATTAAACAAAGAAGAAATTCTAAGTTACGAGGAGCTGTTAAGATTAATTAAGATTTTTGTTGTTAACCTAAGTTATAAGAAAATTCGTTTAACTGGCGGCGAACCGTTGGTAAGAAAAAACATTCTAACATTTTTCGAGTCTCTTCATAAAATTAAAAACGAGTACCCATTTGAACTTTGTTTGACAACAAACGGTACTTTACTCGAAGACAAAATTGAAAAGCTTAAGGAATTCGGACTCGATAAAATTAACATCAGCTTAGATTCTCTCCGTCCCGAATGGTTTTTTTCTATTACCGGCAAAGATAATTTCCATTCAGTGTTACGCTCGATTGATAAAGCTGAGTCTCTCGGTTTTTCTCCGGTTAAAATAAATACTGTAGTTATGAGAGGTATCAATGATGACGAAGTTATTGATTTTGTGGAATTTGCTAAGGGTAGAAATCTCAACGTGCGCTTTATAGAATTTATGCCCTTCAGCAATAATAGCTGGAATGAAAACATTTTCATCAGCAATAGTGAAATCTTAAAAGCAATCCAGACGAAATATAGACTAGAAGAAATAGATAAGAGCGTGGAAAAAGTCGCTAAAGATTTTAGAATTATCGGTCATAAAGGGAAAGTCAGTTTCATCAGCTCAATATCGGATCATTTTTGTCAGTCTTGTAATAGGTTGAGAATTACAGCAAAAGGGAATTTAAAGCTTTGCCTCTTTTCTCAGATTGACAGCGAGCTTTCTTTAATATCGTTATTGCGTAATTCATTGTTTTCGGATGATGCAATTGCATCCCGGATTGCCGTCCACTTGCATATGAAAAAATATAATCATCCGGATATTGACGAGTTAATTACTTTGCAAAACAATAATATGCTAAGCATTGGCGGATGATATGAAAACTCTATCGCACGTAGATAAAAATGGTAAAGCAAATATGGTTGATGTGTCGGGTAAGGAGGTTACTGAACGAACTGCCTCGGCGTATTGCGAAGTTTTAGTTTCAGATGAAGTTTTCCGGAAAATAGAGCAGAATCAAATTGCCAAAGGAGATGTATTAACCGTTGCAAAGATTGCCGGAATACAAGCCGCGAAAAAAACTTCGGCTTTAATTCCTCTTTGTCATAATATCTTTATTTCAAAAATAGATGTAGAATTAAAATTGAATAAGAAGAATAGTACTGTTGAGATAAAATCGTTCGCAAAAACTAATTCTGTTACCGGAATTGAGATGGAAGCATTAACAGCAGTTTCCGTTGCTGCGCTTACTGTGTATGATATGTGCAAAGCGATTGACAAAGGAATTATCATTAATGAAATCAAGCTCTTAAGCAAAACCGGAGGAAAGAGTGGAAACTATAGAATATAAAATCTGTGAGGATCAGTTTAATCCGTTAAATCCGCGTTCTATTGGAATTGGGAAAATTGTAGCAATCTCAATCAGCAAAAAGAAAGGCATTCCAAAAACGAATGTTCAATTCGCACGATTGATTGAGAATCACGGAATTGAAGGTGATGTGCACGCCGGCAATTGGCATAGGCAAGTAAGTTTACTTGCGTTAGAGAGCATAGATAATATGCGCAAGAAAGGATTGTCACATCTTCGTCCCGGCGCTTTTGCGGAAAACATCACTACTGAGTTTATCAATCTGCCTCAATTAGAAATTGGTACAAAAATAAAAATCGGTAAAGAAGCCGAGCTTGAAGTAACACAAATCGGGAAGGAATGTCATTCCAAATGCGCAATATTTTTTAAGATCGGTGATTGCGTTATGCCGCGCGAAGGAATCTTTACCAAAGTAATTAAAAGCGGAGAATTTTTTGTCGGCGATGAATTTATTATAATGTAGAATAAATTATTTAGCTACGTAAAGTTTGTTTGGGAACGATTATGATAGCATACAACGAAGCACTCGAACTAATTAAAAATGAAATTGAGAAATTAACTCTTTACAAAGAAGAAGTTGACTTACTTGATTCTGTAAATCGCATATTGGCAGAAGATGTAATTGCTGATGTTGATATGCCGCCGTTTGATAATTCCGCAATGGATGGATACGCAATAAAATTCAGTAAAAGAAAAAGCTGGAATATTATTGGAGAAGTATCTGCGGGTAACTTTTCTTCATTCTCAATTAAAGAAGAAGATGCTGTTCTGATAACCACCGGAAGCAAGATCCCACAAAGTGCTGACACAGTTGTTCCGGTGGAAGATGTTGTTGTAGAAGGTAAAAATCTTCTCTTGAAAGGGAAAACATTTCTGAAGAAAGGAATAAATATTCGGTTAAAAGGTAATGATATATCCAAAGGAAGAATTGCACTTAATAAATACACCAAGATAGATTCAAAAACAATTGCAGTGTTGGCAAGCTGTGGAAAAGAAAAAGTTAAAGTTTTCCCAAAACTTAAAGCAGCAATTCTTGCTACTGGCGATGAATTAGTTCCTATAACAAAAATACCATCTGGCGATAAAATTCGCACTTCTAATACTTATGCAATTTATGCTGCCGTAAAAGAAATGAATTATTCTCCGCTAATGCTTGGTTTCGTTAAAGACAATGAAGAAATAATTCAGCAAAAAATTAAAGCTGCGTTCGGTATGAATATCAATACACTCATTACTACCGGCGGAGTGTCTGTTGGTAAATATGATTTTCTAAAAGAAATATTTGAAAAAGAAGGTGTGAAAGAAATATTCTGGAAGGTAAACATCAAACCCGGCAAACCATTTTACTTTGGTGTGTATGAAAAAAAAGCAAAAAAAATTCTCGTTTTTGGTTTGCCGGGCAACCCGGTTTCAGCGTTAGTGAATTTTTATGTCTTCATCAAACCAGCTATTAATAATATGTTTCATCAAAAACATATAAGCAGCATAACGGCTGTTCTTCAATGTGATTTGAAAAAGAAAGATAGCAAACGTCATTTCTTGCGCGGAATTCTTTACGAAGAAAATAGCGAGTGGAAAGTAACTTCAGGGTTTTCACAATCATCCGGCAACCTTGTTGAGATGAGCCGCGCTAATTGTTTAATCGAAATAGAAGAAGAAAGGAGAAATCCTCTCAAAGGAGAAAAGGTAAAATGTATTCTGATGTAACTGGAATTATATTGGCCGGCGGAAAAAGTTCCCGTATGGATGTGAACAAATCTTTTTTGAAATTAGGAAATCAAACCATTATTGAACGCATAACTGTTTTAATGAAATCCATTTTCAAAGAAGTAATTATAATAACCAACACACCGGCTGAATATGCGTTTCTTCAACTTCCTTTGTATGAAGATATCTTTAAAGGAAAAGGACCATTGGGAGGAATCCATTCGGGGTTAACATATTCAAAAACTGAAACGAATTTTGTTAGCTCATGTGATATTCCGTTGATGACAAAAGAAATGATTGAGTATATCATTGAATATAAAAGTGACAAACCAATTAAGTTTTGTGAAGCCGCAGGTTATCATCAACCGTTAGCGGGCGTTTATGAAAAAAAAGTTATTGCTGAAATTGAAAAAGTAATAATTAACAATGATGAAACAATTGATAAATCTTTCCATCATTTTTTGAAAAGAGTGAATGCAGAGATCATTCATCCCGAAGAGTTACCTTTTTATAATGATGAGGTTTTTTTTAATATCAACACACCGGATGATTATAAACAAATATCTCAAAAACGAAATTCATTTATGATAGACAAAACAAACTAAAAAAATATAAAGAGGAAAAAACCATGAACACAACACAAGCAGAAAATATTGAACAAAAAACTTTATCCGAAATTGTTACCAATGATTTCAGAGCTGTTGCGGTTTTTGAAAAATACGGATTAGATTTTTGTTGCACGGTAACAAACCGCTCATAGATGCGGTTTTACGTATCCGGATTTTCATAAAGATTTTTTAAAAGGGGAAATCACTTGCAATAGCATGCCCCAAGCTTGATGCTAATAAACAAGTTTACTTTGAAAAATTAATTACGATGATAAACGAATCAAATTTAAAATCTATTACTGTTTTGATTATGCAAGTTCCATGCTGCAGCGGTTTGGCCCAGCTTGCTTTAGATGCCGTTAATTCTGCAGAAACAAAGATTCCAATAAATTATATCGTTCTGGGAATTAACGGAGAAATATTAAAAGAGGAACAAATTGCATAAGCACAAAATCATTTCTGCAACTAAGTTTTACGATTCCATTTCAGACGTTTATGATAAAATGATTGACTTCGAGAAAAATCTTGACCTCAGATTCAATGCTTACAAAGAATTATTCCCTTTACCTGGTACCGTTGCAGATATTGGCTGCGGGATCGGACTTGATTCGATTGCTCTGGCAATGAATGGGCACAAAGTTACTGCTTTTGATATCTCGCCGAACATGATTGAAGAGTTAAAACGTAATGCTGATAAATATCAAGTTACTATTGAAACACATATCGGTTCATTCACATCAATTTCTCCAAAGTTCAACACAAAATTTAACAATGTGGTTTCGGTTGGAAATACAATTGCACATCTCGATCAAAAAGAATTGAAGAGCGCTATAAGAAAAATTTACAAATTGCTACAACCCGGCGGAAAAATATTTCTGCACATTTTAAATTATAAACTGATCAAAAAGCAGAATAAAAGAATTAACAACATCGCAAATCGGGATGGAAAAATTATTATCCGCTTTTATGATTTTTTAGATGACAGATTGAATTTCAACATATTATCATTTGCAACCGAGGCGCCAAAAGATTTTAAGCTTATCACAACCTGTCATTATCCTCATAGTAAGAATGAGATAAACTCATATCTAAAATCCGCCGGTTTTCAAAAGGTAAAGTTTATGGGAAATTTTTTTCAAGAAAAATTTAACGCTAACGAATCGAAAGATATTTTTATTGAAGCCGTTAAATCATAAAGTTGAGATTTTGCTGGCTGTTTTTTCTTTCAGATGTTCTAAAGTTTCTTCACTTAACATTTTATATGCTTCTTCCCGTAGCTTTCCCCACTGATCATGCACGGGGCATGGTGTCTCCTTTGAACAGCCTGGAAAACCCAAAACACAAGATTTGAAAACATCCAATCCATCTATTGCTTCAACGATATCAATTAATTTAATATTGCGTGGTTCTTTTCCTAAATAGAATCCCCCATTCTTTCCTTTTTTAGAACGTGTGATTCCGCTCTCTGTTAGTATTTGCAAGACCTTAGAGACAAACTCCTTGGGCACTTTCAATTCTTTGGAAACTTGTTCCGCATTATAAATTCCGCTTTCTTTAATTGATAAGAAAAGAACGGCTTGAATGCCCAATTCACACGCTTTTGAAAAGAATACTGTCATGATTTCCTTAAAAGATTTGCTAAATAAAAATAAATATTCTGATTATCTAAATCTTAAAATAATTTCTTTTATGTTTTATAGCGAACTAAGATTAAGAAATTTTAATGTTTCTTTAAGAGTTTTTTAATTCTGCATCTATAAGTTCACTCCGTACAAAATCATTTATGTATAATAACAATTAATAATCAAAAGGAGTATTACATGAAGAAGTTAGTTGCATTATTAGTGCTCGTTGCTTTCTCTGCAAGCATTTATGCTCAAGCTCAACCACAAAAGAAAGCTGAAGCACCAAAAGCAAAGACAGAAACAGTTAAACCGGCAGAAAAGAAAGTTGAACCCAAAGCTGCTGAACCAAAAGTTGCAAAAAAACCCGTGAAGAAAGCTGCTGAACCAAAAGCAGAAAAGAAAGTTGCTGCACCAAAAGTTGAGAAAAAAACTGAACCAAAGAAAGAAGTTAAAAAATAAGCTGAAAGGTCTTTATAATCCCCCTGCTAATTAATTGCATTAAATATAAAAGGGAGAGTTTTTACGGCTCTCCTTTTTGTTTATTTTATTACTATGAGAATATTAGTTGTTGAAGACGAAAAGAAAGTCGCTTCATTTATTAAGAAAGGATTAGAAGAAGAACTTTATCAAGTTGATCTTGCTGGAAACGGCAAAGACGGATTTGAAATGACTCTTAATAATGAATACGATCTAATTATTTCCGATGTAATGATGCCTGTAATGAACGGGATTCAATTTGTAAAAGAACTTCGAAAAAACAAAATTATCACTCCGGTTTTACTTCTTACTATCAAAGACAGCACTAAAGATAAAGTAGAGGGATTAGACAGCGGTGCGGATGATTACCTAACTAAACCTTTTTCATTTGAGGAATTAACAGCACGTGTTCGCGCTCTATTAAGAAGAAAAGAAACTCAAAAAGATAATACCTTAACGATTGATGATCTTAAAATGGATCTTGTTGCACACAAGATTACAAGGACCGATGAAGAAATAATATTAACCCCGAGAGAATATTCAATTCTGGAATATCTTTTAAGAAACAAGAATAAGATTGTTTCCCGCACAAAATTGATTGAACATGTTTATGATTTTCATTTTGACAGCGGCACAAATGTAATTGACGTTTACATTAACAAACTCCGCTCGAAGATTAATTTGCCTAATAAGAAACAATTAATTCATACGGTTCGCGGCGTTGGTTACATAATTAAGGAATAAATTAAAAAGAAATATCTTTTATGTTCAAAAATATCAAATTGTTTTTTACTTCAACACGCTTCAAGATTACGATTTGGTATTCTTCGCTTTTCCTTTTGCTTGAAGTATTACTTGGCGTAAGTATCTACATTTATCTTTATCACATTTCTCATGTTAACTTAGACTTAAATTTAAAAACACAGGCATACGCTATTCTACGAGTTGTAGAAGAAAAGCATCTTGATCTTGAAACATTCGAGCCGAGCCCCGTTTATAAAAGCGAAGATGAACTAATCTGGGATATTATTTATGATGCGGTCGTATTCAACAGAAGAAATACTTTTATTGAAATCTCTGCATCTCAAAAGTTAATTTATAAGTCTGCAAATCTGGGGCAAAATCATTTGGCTTTTCCTGAAAAAAAAAGCTCGGAGTTAATCTTCGATTATAAAAATGAATTATTATCCAACGATGTAATTAGAGTCTGTCAATTAAAAGGAAAGCGCTTCATTGTAATTGTGGCATATCCGATAGAACATATTGCACAAACTCTTAATAGTCTGACAGATATATACATTGTGATGGCGCCAATATTTTTAATTATTTCAATTATCGGCGGTGCGCTTATTTCAACAAAATCGTTATCGCGCATAGACGCTATAATTAAAAAAACGGAAGAAATAACGGCGCAGAACTTATCCGAGAAAATTCCCGGTGGAGGATATTTCGATGAATACGGTAGATTGGTAAACAAAATGAATGAAATGATTCAGAGAATAAAAACTTCATTAGATTTTATGAACCAGTTTTCAATTTCAGCTGCACATGAATTAAAGACTCCGCTTACTATACTGCGGGGTGAGATTGAGATTGCGCTGAAGTCAGAAAAGACTCCCGTGCATTACATTGAAGTATTAAAAAGTAATTACGAAGAGACCATCCGCTTAATAAAAATTATTGATAACCTCTTCTTTATTTCTAAGAGCGATAACGCACTTATAACTATAGACAAACAGAAAGTTGAATTAAATTCATTTTTAAATTCTATAATTCAAAGTATGGGGTTCCTGGGACGTGAAAAAAATATGGATCTAATTCTTGATTCGATGCCTAAAATTTGTATCAAATTTGATCAAGATTTAATAAAACAGGCGTTATCAAATATTATTGATAATGCATTAAAATTCGGCGATGAGAATTCAACTGTTCTGGTGAGTGCTGAAGAAATTAATGACATAATTAAGATTAGCGTCATAAATACTGGCCCGGGAATTCCGGATGAATCCCTTGACAAAATCTTCAACAGATTTTATCGTGTGGATGTTTCAAGAACCAGAAAAACAGGCGGTGTGGGTTTAGGCCTATCGGTTGTTAAATCCATAGTTAACTTGCATAATGGTAACGTAAATGTTGAATCATCAATTGGAACTACAATAGTATCTGTCATTCTTCCAAATCAATAAAAGAAATAAATACTTGTAGTTTAGTGGAATCCTTGTATGTATGGCTCTGTTGCCTTTGTCATAACAAAATGATCAATGATTGACAATCGAAAATCTAAATGGTATTTTCTCTGAGAAAAGAAACGCAAATAACAACATTCTAATTCTTTATAAATTTTTTAACTACACAAGAAAAGGAGTGAAAATGAAAACAGTATCATACTTTTCTGCTCTCCGAAATTCATTCTTAGTTATTTTTCTTCTGTCTGGAATTCTAATTAACGCACAAACACTTTCAAATTTTTCTTCGCCTTCAAGTTCCCCTTCAAGCTCTGGTGTAGAATGGCTAATTGGAGGCAGACTAGGGATGTCTCTTGGCAGCAGTGGCGGTTCATCTTCGGCAGGATTACAAATAGGTCCTATGGCTGAAGTTATTTTCAGCAAAAACATGGCTGTAGGAACTGAATTAAACATTAATACTCAATCCGGAACACCTATTGAGTGGGCAGATTATTTCAAGATGTATTTTGAAATTCCCGGTTCTTCTATAAAACCATATGCTAATTTAGGAATTAGTTTATGGTTTGTTACTGACGGTCCGTATTTTGGAATCCGGTTAGGTGGAGGAGCTAATTTTAAGGTTGCACAAAACCTTTACATTCCTGCCGATTTGCAATTAGGTCCTGTATTTCTAAGCGAAAAAGTTTATGATTTTTACTCCGGTAAAACCACATCAAAGACTAATACTGTCTTTTACCTTGCTATTACTACTGGAATTAGATACGCGCTACCATAATTACAAAACAAAAAATGAAAGGTAAGCATATGAAAAAAATACTTTCCTTATTATTAGTAGTGTTACTTTTAACAACATATTCAAATATTCAAGCACAAACTAAAATTAGCTTTGGTGCAAGAGCGGGTTTAAGTTTTAATAATTTATCATTTGACCCTGATTTACAGGCCGGTGTAACTAAATCATCGAGAACTGGTTTTAAATTTGGTGCTTTAGCTGAAATCGGTTTTGTTCCTATGCTGGCGATTCAAATTGAGCCCATGTTTGTTACTGGTGCCGGGGCCCAAGCGCCAGTTCGGCGGTGGGTCAGGAAACAATAAAACTATCTTTTATTGAAATTCCAATTCTCTTAAAATTTAAGATTCCCATCTCCGGACCAGTTTCTCCATATGTTTTTGCTGGTCCTAACTTTGTTATTATTTCATCAGCAAATGATCTAACAGAACCAAAAGGTCAGACTTCTATTGAAACTGATCTAAAAGATTATACCTCTTCATTTAACTTTGCACTTGATTTTGGCGCTGGAGCTGGTTTTAAGGTTGCACCACTTACCGTAATAATGTTAGATATTCGTTATTCATTTGGTTTATCAAATGCATTTAACGATAAAGGGAAGCAGTCGTTCGGTTTTACATCCGTTAAAACCACAGCATTTCAAATTGTAGCTGGAGTTTTATTCGGTCTATAAATTATTATTTTATTAAAAAACAAAGCCGTCACAAAACTTCTTCGTGACGGCTTTTTCATTTATCAATTAAGTGTATTAATCGGGTTAGTATCAGAATTTAATAGTACTTCAGAAACTTTCACTTTTATAACACCCCGGCCAATCATACCGAGATTAAGTGCTGTTCCTTTAGATAAATCTAAATCACGTCCTTCAATGAATGGGCCCCTATCATTTATTCTTACAATAACTGACTTACCATTTTTCAGATTTGTTACTTGAAGGACAGTACCAAATGGTAATGACTTATGTGCCGCTGTAAATGCCATTTGATTGTACTGTTCGCCGTTTGCCGTTAACTTTCCGTGAAAGCGCGGACCGTACCAAGATGCGGTCATTACACCCAAATCGTTAAAGTTAACAGATGTCATGTTGGGTTCTGCATCTTTGCTTACAGTTATTTTAGCCACACCATTTATCTCGCCTGCAGAAGTATCGCTTAGATTGAACCCGACACTTACGGCAACCAGACTGATGATGAAAACTATTTTTAATGTACGCAAATTTTACCTCTTTTTTTGTTTAACATACCTTTTAAAGTTGGAGCAATGGAAAACTTTAGGCGGAAAGACAGGTGGAGTTAATTTTTTAGATAAGCAAAGAACCTGAGACCGGTTCTTCTTTGATTTTCCATAGTAAAAAGATTTTGCTGAAGGAGAAATTCTTTAGCTGGATTCTGATGTTGAGTTAAGTCCGCTGAAGATATAAATTCATCATAAAACAAAGATTTTCCAGATTGGTCGTTCAGATCTGATGTATTGATAGAAAAGCCATCAATATTATGACTTAGATCTAGGGTTAAAACAGACTGACTCTCTTTTACGGTCAACTCCCCCTTAGCAATATTGGTTTTGGAGTGTAAAGTGAAAGCCGAGACGAGCATTAACCAAATCACAAAATATGTCAGATTTCTATACTTCAATTGATAATCTATTAGTTGTTGAAAACTTACATTCTAAATTTAATCATTTAGGAAATATCAGCCAATCTTTGGATAGGACTGAAATCACAATTCAAAAAATAAATTAGATAAAAAACCTCGTTTTTAAGCGATTTTTGAGATCGGAGATTTTTATTATACTATTTAATTATTTGAGTCCGGCTACCAGGTCTAAAAGAAGTTATTAAATCTTAAGCTTACTGTTTTCTCTTTAGCGGAGGTTTGCGATCTTTCTAAAGGCACAGTTAATAGACAAAAGCAACCAGTAAATTTGATGATAATTTATCATTCAATAGATTTACAAAAAAAGTAATCTTGTAACTTCCAATTTACAGTCATTACCATTTTTCATAATTTACTTTTAACAAACTAAGTCTCTAATGGCAAAAAAGATCGTCTTCGTACATTCGAAATATTAACGCTACAAAAAATGAATACATCTAAATGATCATAAACGACAAACCAGAAAGAAATTCCAGCGCTGATTGGTGGGCAGAACAGTCTAGAAAACTGCTCGAAGATCAAAAACAATCGTGGCAATTGCTAAATGAGAATTATCAAAATCTTTCTGCAACTAAAATTCGAACATTTGAATTTGACGGTTTTGAAATAAAAGTTCAGTTTAACCCAGCAAGAATAAAATCATCTTCAGCGGATGTAAGTGAAGATGCTATTAAATCGCGCAAATGTTTTTTGTGTCTAGATAATCTTCCAAAAGAACAAACGGTTTTAGGTTACAATAAGAATTTTGTTCTTCTTGCTAATCCATACCCGATTTTTCCGGAACATTTTACGATTTCAAAAAAAAATCATACGCCGCAAACTTTGATCGGAAATTTTGCAGAGATGCTGGTTCTTTCCCGTGATCTTGGCAAGTACTATTCGGTTTTTTATAATGGACAAAAGTGCGGCTCTTCTGCACCGGATCATATGCATTTTCATGCAATAACAAAAAACGCGATGCCTGTAGAAATTGAATTCGATAAAATGATAAATAAATTTCCCAAAGAAGTTTTGAGAAACGAAAAAATTGAAGTCCGTTTTTTTGAAGAGCATTTGCGTTACTTTATTTCCTTCGAATCGAGAGACAAAGGTGAATTACTTTATGTTTTCAAAACTTTAATCAATGCACTTAGAAAAATATCTCCTCCGCATGAGGAACCTCTAATAAACATGCTGGCTAATTATCAGGAAAATATTTGGCGTTTGATTTTCTTTCCCAGAAGCAAACACAGACCAAAACAATTTTCTGCCGATGACGGTAATCAGTTGCTAATTAGTCCTGCCGTAGTTGATATGAGCGGTTTATTTATAGCCCCGCGCGAAGAAGATTTCTTGAAAATTACGAAGGACGATGTGATTGACATTTACAAACAAGTAACCATAACAAAAGAGTATTTTGAGTTTCTAAGAAAGAAAATAGGTGAGATATTTATTTAGATATGGAAACAGTTAATAGCAAGGAATAAGAAAACATTACAATACCTTAACTGCAATTACGCTTATGTCGTCATCCATCTCTCCGCCGGTATAATTAAATATTTCTTTTTGTATTTGAGCAAGTGAGTCTTCGTTCGGATTTAATTCTTCTAAAAACTTCATCAAGTGATCTTCCGAATAAAGCTCCCCTGCTTCGTTTCGCGCTTCAGTAATCCCATCTGTAACTAAAAATAGCTCGTCCCCGTTATTTAGTTTCAATTCAACGTCCTCATATTCTCCCGATTTACTAAACCCAAGAAGAACACCTTTAGAAATTATTCTCTTAATGGTTTTTGATTTATAGACCAGTGGTAGATCTCCTGCTCCGGAGTAGCGTGCAATTTTATTTTTTTTATCTAGTATAATTACGGAAAGTGTGATGAACACTTCGGAAATTCTTTCATCTTTAAATACAGACTCGTTTACTTTGCACAATATTTGGCTTGGTTGAAAATCTTTTGATGATTCAAGCACAAACCGTGCGGCGCTGCGTACATAGCCTGCGTAAGCAACCGCAAAATACCAAGCGCCCCATCGCTTCCCCATTACATCGCCCAAAATTATTGCTATATGATCATCATCCATTTTGAAGTAATCAATAAAATCTCCGCCCGGAACATTCTTAAACGGCAAGTGCCAATGCTTGATTTGAAATCCCTCGAACTGAGGAAATTCTTCCGGAACAACTTTAGCACCCATCGTGTCGGCGGCTTTTTGAACTTCATCAACAACTTTTACGCGTTCTTTCTCAAGACTTTTCAAAATTGCGGATACTTTTGCAATTACAACTTTGGGGCTGGATGTTTTAATAATATAGTCTTCTATTTCAAGATCATATCCCTGTAGAATATCTTCTTCTGCCCCTTTTGCCGTAAGAAAAACAAATGGAATTTGTTTTAGTTCGGGATTTGCCAGTAAGCGTTTACGAAATTCGTATCCGTCAACTTCGGGCATCATTACGTCGCTTATTATCAGATCCGGTTTTATTTTTTCTGCAAGTTCAAAACCTTCTCTGCCGTTACCGGCTACCTCACAACGAAACCCCGCCTTTGTTAAATTGAAAGTAAAAAGCTTAGCAATGTTAAATTCATCTTCAACTAATAATATTGTGTTTGCGGATTTATTATTTTCTTGTGTCACTGGTTTTCCAAAAAAATTATTTATAATTATTAAAAGTTCTTCTCCAGCTAATGCGGGTCAGAATGACAGTGACGCTATCATTGAAAACTTTTTATTGCGTCTTGCAATTCACTATACGATTCAAATACTCTGAACAATCTTGTCAATTCGAACATAGAGCGAACATTAGGTTTGAACCCGACTAATTTTAGATCTCCCCCAAGCTTTGCTACTTTTTTTAATGTGTTGACAATGATCCCGAGAAATGTTGAATCAAGAAATTCTACTGAGGTAAGATCGATTATTACCTTTCTGTAACCACTGTCAATCTTATCGTTAACTTGTCTTTTCAATTCTTCGGCTTCAAGAAGAGTGGCTCTATCAAGATTTACAATCTCAATTATAATATCATCAATTATTTCCTCAATTATTCTCATGGTTCACCTTTAATTTTTCAATCCTTTGGTGATTCGATTTTATATTTATCCATAAGACGGTAAAGTGTTGCCCTGCCAATTTTAAGTTTACGTGCGGCTTCAACAATGTTACCTTGTGTTGCTTTTAATGCGTGTCTTATAGCTTCTTCCTTTAATTTTTCAAAAGGAACTACGTGTGAATCCTCGCCGAAGAGAACGCTGTTAGTGTTTGAACCCAGCGTTCCTAAAATTCCGGAAATATTTGCCGGCAGGATATCAGCTTCAATATAATCTCCATCGCTTAAAATCATACATCGCTCTATAGTGTTCTCAAGTTCCCGCACATTGCCGGGCCAATCATAATCGTACATAATTTTTAGAGCTGCCTTGCTTACATTTTTTATTTCCTTACCGATCTTCTTATTAAATATTTTTATGAAGTGATCAATTAAAATTACGATGTCGCCTTTTCTTTCTCTTAAAGGGAGAATATGTATTGGGAATGAGCTAAGTCGGTAATATAGATCTTCTCTAAACTGTTTATTATCAACAGCCGATTTAAGATCACGATTGGTTGCGGAAATAATTCTTACGTCTGTTTTAATTACTTCGTTTCCGCCAACGCGTTCAAATTCTTTTTGCTGAATTACTCTTAGAATTTTTGCTTGAAGCGACATTTCCATTTCGCCTATTTCGTCAAGAAAAATCGTTCCTCCTTTAGCAAGTTCAAACTTTCCAATTTTTCTAATATGCGCTCCTGTAAAAGCGCCTTTTTCATGGCCGAATAATTCGCTTTCCAAAAGCTCGCGCGGAATTGAAGCACAATTTACAACAACAAAGGGCGCTGCTTTTCTTTTACCGTTATAATGTATTGCGCGTGCAACCAGCTCTTTGCCTGTTCCGCTTTCTCCGGTAATTAATACTGTGATTTCGTTATCAAGTACTTTTGATACCATCTTAAAAGCTTCCTGCATTTTTTTATCTGCAGAGACGATGTTATCAAAACTGTATTCACGTTTAATCGCATCTTTTAAATTCTCAATCTCGCGTTCTAAGTCGTAATTCTTTATAGCATTTTTTATAGCAGGTTCAAGACGATCTTTATCAATTGGTTTCGGAAAGTAATCGAACGCTCCAAGACGAATAGATTCGAGTGCTACTTCTACACTTCCCTGAGCAGATAACATTATTATTGGCAGTTGCGGACTTTTTTGCTTCATTCTGTTAAGAACTTCATTTCCGTTAATATCTGGAAGCATTATATCAAGAAGAACTAAATCGGGATCGTCGGAAAAAGAATTTAGCGCATCTGTTCCAGTTGTAAAAGTTTTTATTCTGTAATTCCATTGATTTTTAACCCAATGTGTAAGCATTTTCACAATTGAGTCTTCGTCATCAATAATAAAGATTAATTTTTCCAATTTTATCCTCGGCTATATTTCTACTTTGGTAAACGAATAATAAATGTTGTTCCTTTATCAACCTGGCTTCTAACTTTAATAAAACCTTTGTGCAAATCTACAATTTGTTTTACGCTTACAAGACCAAATCCGGCGCCGCCCAACGGTGTTCCAAATTGTTGAATTTTACTGAATTTTTGAAAAAGATTAGGCAAATCTTTTTCCGGAATTCCAACACCAGTATCGCTAATAACTATTTCAATTTCCTTACCGTAATCCTGAAGTATTACTTTAATTCTTCCGCCTGCGTTTGTGAATTTAACTGCATTAGAGATTAAATTTCCAAAAACTTTTTTTAGACGGTCTTTATCAACGTTAATTTGTAATTCATGTTTAGGATATTCTTTTGAAAGCGTAATATTTTTTTCTTTTATCTGGTCTGAAAAATTTATTAATGATTCTTCCAGAATATCAATAATGCTTGTTAAAGATCTTTGCAGCTCTTCTTCGCCGCTTTCTAATTTAGAAAAGTCAAGCACATCGTTAATTAGTTTGCCTAAACGTTTGCCTTCCATTAAAATAATATTACTGAATTCACGAACGGTTTCTTTGGGAAGATCCGGATCTGATAAAATTGTTTCTGCAAAACCAACAATTGATGCAAGCGGTGTTCTAAGTTCGTGCGATACATTTGATATGAATTCACTTTTTAATTTATTTACTTCTTCAAGAACAGTAATCTTGTGCCGGGCTCTTTCCCGTTCAATAGAAATTATCCGATTAGCTTCAACTAATTTTGCATTGAGATCTTTTATTTTTTGTTCATCAAGTTTACGGTTTGTAATATTGCGCCCGATGCTTAACATACCGGAAACTACTCCGTCGCTTAACATCGGCTTTGCGTTAAATTCAAATGTAATCCCTTTATCAAATCTGTCAAGAAACATTGCCTCGAAAGTTGTAATTCCATTTGAGTTTAATAATTCAGTAAATGCGGCGGTTATTTTAGATTCATCTTCTTTATCAATGAATTCGAGAAAATGTCTGCCGATCATTTCATCCGAAGTATAACCAAGTGCAGTCGCACCGTTTTTATTAACCATACTGAAATAGCCAAAACCGTTAAGTATAAAAATCAAATCATCGGCAGTGTCAAACAGCAATCTAAATCTTTCTTCAGAACCTTCTAATTTCAGCTGTATTTGTTTCTCTTCGGTAATATCTTGAATTGCACCAACTACACGTACGGTTTTATTGTTTTTAATAATCGGAAATCCGGAGTGCCTAACCCAGTGCTCTTTGCCGAATCTATCTTTCATTCGGTATTCGATAGTTGACTCAGCTCCATTTTTAAGATTATTAATAAAGTTTTTAAAACTGCCAAAGTGTGCAGGATATATTGACCGCAAAATTTGTGTTTTGTTCTTATAAATTTCTTTAGGAGAGAACCCGAATAAAGTCCTTACGGCATCTGTAATAAAATTATATTCTGTTCCTTCGGCATTAGTTGAATAAAGGACTATATTAATAGAACTAACCGTCTCGCTAAAAAGCTGTTCGGTTTTATCTTTTAAGGGTTCTTCTTTTTCAGATGATTTTGTTAAACCGCTTCCGCGTTTCATTAAACTATTCTTAAAAAATTTTGTTGTAAGATAATAAATTCATGTGAGGAAATATAGAGAATGCTCTAATAGGATATCTTCTTTTTATAGTATTTGAACAAAAAGAAAAAGCAGAAACAAAGCCCCGCAGCAAATATCCAGTATCCGTTTTCTTTGTTCAAATCCATTAATGTTGTCCCTAATATAGGGCCGGCTATCGTGCCCGCACCGTACATCATGGTAAAGTAGCCGTTTGCTTGTGCCATGAATTTCTTTTCAACCTCTTCTACTGTATAATTTAGACCAACAGTATAAAACGACGGGACAATCCCGCCGATAAAAAAGAAAATAATTACAAGAAAGAAAAAATTCATTGCCGCAATTGGTAGGATAAAAAGTAATCCGAGTAGAAACGAAATTATTAATAATAATTTGTACTTCATCACCTTATCGGCAAGATGTCCGATAAAATAGAGAAGTATAATTCCCCCAAGAACAAATGATGTGAGAAAGTATAAAACCTCCATTTCAGAAAAATTATTACGCAATCCGTACAAAGGCAGCGCCACCATAATAGATGATTCAAATAATCCATATACAAAAGCTGAAAACAAACTTAGCGTTGGCATTTTATTAAGAGGCATTTTTTCAATTTTCTTATTGCCGGCGCTAAGATCAATATCCATCATTAAAATAATTTGCAGAACAAATAAAAAAAAACAATTGATGAACCGATTACAAACGGAACCCAATTACCAAGCTTGATCGTCCAGATTAGAAGTGTGCCGACTGCAATTCCCACTGAAAGAATAACAACATAAAGACTAATATTTTTTCCCCGGTTCGTTTCATCGCTGTAAGCATTAATCATTACTTCGGTCGAAACAAAAATAAATGTTCCGCCAATGCCCATAATTATTTTTACAAAATATAGAAGCGGATAGATATACCAGAACATATGTCCGAGTGCGCTTAACATCCAGATAAAAAGTCCCGCTTCTAAAACCGTTTTCACCCCGAATGAGTCAATTAATCTTCCGGCATATCTTGAAAAAATTACAATGCTTATATATCCGACCATTGCCGATGAGCCAATTATTATACTCGGCGCATGATTTTGCTCAAGCAGTATAATTGTAACCGGAGTAACTAAACCAAACCCAATTCCTCCAATTCCGATACCGATCAAGGCTAGAATAAAATTTTTTCGCATATCTTTTAAAAAGTAATATTGTAAAATAACTTGGCTAAAATTAATTACACAACTTTTATTATTATTGTGATATATGGAAAAAGAAAAAATCAAAAAGCCTGAACTCCTGGCTCCTGCCGGTGATTGGAGTATGTTAAATGTCGCAATAAACAGCGGAGCTGACTCAATTTATTTTGGATTGAAAAACCTAAGCATGCGCGCCGCCGCAAATAATTTTGATATTTCTGAGCTTCCCAAGATTGTTAAGTTTTGCAATAGCAAAAATGTAAAAGCTCATCTAACACTTAACACAATTGTTTTTGAAAATGAATTAGAAGAACTTGATAGAATTATTCCCGCAGCGAAGAAAGCCGGTGTGGAAATGATTATCTGTTGGGATATGTCCGTAATACAAAAGTGTATTGATTATGAAATGCCCTTCTGCGTTAGCACACAAGCTTCGGTTTCCAATTCAACAACGGTAGCTTTTTATGAGCGGCTTGGTGCAAAACGGATCGTTCTTGCTCGCGAATGTACGCTAGATAAAATCAAAGAGATAAAAAGCAAAACCAATATTGAAATTGAAGCATTTGTCCATGGAGCAATGTGCATTGCTATCAGCGGAAGATGCTTTATGAGTCATGAGGTTTTTGGTAAAAGCGCTAACCGGGGCGAGTGCCTTCAACCATGCAGACGAGAATATGAAATAAAAGATATGGATGAAAAATTTTCATTAACGCTTGGAGAAGATTATGTGCTATCGCCAAAAGATTTATGCACAATTGATTTTATTGATAAACTCATAGAAGCGGGTATTGATGTATTTAAGATCGAGGGAAGAAAAAGAGCGCCTGAATATATAGCAAAAGCCGTTTCAACATACCGAAAAGCAATAAATCGTTACTTTGATGGGACTCTTACTCAAGAACTTAAACTAGAATACCGGGAAGAATTAAAAAAAGTTTATAACCGCGGCTTTTCTTCCGGCTTTTATTTCGGTCAACCCGGTTCGGAAAGTTATACTAAGACCTTTGGAAGTATTGCTACCACAAAAAAAGTTTATATCGGAAGAGTTTTAAATTATTATAAGAAAAGTAAGATTGCATTTGTAAGAACAGAGGCGGATTCGTTAGCCGCCGGAGATTTAATTTATATAATCGGAAGCACGACCGGGGTTGTAGAACTAAAACTTAACAAAATTATTCAAAATGATATTGAGTTAAATTCTGTTAATAAGGGAAGTGATTTTACTTTTGAGTGTGAAGAATTGGTTCGTGCAAATGATAGAGTTTATAAAATAGTTTCAGTTGTTGAGTAAAATTATTTCCAGGTTAATTTGGGCCTTCCGTCTTCAAAACTATCTATAGCTTCGTCCAGTATCGGAAAAACTTTGAATACTTTATCCATTCGAGTTAAAACAAAAACTAATGAGGGCATTTCTTTATTATAAACTAACCGTAAGTCGCCATTAATAGAATTAACTTTCTTGAGCAATGCAACCATCGCGCCCAAAAAAGTTGAGTCAACGTATTCGCTTACGCTTAGATCAACGATAATTTTGGTTGCGCCCTTGTTAATAATTTCGCTAACAAATTCTTTAAACTTTACAGCTTTTACAAGAGTGGCTCTATTCAAATAAACATGAACAACCGCAATTTCGCCGATTTTATCAGATTTAAAATCCATAGACTTTTTTTGTTATAAAAACTCATTTCGGGTAGTTAATATATGAATTCTAGCTTTAATAGAAAACTAATTTACTCTGATGAGAGTATTGAGTTTTTTAATTAGTATTAATTATTAAAAATCTAATATATGCTTTCGACAATACAGATTGCTAGAACCATTTATTAATACTTATGATAAAATAATCTGCTCGATTGCTATAGAGATAATCTTTTCAAAATGATTCGATAGTAATATATAGAAATAGGATAATCAGAAAATGGAATCAACTGAATCCTATTATCTCCAGATTAATATTAAGTAGTGGTTTAAAAAAGGAAAGGCGAAGGACATCTTTTAAACTTTTACCCTTCGCCAACCTTAAGGACGGAGCCTTATTGTGTGTGTGCATAAATAAAGTCAAGATGAGTGCCAAGAAAATAATAACAGAATTTGAATAATCTGATAACCAAATAGCCGAATTTCACTGTTTTTAATCATTTTTTACAACTTAATTATTATTTTTTATTATAGGGTATTGTTAAAAAATGTGTTGGTGCGAATAATATTCGCCATAGGTGAATATTATGCTTAATAAAATAGTGCTATAGGGGAACTCTAAAATTTATTTGTAGTGCACTTAATTGGGAAGACGTGATGTTAAAATAATTTGAGTTGGAAAGTTTGTCTTGGTAATTCCGTTCACCATTAGAAAAAAACAGTAAATCGATCTGGCTGTAAAGCCAAACAGCAGCATAAGAAATAATTAGTACATTTCTGATTTTATAAGACTTATTATAGTCATCATACTTTTGTTGAATTAATAATTTATCCGGTTCATTCAAATAGGCATCTTCTTTCTTTTTTGTATTCAGTACCAAATAAATCATAGCGCCTAAGCTTAAAGTTGAAACCGATGTTGTTAACCATCCTTTTGTATTGTTACCAATATATAATTGCCCAAGTCCCGGAAGTAATATGTTCTGCACAATAGCACTTTTCATAGTACTTGGATCTATAACTTTTATTTCCGGTTTTGTGTGTGTTGAATCTTGCGTTTGTACTACATCCGGATGCTGCCGCAAATATTCGGTTTTAACTTCGTTAAAGATCGATATTAATTTTGGAGATATATTTGACGGATCGGGGGTGTATTTTTTTTTGATCGTTAGAATATTTTCAAAACTTTTTCTTGTTGCTATATCATCTTCTCTTAAAAAAAATGTATTTGCCCGCATTATATAAATATCAATCATTAAAGAATCACTAACTCCTCCCTGCTCTATTAATTGGTCTGATAATTTAATTACATTTTCGTACTCGAATCTTTCATACATCCGTTTAACTTTTTGATACGATACTTCCTGTGCGAAAGTATATGATGCCCCGATTAACAGAATTATAATAAATAATTTTCTTTTCATCATTTAATAAGAAGCATTTTTTTAGTTGAGGAATAGCTACCTGCTGTTAAACGGTAAAAATAAATTCCAGAAGGTAATTGAGAACCATGCCTACCGGCAGGCAGGTTTAGAATTGAGAATTGAGAATTATATACTCCTGGCTGCTGATATTCATTTACAAGAGTTTCTATTTCTCTGCCGATTGTATCATAAATTTTTAATGTAACAAAACTGCCCGTTGCTAACTGATAACTAATAACAGTCTCGGGATTAAATGGATTCGGATAATTCTGGCTGAGGTAAAATTCATTTGGCATTAATGTTTCAGACACAGCGTCGGTAATGTTTTCGGAGATTTCTACATACGGAACAACTTTTCCGCTCGCATCTTTTCCGCCAAACACCGCTACAGTTCCTTTATAATTAACAGCCATTAAATTTGTTCTTGAATAATTTAAGGGAGTAGAAGATATAATTTTAAGCTCTCCTCCTGGTAAAATAGTAACTTCTTCAACTGAATTAAGCGCTTTATCTGTTTCATTATATCCGCCAATGATAAACCCTTTCTGGCTGATCGTATTATATACCGCGGCACCGCCTGCTCTTGCAGCAATCAGTTTTTGTGTCGGATCAGAAAAAGTTCGTAACGGTATATTAAATTTTCTAATCGATCTATTCACTCCATTAAAAACACCGCCGAAAATATAAATGTTATCACCTACAATGAACGACATGTGTTGTCGTGGTTTATCTCTTGTAGAATTAATTTTTGCAATTACCGACATTTGCTTTGTAAGCAAATTATATTCTGCTATATAAGGAAACTCAGGAGATCCGCCTGCATTTAATGAATCCCCGCCGACAATATAAAACTTATCTCCTATTATGTGGCCGGTTGATAACGATCGCCCAAAATTAGGTTCGCGATCAAAAACTACGGCTGGTGATGTTGTAAGTTTAAAATCCCATGATTCGATTGTGTATTTATCAGTAGATGCTTCTACAACGCCCCCATAATACATAATATTATTATTCCAAATATCGGCAACAAAATCTTTTCTAATTTGCTTCATGTTGCCAACTATTCGCCATGAATTTTGAACAACATCATATTCCTGAATCCAATCAACTTCACGTTGAAGTGATTCCGAATATCCACCTAGTATATAAATCTTGTTGCTAAGGGAAGCAATATCATAAACCACCTGTCCACCGTAAACAGGGTATGGCATTGTTCCAACTACTATTCTCCATTTTAACTGAGCATGAATTGGAGAGAATAATAAAAGTAATAATGATATGA
>JACRFC010000046.1 GCA_016234355.1 Ignavibacteriales bacterium
CAATATTTAATAATTCAACAAAGAAACTTCTTAGCAGAATCAATGTCGGCCGGTTTCTTTCGGTTATGACAGAAAATAATTTAACAGGATGATAAGGAACATCGCCAATACCGTCTTTATTTAAATCATAACCTTTATATTCCGACCAATAATTGTTATTGAACGTATTGTAGTTTTTAATGCTGTTGGTAGAAATATCAAAAGTGTTCCCGGTAAAATTATTCCGCTCAAAAATATTTTCCATTGAGTTTGCCATTAGTCTGATAGCCCAGCCGTTCTCAATAAAATTATTTCCGCTCGATTTTATTCTTGTGCATCCTTCAAAATATATCCCGCTGGAATTTTTATAGAAGTAATTATTTTCAATTCTGCTGTTGGAGATCTCTTTCAGCAATAAACCATAAGCTCCGCCTCCCCAATTCTGTTCAAATCTGTTGTATGCCATTGTAACATTATGAGTATACATTACTGCAACGCCGGCACCGTTTTTCATGAATATATTATTTGAATAACTGCAGCTGTCGGAAAACATAAAATGTAAGCCATATCTCAAGTTCTTCTCACTGTAATTATTTTCAATGGTGCTGTGACGAACAAATTCTAAATATATTCCGTCGCGGTGCCCTCTAATGTGGTTGCCGTTTATGATAATATCACGGCAGTACCAAAGATGAACACCATTTCCCGAAAAAGTTTCTTTTATGTTTGATGCGCTGATTTCATTGTTAACAATTCTACAGTGATGAGATTTTGCGAGATATATTCCGAAGAAATTATTAACAAACTTATTTCCCTCAACCACACAATTTTTTACACTATCCAATTTAATTGCTGCATTATCATGAATGAAATTTATTCCCGCATTCTTGAAAACGATTCCTTTGATTATTACTCCGTCTGATTTAATCATCATTGTTTCGGCATTTTTGTTACCTAGAAGAACGGGAAAGTTTTTTCCAATCAACGTAATAGATTTAGAAATAATAATGGTCCCTTCGGCATAGTTGCCGGCATGAATAAGAATTGTATCGCCGTTGTTAGTCAAAGGTAGTACTTGATTGATTCTATTAAATTTTTGATTTGATCCGACTAGAAATGTTTTAGCAAGACTCAACTGCAAAGAAGAGAAGAGTAGGAAAAAAAATATTATTGTAAACGAACAGCTTATTTTATTGCCATTCATTTTTAACGTAAGACCGAACATCTTTCCAGCTTAAAACCTTTCCGCCGTAATCTGCTTTTATTTTATCTAAACTATTTTGATCAGCAAAAGCGCTGATGTTTAATCCCATAGGACTTTTTAATTTTTCACTTACTAAAAAATATGCATTGCTTGTGTTTATAAATTTTTCCGGAGCGAGATAGTCGGTTGCCCATCCGGAATGAATCTCTTCTTCTTTCATTAAGTCGTAATATGCAGCTAAGCATTCTATTGAATCGAATTTATAAATTTTTCCCTTATTAGTAATAAGTTCTGCTCCGAATTTCGGATCGGAAATTGTCATCTTACAATTGTCGCACGAATCGTTACTGTAAGAAATTGGTTCCGGAGCTTTTTGACACGATGCGAGAAGAAAGCAAAAAAATATCGCTGTAAGAAATAATCCTAAACTGTAATTCCGCCGGTTCATGTTTTTGCCTTCGAGCTTTTCTTATCTATATATAATGCAGTAACAGCGCCCATAATAGATAGTACAATAATGTATGTGCCTATATCAGGAAAAGATTGCGCATTCATATTCAATAATTGTTTTGAGCCGATAAGAGGCGGCTGGTATGTTAAACCCGGAACCCGGATAGCGGCTTTAGGATCTAGATTGTGTCCGTAATCGTATCCCCACATGTAGTAATCATAAAAACCAATTCCCAGTGTGATGAGAAAAAGTAATATCCATGCGGCTACAATTTTTCTGTTTTTTATTGCAGCCGCAATTAATCCTAATAGAATAAATCCAGTAATTATATAAGGCATAATTTTAAGTTCGGGAATAGATTCCGGCTCAATTGTTTTCATCCCGATGTAATGATTTAATCCGTTGATATTTCTCAAATCAAATTCTTTATAACCGGTAATTTGATTAACCCAGATTCTTAAACCAATACCTTCGGGATATTGCGGCGCTTCCAAATCTATTTTCCAAATTGGAAAGAAAAAAACTCCAAACAGCATTACCGCAGAAATTAAAACCAAAATTCTTGATTTAGTTGACATTGCTAATCCTATTTTATCAGAATCTATTCCCGATGAAATCTAATTAAATAATAATTTAGTATTACTTCCCGCTGAAGAAACTCTAACATAACCCTGCATCTCTTGATGTAGAGCTGAACAAAAATCAGTGCAGTAGAATGGGTAAATACCTTCTTTTAAAGGTGTCCACAAGACCGATTTTGTTTGTCCTGGCATTACCAGCATTTCTGCATTTGTTAATCCTTTAATCGTAAATCCGTGCGGAATATCCCAATCTTGTTCTAAGTTGGTAATATGGAAATAAACTTTATCGCCGACTTTTATCCCTTCAATATTATCCGGCTTGAAATGGCTTCTTGTTGTTGAAAGATAAACATGAACTTCATTTCCATTTCTAGTAACACGGGCTTCTTTTTCTCCATGAACTGCATAAGGGTTTTTATTTTTCTCTAATTCGTAAAATTTCTTTGAATTCTTTTCTAATAATTCTGCCGGTATCGCCTGTGCATAATGGGGTTCCCCAACAGTTGGAAAATCCAAGAGCAATTTCATTTTATCGCCTGATATATCAATCAATTGAGCAGATTGAGTTATCTCCGGTCCTGTTGGAAGGTATCTATCCTTTGTAATTTTATTTAGAGCAACAACATATTTACCCCATGGCTTTCTGCTGTCGCCGCCCGGAATCATTAAATGTCCGATAGAATAATAAGTCGGAATTCTATCTACAACTTCCCATGTCCCAAGTTTCCATTTTACAATTTCTGATGATAAGAAAGCTGAAGTGTATGCATAACCGTTTCCGTCAAATTCTGTATGTAGTGGTCCAAGACCCGGGTTCTGCACTTCTCCGGCAACTACGGATTCATATTTCAAAATTGGTATTCCATCTATTTCGCCAATAAAATCTTTATTCTCGATAGCTTTCAACATTTTTGAGAATGAATGAACCGGAATAACAGCTGCTAACTTACCTCCGCCAACAATGTATTCTCCGCTTGGGTCAACATCAACACCGTGAGGTGATTTTGGTATTGGAATATAATAAATCATTCCGGGACAATCTTTTGGGTTAAGAACTAATACATCATTTAATTTTTTGGTTGTGGCTTTATGAGTATTTTCATCATAGTTATTGTCGCAATACTCAGCATTCATTTTTTTTGCTTTTCCTTCAGCAACGTATTTTTCAGCCAGTTTCCAATTTACAGCTGCTAAAAAATCTTTATCATTCTGCGATGCATTTACTTCCAATAAAGTATTTGCCTGCTCACTGTTATAAGAGGTAAAGAAAGACCAATCGTGCGATGGTCCCTTTCCCGAGTGTGATAGGTCATAATTAAATCCGGGCACAACAATCTGGAAAGCTAAATTCATATCACCGGAATTTTTATCAACTTTTATGTAGGAGATTGTTCCTTTAAAATTTTCTTTATAGGAAGAAATTGGAACATCTTTTTGAGGAACGGGAACGCTGAATCTTGTTGAAGCAACAACATACTCGGTATTTTCAGTTACAAAAGGAGAACCGTGGTTACCGCCCGAATTTGGAATCTCAATAATTTCTGCTGTCTCAAATGATTTAAGATCAACTCTTGCAACCCGAGGTGTATTATTGCCGTTAATGAATAACCATTTTCCGTCTTGTTCACCATTTGTTTTTGATAAAACCGGATGGTGTGCATCATCCCATGGAACAAATCCGAATGAAGTATTCAACATTGGTTTTGTTTCTTCGGAATAACCATAACCGGTTTCCGGATTTTGCGAGAAAACACTAATTACTTTAAATAATCTGCCCGAAGGAAGTCCATAGACGGAAACTTGCCCGCTAAATCCACCGGACATGAATGCATAAAATTCATCATGTGTTCCCGGTGCAACATAAACTTTAGATGCAGCATCACTAAAGTTACCTGTGCTTTTGGAATTAGAACAATTGTATAGAATTGCTCCTAACAATAATACCGGAACGAGTACAAACAGAAAATTTTTCTTTTTCATTGCATCTCCTTTTTGTTGTTTGATTTTTTATTTAACTAATGATCTAAAATATTCAAGCATCATTCTTGCATCGTCTTGTGTTACGTTCTGAAATGTCATCTGTGTTGGATATTGGGCAAACATTTTTTTTGCTTCCGGATGTTTTGCAACCATCTCAACGGGATTTAAAATCATATTCATAATATATTCCGGTGATCTTCTTTTGATAAGATCTCTTTGAGCCGGTCCGGTGTAACGCTCGTCAAGTTTATGGCACTGGGCGCATTTCACATCGAACAATTTTTTTCCTGTCTCAACCATTTTTGAATCAATTGGACCAAGGTTTAATTTCTCTTTTATCGGTCCAATTCCATTATCCAGCTCGAAAACAGTTAGACCAAAAATCTTTGCCATTTTTTCTTTCTTTGCCGTTTCTTCATCCGCTCCGGATTTATTTTCTCCGCATGCACCAAAAAGCAGAATAGAAACGGCTGTTATTAAAAATAACTTCTTCATTGTATCTCCTTGTTATGATTGTATAAATTTATGTTATTCATTTTTAATTATTGAAATCAGTTTCTAACCTCAGGCATAAATTTCCAAGAGTGTGGTTATTAATTATATAAGTCATTTCTTTATTAAATGTTGTCCATAATGAGCAAACCATACATTCTTCTTCGGAACAGGAATCAACATTCCTGCCGAATAAACATTTTTCAAATTTTTTGGTATGTCCAAGAGAATCGAAAACAGTTTTTAATTTTATTTGTTGAGGATCAACAGCAAAAGAAAATCCGCCGCCCTTACCTTTTTTTGAGATTAAAATTCCGTTCTGCGCAAGAGTCTGTAATATTTTCGAAATAAATTCCTTAGGAATTTGCAATTGTTCAGAAATGTACGCAGCTGAAAATACATGATTTCTTTTAAATCTTTTCATATACAATAGAGTTTGCATTCCATATTTTAATTTATTGCTGTACACAATTATTATCAGATTTATTGTTCTGATTAAAACTACGGGTTTATTGTTTAGAAAGTCAAGCAAAAAGAAAAGCGGGTCTTTATTATCCGATTTAATTAAAAATATGTCCTTTTTTGCAAGATTTCTTTTTATTTGAATTGATCAAGAAACAAAAAATGGGTAAGTTTATATCAGAACATATAGTCTGTTTAATAAAAATACTTGTAGTTTATGCTGATTAGTTATAAAAAAAATACTTCGAAACCAATACAGAAATTTAGATTTGCTGTTCAAATTGCGTTTGCAATTCTTTGTATTTGGATCGGGATTGAGTTTTCACAGTTTATTTCTTTTTTAGAATCTAATGGTTTAAGTACATTTTATGGAAGACCACCCGGTGTAGAAGGGTTTCTTCCAATCAGTGCGCTGATGAGCGTAGTATATTTTATTCAGACCGGGCAAATTCATGATGTTCATCCTGCGGGATTTTTTATCTTCTTAGCAATTGTTGGTGTCTCTTTCGTTTTTGGAAAAGCATTCTGCAGCTGGTTATGTCCTGTTGGATTTATTTCGGAAATGGTTGGAGATTTCGGAGAAAAAATTTGGAAGAAGCTTTTTAAACGAAGAATAAAACTGCACAGTTTCATTGATTATCCTTTGCGTATGGTAAAATATTTATTGCTTGCGTTCTTTGCATTCGCAATTTTTTCTATGACAAAAACTGCGCTCGCAGTTTTTCTTGGCGATGCTTATAATATTGCAGCCGACGTAAAGATGTATTACTTTTTTGCAGAAATTTCCCGGTTCAGTTTAATTGTTATTGGTGTTTTATTTATTCTTTCAATTTTTATCAGAAATTTCTGGTGCCGATATCTTTGTCCTTACGGTGCTTTGCTTGGTTTGATTGGATTTATCAGTCCGAACAAAATAAAAAGAAATACTTTAAGCTGTATTGATTGCGGATTATGCGCAAAGGCGTGTTCGTCATTTATAAAAGTTGATAAAGTAAAAACTGTTCTTTCTGATGAATGTACTTTGTGTTTGAGCTGCGTTGATGTTTGTCCCGTTGCAGACACGCTTGAAGTGAAAAATATTTTCGGAGAGAAGAAAGTTTCAAAAAAAATAATTGCTTTCGGCGTTGTTCTCTTGTTTGTTTCAATAACGGGATTAGGAATGATTACCGGTCACTGGCATAATAAAGTTTCTAAAGAAGAGTATTTGATAATTCATAAGCAATTAGATACGATAGGGCATCCAACAAGCACTGCAGAAATTAAAGAGTTCAATAAGGCTTTGGAAAAAGAGAATCGGAATAAATCAGGAGAAATTGATTAAAAGAAAAAAGTAAATAGTGAATAATTATCGAAATATTATGATTTCAAAATAAGGTGATACAAGACGAAAAAATATTTATAGTTAGAAGAAATGCCGGGCTAAGCCCGGCTTTTTTTATGAAAACATTTTTTGATTGGCAGATAAAGATTATTTAATGATATTCAATAAGCTAATTCATTAATAAGGATTTTTGCAAAGGCATAGAACGGTTCAAGAATTTAGAGGAAAAATTTATTTAATCGGCATTTTATTGTTTTTGTTTGTTGTGAATGCTGTTGCTCAATTCGAAGAAGGCGCGCTTGTAAAAGGAAACAAAGATGCTGTGTATCTGATATCGAATGGTAAAGCATGCTGGATTCCGAGTGAATCTATTCTCAAAGTACTTGGTCACGAAATAAAAATGGTAATTCAAATTACGGATAAAGAAATGATACAGATACAAAAATCACAACTTCTATTAGGAGGAAGCAGTGAAAGTAATTTATCAGCAATTGTGAATCGCAAAGAATAACAATGCCTGTTATGTTTGTTGAGTGCAGACGCTTGATGAACGCAATCAAAAAAAATGAATTTAGTATTAAATGGAATAATCCGGGTATCGGCGCAAAATTATTTGCAGGTGATTGAACTATCAATATTTCCACACTTTATTTCGATCTTAAATCTGTTTAACAAATCTGTGACTTTTTTTTATTTGCCCGCAACATAATTTCTCTCTAAGTTGTTTCTAAATCTTTATCTCTTATTGAAGAAAACACGAAATCTTAGGAGAAATTATGAAGATACTATTTCCCGTGACCCTACTTCTTTTTATAAGCAGTCAATTATTAGCACAATTCTCTTTAGATAAATTTTGGAGCATTGAACTCGGAAGTTCTCTTTCTACAGTAAAGCAATTATTCCCGAACGAAAAGTGGGCAGAAAGAGAAACCGGGAACGGCAATATTCATTCATACTTTAGTTGGTTTGAACCGAATTCAATAAAAGTAAGTTTTTTAGTTACAAAAGCCGACCGGCTAAGAATGAAATCTATAAGCAATGGTAAGGTTGATGAAGAATCGGCAAAAAAACTTTATGACCATTTAAAAGAAATACTATTGAAAAAGTTCGGCGATAAATACGAGAAAAAAGATTTAATGGGGAAAAGTTTTCTATTATGGCGCATTGGTGAAGATGGAATGATAACACTCTCGAATGACGGTGCAAAAACAATTATGGTAAATCTGGAAGCGGTTGGAATTCCTTTCTAACTTGAGATCAAAATGGATGATAACAAAGTAGAAAAATTAGAATGTCCGCATTGCAAAAGCGTAATAAAAAAAGACAATGATTTTTGTCCCGATTGCGGAACTCTCTTTAGTGACGAAGTTAAATGTTTGGAACACAAAGACACAAATGCTGAAGGAGTTTGTGTTATTTGTTGTGAACCATTATGTTCTGAATGTGGAATATTTATCAACGAAATTTTTCTTTGTAATGAACATGGTGAATATGAAATCTATGAAGGAATGGCTTGTATTTTTGGTAACAGTGATTCTACTCATATCGGATTTGCAAAATCGAATTTAGAGACAGAAGGATTGCACCCGTTTATCTTTTCAAGAAAAGCGAGTTCGGTGCATCTGAATGGCGCATATTATTCACTAATCAATGTCTCCGGCGAGTATAGCGGCAACCTCATCAATGAACTTCAGTTAATGGTTCCATTTCAGGAAGTAATCCGCGCCGAAGAGATTTTACGCGACTTGAATCTTTTAGAATAATTGTTGAGTTGAATGGAATAAAATTACTAGCGGCTCATTTATTTAATAAAGCAGGAAGAATAAAATGGAGGCGAATACAAAATTCGGTTATATTCCTGTCTCAAGCTCAATTACTCAAACCTCAATAGAAGAGATAGCAGGCAATCTTCTTTCTTCATTTCATGATTATGGCGGCGAACGATTTACGGAAGAGATGATTAATGTAAACGTTCCGATTTTTTACTTCATTGTTACAGGCGGAACGGAAGAAAAAATTTTAAGACTTTGGTATGAACGGAAGAAGGTTTATAGCAATGAACCTGTAATTTTAATTGCTCATGGCGGGAATAATTCACTTGCCGCATCTATGGAAATTTTAGCAAAGCTTCAGCAAGACGGCGAAAAAGGAAAGATCATTTATATAGATAACAATGCAAACAAAGATTGGCGGGGCGATTTAGAAAGAAACGTAAAACATCATCAAGTACTTCATCAATTGAAAAACACAAAGATCGGTTTGATTGGAAATCCCTCTGATTGGCTTGTTGCAAGCATGCCCGATCCTTCCACCATAAAAAAAGTTTGGGGTCCGCAAGTAGTAAATGTTGATATTGAAGAACTTAAAACAAAGATTGCGGAAGTCAGAGATGAACAAATCGAAGACGATCACTACTACTTAATAACAAAAGCTGCAGCAATAAAAGAACCCTCAAAAAAAGAAATAAAGAATGCAGTTAAGGTCTATGCAGCACTTAAAGAGTTGATACAAGCGCATGAATTAAATTCAGTTTCAGTCCGCTGTTTCGATTTGGTAACCGATCTTAAAATTACCGGATGTTTTGCATTATCAAAACTGAACGATGAAGGAATCATTGCCGGATGCGAGGGCGATCTTGTCTCTACACTTGGAATGTTATGGGCAAATTATTTAACAAATCAAACTGTTTGGATGGCTAACCCTGCACAGATAGATGAACAGAGCAATTCAATGTGGCTTGCTCATTGCACTGTTCCGATGAGTATGACGGAGAATTATAAACTGCGCTCGCATTTTGAATCGGGATTTGGAGTTGGCATAGAAGGAGAATTGGCAAAGGGAAAAATTACAGTGTTGAGGATAGGCGGGAAGAATCTGGAAAAAATTTGGGTATCTAACGGGGAGATCTTAAAAACCGGTTCATCGGAAAATCTTTGCAGAACACAAGTAAAAGTAAAGTTGCACGGCTCGGCTAAAGTAACCGATCTGCTTAATGAACCGCTTGGAAATCATTTACTTCTGATGCGCGGAAGTTATGCTAAAGAAATGATTGAATGGTGGGAAATGTTTATAGGTTAGTTTTAGAATTGCAAAACCCAAAAAATTTAGGCGAATAAGGAATTGTTTTAAAGTATTTAATATTAATTTACGAACAATTAATCTTAGAAATTTCGGAGGTAACATGAAAAGGTTTTCAACCATTACAATATTATTCTCCTCTGTGGTATTTTTCTTTTTTACTTTACAAATCTTTCCTCAAAGTGATTCTGAAAAAATGTTTCAGAATGCAAGAGAGCTTAGCAAAAAAGCATTGGCGATAGCTGCTAATATTTTTGCCGAAGGAAATTTTGAAAAAGGAACTGATTTGCTTGCCGATGCAGAAAAGCTTTTAAAGAAAAACGGAAAGCCCGAAGAGATTCAACAGAATCTTACAACGGCAATTGATCTCTTTAATAAATCAATTGAGACAACCAAAACATTGAATACAAGTTTTTCAGATCTAATGAAAATCCGCCAGCTTGCGTTTAATGTTGATGCTTACACTAACGCGCCAAAATTATGGAAAGAAGGAGAAGAAAATTTCTCAAGTGCTGTAGAAAATTATAACGACAAAGATATGCAAGGATATCAAAAATATGCGAAAGCCGCTGAGACTAATTATAAAGATGCGGAATTGGTAGGTGTAAAAGGTAAATTTTTAAATGATCTTAATGCTTCAATAACCCAAGCCGAGGATAAAGATCTGAATAAATATGCGCCTGTTACATTAAAGAAGAGCAAACAATTCGTTCAAGATATAGAAACAATTCTAGATGCCAATCGTTACGATACTCTCAAAGCACGCAATAACTTGAACCAAGCGATGTACGAACTTAGGCATGGTTTATACTTTCAGGATCTTTTTACGAAGATGAAAGAAAAAGACAAAACCATGGAAGATCTAGTTTTATCATGGGAAGAACCGCTAACTAAAATTGCAGCCGAATTCAAAATTCAATCTTTATTCGATAAAGGATATGATGAAGTTACTTCTCAGATTGTCGCTAACATAAACGACGGACTTGCAACATTAGATAAGACTCTGAAAGAAAACCAAAAATTGTCTTCCGAACTGGATGATCTGAAAAAATCAATTCAGGATTATAAAACAAAACTTGCGGATGCAGAAACTCAGAATAAAAAATTAAATATGGATAGTGAATCGCTCAAAAAATCAATAGAAGAACTAAATAAGTCGGCTGAAGAGCATAAAACAAGATTTGCACAACTTGAGAATGAAAGTCTTAGGTACAAGACGCAATCGCAGGAATTGGAAAAGAATAATCAAATCATCGAAAAAGCATCTAACCTGTTTCTTCCTTCTGAAGCAGAAGTTATAAGAAACGGTGAATTAATAATAATAAGATTAGTTAACATTGTCTTTCCATCAAACAAGGCAACACTTGAACCTCAGTATTATAATTTGTTTGCAAAAGTTCAGAAAGCAATTCAATTATTTTCAAACGGGACTACTGTAATAGAAGGTCATACCGATGGTCAAGGCGATTTTCAAAAGAATCTTGATCTTTCACAATCAAGAGCTAATGCCATATTTCAATATTTAATGTCAAACATGGGCGCCGAAGCGAACAGAATTACTGCTGTGGGACTTGGCGGTACTAAACCGATCGCCAACAATTCATCGGAAGAAGGAAGAGCAAAGAATAGAAGAATTGAAATAGTAATTAATCCGCACTTCCATGCAACCAAGTAGAGGCGTCCGGTATATCAACTATTTTTTTGTGTAAATATTTTTACATCTTCCTTACAATTCTGCGACAACTCAGCATAGGGGATAAATCCCGTGCTTGCGGGATTTATTTTTAACAGAAGGTTTCCCCATATTTTTCATAAACTAAATCATTACCAGGTAATGAACCGCTCGGAAATCATTTACTTCTGATGCGCGGAAGTTATGCTAAAGAAATGATTGAATGGTGGGAAATGTTTATAGCAAATTGATCTCCGGGCAAATAACTTATCCATCAATATTCTTTGCCCACCTAAACTTTCTAGCAGTTTCCTCCGATAATCTTAGTAACAACGGAAACAATTGATGAGAAGACTATTTGTTTTAATGTTAGCGATTATTAGTATGATTGCATTAAGTGCATGTTCAACGGTACTGAATACAACCAGCCAGGGGGTAGAATTAAAAACAACTCCTCCGAACGCAAAAATAACTGTTGACGGGAAAAAGTTCGGTATGTCTCCGCAAATAGTTAACATTGACAGGGGCGGCAATCATGTTGTGAAATTTGAGCTGGAAGGATACGAAACTTACGAGACGCAGTTAACAAGAAAGATCTCTTTTTGGTTTTGGGGAAATGTTTTGAACGGATTTATTCCCGGTATGATCGTAGACATGTTTACCGGATCTATGTACAATTTGTTACCTGAAAAAATAGTGGTAGAATTAATTCCAGTAAAAGTAGAGGCACCGGTTAAGAAGAGATAGAAATTTCAGTTTCTTCGAAATCTGTTTTGATAGTGAACATAAAAAGAATCGTCTTCCGGAAGAGCTCCGTCGAATGTACAAATTTCACCTGCAAATCTTGTGGCTAATTTATTGATCTTTTCAATTGCCCATCCGTGCAAATAACCGAGACAAAGAATAGCGGAATAAGCGTCACCTGCACCGAGTGTATCAACCACATTAACAATTTCTGCTTTGTAATGATTTGTTTCTTTCTTAGTGTAAAGTTCAGCGCCGTTCTCTCCGAGAGTAAGTCCGATCAAATCAATATCAAATTTTGTAATCAATTGCTCTATTGCTCGATTGTTATAGTGTTGAAGGTCGAAGAACTTCTTAAGTTTATCCAATTCGTCCAGATTAATTTTAAGAACATTAGCAGTAAGTAAAGTTTTTTCGATAAGTTCTTTCGTATAGAAATTATGACGAAGATTGAGATCACAAAAATATTTCAAATGCGGTTTTCCGAAGAGAGATAGAATTGTATTGCGGGAAATCTCGCTCCGTGTTGAGAGAGTACCGAAATACAACAAATCAGTTTCCTTTTCGATAAGATTAATTGTAGCATCGTTCAAAGTGATGTAATCATAACTACACTGGGGAGAAATTGTAAAATGCGGTGTTCTATCTTCGCTAAGTTTTACTTGAACTGTTCCGGTCGGATAATTCTTATCTATATATATGTGTTTAGTGTTGAAGCCGATTGAGTTGAGGTATGAAAGCATTTCTTTACCGTTATCATCATTTCCAACACTTGAAATGAAATTTGCTTTGCCTAATATCTTCCAAATGTGATAAATAAAATTAAAAGATGCCCCGCCTAATCGCTTCTTGTTAGGATAAACATCAAATAATATTTCTCCGATAGACGTAATTCTAAGCTTATCCATAATTAATTAGTTCTCTTTCTCTGTAGTTCTCTGTGTAATC
>JACRFC010000009.1 GCA_016234355.1 Ignavibacteriales bacterium
CTGCTCTTCGCGCAAAAGGATTTGAGCAGAAAGAGAATGACAATAAATTTTCCGCAAGACTTTCTTACTATACAAATCTTCAAACTCCCGATGGGAAGCTGGTAAATAAAGTTTCTTCCGGCGTAATTGATAAAACCGAAATCGAAAAATTTTCTGAAATACTAATTGAGTCACAGATAAAACTTGATTCAGCTTATAAAACTGGAAACTATAAGATCATTTTTTATGTAAGGGATAAACTAACCGGTAAAGAAATTTCTATAGAAAGTATGTTTGAGTTGAGTAAATAATAATTTGTAGTGGACGCAAATTTTGCGTCCACTACGATAATTAAAAATTCTTATTTACCAACAGCCATCCATGTACCGCCTATCAAATTAATTTTGGAACCGCCCTTAATGTTATGGATCTTCAACTGAAAAATTATTCTAAACTGCCTACAGTTTTCTCCACTTCTTTTAAGATAAAACAATTTTTAACAACTTCTTTCATCTTTGTATGATCGGGATAAAGCGGACGATCAACATCAAGATGATCTATGTATTTGCGGATTACTTCTTTTGCTTTTGCAACTCCTCGTCCGGGTGTGAATTCTCTGAAATCCAATGCTTGAGCCGCAGCAATAAATTCAATTCCTAAAATTCCGTGTGCGTTATCAATAATTTGATCGTTCTTAATTGCGGTATTCATTCCCATCGAAACAAAATCTTCTTGATCTGCCGCTGCTGGTATAGATTGAATAGAAGCGGGCATAGATAAAATTCTTTGTTCAACAATTAAACTATCCGCAGTGTACTGACTTAACATTAAACCGGAAAACATACCGGCGCCTTTTGTTAAGAAAGCCGGAAGCCCTACACTTAATGCAGGATTCAGTAAACGGTTTAATCTTCTTTCAGACAAAACACAAACCATTGTAATTGCCGCACCAGCCATATCCATCGGTAACGAAACCGGCGAACCTTGAAAGTTTGCGCCTGTAAGAGTAAGTTTATTTTGCGGAAGAAAGATCGGGTTATCTCCTACACCGTTCAATTCAATTTCAACTTGACCCTTTGCATAAGCAATTGCATCGTGCGCTGCACCGATAACTTGCGGCGAGGAACGCATAGAATAAGCGTCTTGGACTTTCATTTTTAATTTGCCCGTTTGCAGATCGCTTCCCTCGATACATCTCATAATTGATTTTGTACTTCTAACAGCTCCTTTAAATCCTCTAATTTCGTGAAGACGAACATCGTATGGTTTTAAGTTTGCGAATAAAGCTTCGAGAGACATTGCGCATGCGATCTCTGCTTGCTTAAGCCATCTGTTCATATCATAAAGATGAATAGCACTCATTGCCGTAAGAAGATTCGAACCGTTAATTGTTGCAAGTCCGTCTCTTGCCTGCAGACCGGGAATTTTTATTCCTGCTTTTTCAAATGCAACTTTACCGGGTAATTTTTCTCCGTTAAAATAAGCTTCACCTTCACCAATCAATAGTAAAGCAATCTGGCTCATAGGGGCAAGATCACCGCAAGCGCCGACAGAACCTTTCTGACAAACGACAGGTGTTACATTCTTGTTTAGCATTTCTACAAGTGTTAGCGTTATTTCCGGTCTGCAGCCGGAGTTGCCGTGAGCGTGAACGTTGATGCGTCCTGCTATTGCACCTCTTACATATTCAATCGGGGCAGGATCGCCAATTCCGGCGGCGTGGTTGTAGATCAAATATTTTTGAAAGTCTTTTACTTGATCATCATTCAAAACAACTTCCGAAAATTCACCTATTCCGGTATTAACACCGTACATAATCTCATGTGCATTGATTTTTTCTTCAAGCATTGCACGGCAGATCTTAATTCTTTCAAGAGCATCGGGATGTAATTCTACTTTTTCATTGTGTCGGGCTACTGCAACTATTTTTTCGATTGTTAAATTTGAACCATCAAGAACAACAGACATATTATTTCCTCCGAGAAATAGAAAATTGACTAATCAAACTTAAGAAGAAGAACGGAAATACCCCACACAGATTCTAATACCAGTTTTTACGGTTTACACTTTGCGCGATTAATGATAATTTATATTGAAGTTTATATAAGGTAATAGTTTAAACGGTAAAGATTGTTAACCAAATGGAGGGGAAAGCAAAATGAAAAAAGAAATAATTAAACAGTTGAAAACAAGTTTTGAAGAAGCCGCTTATGAGCAAGATGGAATTGAATATTGGCTGGCTCGTGACTTACAAAAAATGTTAGCTTATACAGAATGGAGAAATTTTAATAACTTAATATATAGAGCATTAAACCTGATAAATAATGGGGTAAAAAAGGGGAGAATTATTCGAACATCTGTTACAGTCGGAATCGGAAACGGTGCTAAAAGAAAAATAGTTGATTATTATCTCGATAAAAATGCGGTATCCATTATTAGAGAATTAGCACAGAGTTATAAGCTTAATAATACGTATCTAGATCGAAATGAGACTACAATACTTGGGATGTTAAAAAAATATTATGAAGCAAAAGGAAAGAGAGTTGTATTTCAATATAAACTTGAGAATTATTTTTTTGATATGATGATAGGGGAAAAATATTTGTTAGAGTTTGATGAGCCCCATCATATGAATATGCGCCAAAAAAAGATTGACAAATTAAAAGATCAATTGTGTCGAAAACATGGATTTTATAATATAAGGATAAGTCTTAAGAATGATGTTATTGATATTATCTTGAAGATAGATTCTAAGATTAATCGTTGAACAATTAACTTACTAACGAATGGGGAATAATAGTATATGGCGTACAATAATTATTCATTTAAATATTCAAAATTCTACATGGTTGTTAGTATAAGAGATGTTGACCATGAAGGATTCGGAAGGATTAGAAGCCGAGGCGATCAAGCGTTGTTTGGCGGACTTACAACTCTACAAATGAAGAAAAAGTTAAACATATCGGAAAACAGGCCGCTTGCAGATTTTCTTCCGATAATAACAATTAAAGCAAAAGATCTTGCAACCGAAATTACAAACTTCAATGTAAAGAGAAATGATTTACGCGGCGAACCGCAGATAACACATGAACATGTGAAGAACAACGAAGATGTAAGAAACCTTTTGGCAAAGAGTAAAATCAAGCCTGAAGAGCTGCCCGCGGAAGAAGATATTAAAAAACTGCAGAGAAAAGTTAAAACTCGGAATAAAGAAGTTCTTAAGGAAGCCAAAAAACTTAAAAAGAAAAAATAGATTTGTTTTGTATAATAGAAAATCGAATCGGGATTTTATGTTATGAGTTTATATACAATCGTTTTCATTTTTGTAACTCTGCTTATAGTTATCGGGTTAGCTTTATTCGGATTGTTGATTGCAAAAATAGACAGCCGGATTGATAAGAAAGAGAGAGTTGGAAAGGAAAGCATTTATAAAGAAAAATCTGAAATTAAAAAATGA
>JACRFC010000047.1 GCA_016234355.1 Ignavibacteriales bacterium
AGATCACCCGCTTTTATTGGCTGGAGCTAATGCATTAAATATTGATAGAATGACTCAAGAATATGCATTGATGTCAGCCGGGCACAAAGCACCAAGACATGCCGATGCAGTTGAACCGAGCGGAGATTTTGCAATTCAAAAAAATGCACCAAATGTTGGAAACGCATCGGGAGGTATTTCTTTTAATAACGGATATGGACCTTATACGCTCAAACCCGGCGAGAGTATTAGAATTGTAATTGCTGAAGCTGTAAATGGAATTGGAAGAAAACTACAAATAGATACCGGGATAAAATATAAAAAGGGACAAATAACGGACGTCGCAAAAAATAGAATTGTTATGCAGGGAAAAGATTCGCTTATGTTAACGTTCAAGAGAGTTACCGAAAACTTTAATTCCGGATGGAAATTACCTCAACCACCTATGCCTCCAACTACGTTTGAAGTTAATTCAGGCGGCGATAGAATTTCTCTTAAGTGGGATCTAAATTCTAGCGATCCTAATCCACCGGTTGCATTTAGAATTTATCGTGCACTTGGTAATGTTGACAGTAATTATACAATGATTTATCAAACTTCGAGTGCCAGCGAAAGAAGTTACGATGATAAAAATTTGGTTCGAGGTTTCAATTATTACTATTATATAACAGCAGTCGGGGCTCCAATATCGAGCGGACCCGGCACACCCGCGGGAAGACTTGAAAGCGGAAGATACTTTACTCAATCGTACGATCCGGCTAATCTTCAAAGACAAGCTGGTGACAAATTGAGTGATATAAGAATTGTACCTAATCCGTTTAACGCTTCTGCAAAAGGTAGTATACGTTTTCCCGGTGCTGCTGATGAAGATAAAATTGCATTCTATAATATCCCGGGTCAATGTACTATAAAAATTTATTCTGAACTGGGTGAATTAATTAAAACTATTGAACATACTAACGGCAGCGGTGATGAGTTCTGGTACCAGGTTACTTCATCAAGTCAAATAATTGTAAGCGGTATTTACATTGCTGTTATTACTGATAAAACTACAGGTCAAAACCATATAGCCAAATTTGTTGTTATCAGATAAAAAAATTTTGGGTAAATAAATGAGAAATTATACAATTATCACTTTGCTAATTTTAGGATTACTTGCTCATACCTTAAATGCACAAGATAAAAAACTTGCGCAAACCGGTATGAAGTTCCTTAGTGTTTCTACTGATGCCAGAACAAGCGGTTTTTCAGAAGCTGTTACTGCAGTGGACTTAGCTTCGGCTTCTGCTATCTTTTATAATCCTGCAACACTGGCTTCAATTAAAGAATTTACTTCTTTCTCGGTAGGAAATGTAAGCTGGATCGCCGATATCAATTACATTCACTCTGCTATTGCTTTTGCACCTTTTGACGGCGATTACGGAGTATTCGGAATTTCATTCCTATCGGTTGACTATGGCGAATTTATGGGTACGGTAGTAGCCAACAACGAAAAAGGTTATTTAGATGTTGGTACATTTTCACCAAAATCCTATTCATTTGGAATAGGATACGCAAAAGCACTTTCCACAAAGTTTTCCGTTGGCGGTAATATCAAATATGTTAAACAGAATTTGGGCAGCAGTGTAGTTGATGTAGATCAGAACGGAAACTTTGTAAATGAAGATAATTCATTGGGTGCTATAGCATTTGATTTTGGTATACTTTATAGAACAGGTTTTAAGAGCTTGAATTTCGGAATGAGTGTTAGAAATTTCTCAGCAGAATTAAAGTATAAGAAAGAGACTTTTCAATTGCCCTTAATGTTTAAAATCGGACTATCTATAGATGCAATGGATTTATTTAACGTTGATAAAAACACTCATTCATTGGTCGTTGCTGTAGATGCATCTCATCCGCGGGACTACAGTGAACAGATTTACCTTGGAGCCGAATACACATTTATCAATATGTTTTCTGTTCGTGCGGGATTTGTTTCCCCGGCAGATGAACACAATTTCTCGGCTGGATTTGGCGTTAAGAGAAATATTTCCGGCATGAATCTCGGACTTGATTACGCTTTTCAACCATATGGAGTTTTTAATAACGTCCATAGATTTACATTGAGCTTTTCTTTCTAGCTAAATGTAAAATGTTTATTTAATTGAAAAAATAAAATTTATTGGTATCGAATATGAAAAAGCTAATACAGGGCATTTCTAAAAACTATAATTTTGTCTTTAAAACCACTTGCGTTTTAATTGACGGCATCAAATCAATTGGGCTGAAGCCCTTGTTAGACCCGGCTTTAAATAACCCCACGCTTAAGCGTGGGGTTAAGAAAAAACCAATCACTTTGGACTTTAGTCCTAATTTTCCGGTTTTTAGAAGTGCCCTACAATATTTCTCTTTAGTAATAATAATTGCTTCCGCTGCATTTTTAAGCAGTTGTAACCAGGATGCGGCTCCAAGTTTATATGTAGTCGAACCGAAAGGCAGCACACCGGTTATTTCCGGTGTTATTCCTGCAAATGAAGCATTAGCCGGTGTTACCGAAGTTACTATAAACGGATCAAATTTTTCTTCTGTTAAAGAAGAGAATTTCGTTTTTTTTGGAACGGTGCAAGCTGCGGTATTACAGGCTTCTTCAACTCAACTTGTTGTAAAAGCTCCTGCGTTAATTAAAAATAGTCTTGATCTTAAAATTTCTGTTCAAGGTGTTGAAAACTTCAGCAATATTGTGAAGTATAATCTTTTGGAAGCTGTTGGCGTTTATTATGCATTTTCAAAAGGTGTTGATGATCCTATGACAGTGGCTGTTGATAAGAATGAAAACGTATTTGTATATGTTAAAGATCAGGGTATCAAAAAGATTTCTCCGACCGGAGTGCTTTCAAGTTTTGCACCAAGAGGGGCAGAATCTTTCTTTTTTGATATGAAAGTAGGTCCGAATAATATTATTTACGGCACAAGAAATTTGAGAGCTATATTTCAAGTTTCTGAGGGAGCTGCTAGCTCTACTTATGTTGTATTCCCAACTGGTATTTCTATAATTACATTGGATTTTGATATTAACAAAAATATTTGGGCTGCTGGAGGCGGAGGAAATTTATATAGTGTAACTCCTGCTAAGGATATTACTGCTTTCCCGATTGATTATACAGTTTCTGCATTAAGAGTTTATAATGGTTATTTATATGTTGCCGGAAAGAAAGACAGTGAAGAAGCTATCTATAGATATAAAATCAATTCAAATACTTCTCTCGGCAATAAGGAAAAATATTTTGATATTGGTGCAAAATATGGATTGAATAAAGTTCAAGTTGGAGCAATTACTTTTGCTGAAAATGGCGATCTAATTATTGGAACGGATATGACTGATGCATTTGTTTTGGTTAATAGTAACGGTGTCTCATCCATTTTTTATCCTGGTGTCATAAATCCAATTGTTAAATCTTTATCCTGGGGCACTAAAAAGAATTTGTTCTACATTAGAGAATACACAGATGCAGGAGCTATTCTTCACACATTAGTACGTGTTGATATGCAAAAATTAAGTGCACCTTACTATGGAAGACAATAATTGGTGTAAGTAAAAATAAAATATTTATTGATCTCATAATTGATTTAACCAACTTAATTTCTAATAATAAATAGGAGTCACAATGTTAAAAAAAATTACATTATTGTTAACAGTAATTTTAATTACTGCAAGCATTAGCACAGCTCAATGGACAAATCAAGGTAGTTGGCCATCAACTGCACCTTTTAAGACAGGTCAAAACCATGCAACCGCAGTAGATCCTGATGGTAATGTCTGGGTTGGTAGATATGCAGCAGTTGCAAAATTTGGTGTTGCACCTGGTGATACACTTAAAAAAAGTGTGTACTTAATTTATGTTTTCAAACCGGATGGAACTCAAATGCCTTTTTCCCCAATATGGAAAATTTTAGGAGATACTTTATTGACAACAAACAGAGGCATGAGACTTAACAAGGACGGAAATATACTTATGTTAACCGGTAATACTCCAACTCCTAATTATCTTTATATGATAAATTACAAAACCGGTGTAGGTATTAGGAAAGTTCAATTGAAATGGACAGCTGCTGCACCTGCTGTCGCCACAACAACCGGTACAATTTTCGTCGCTCCGGTAGTCCCTGCTTTAACTGGTGCCCCAATGGAAATGTATGATCAGAATCTTACATTAATTGGAAACGCTTTACCCGCTACAGTAGGATTCTCTAGAAGTTTTGAAGTTTCTAAAGATGGTAATACAATCTATTGGGCTGGTTATACAACTGGAAAAGTTTATGTCTACAATAGAGCCGATGAATTCTCAAGCTTTACAATGAAGGATTCAATCATGATTGGAGCTAAAGTTGAATCATTTACATGGCATCCAACAAACAAGAACCAATTATGGATGTCAGGCGGATCTCAAAATGACTTGCCAACAGTCCCATATACTAAAGGAACTTGGTATGCTTATGATGTTGTGCAGAAAAAAGTTGTAGATAGTCTAAAATGGAAATGGTCTGATCCTACTTCAGAAGCTACTAAAGCAGAAAGACCAAGAGCATTGGCTTTCAGTCCGGATGGAAAAACTGCATACATTGGAAGTTTTGGTGTAGGTACATCTGATCTGGTTCAAAAAGTAGTTCAAGGCGGTACTGATGTAGAAAAACTTGATGAAATTCCAACTGGATATGAATTATCTCAAAACTATCCTAATCCATTTAACCCGACTACTAATATTAAGTTTTCAATTCCTGAGCAAGGATTTGTAAGCTTAAAAATTTATAACACACTCGGTCAGGAAGTTGCAACTCTATTGAATGAATATAAGAGTGCCGGTACATACCAGGTAGATTTCAATGCTGCAAAACTATCAAGTGGAATGTATGTATATACTCTTAGTTCCGGTAATTATAGAATTTCCAAGAAAATGCTGTTGATGAAGTAAAACTCTGTTGAAATTGTTCAAGTGAAACTCGAATTCCCCTCTTAATATTTTTTTAAGAGGGGAATTCTTTATAAAGAAATTACGAATACAACTCTCTTCCCGTTGTAAATTAATTCGGTTTTTTTGATTCTATTTTTGAGGAACATCCTATATTAAAAAATTTTTGTCCGTATTTATGATGCTTAATGATTTGAGAAAAATTAATAAAACTGTATTTCGTTATTAGTTGAAAAATATGGTTCTACCGCTAATAGTGTGAGAGCGATATAAATTTTTAAAGAATGATAGTCCCGCCTGCCTGGCGGCAGACAGGTTAGGGACTCATAGGCGTCAACTTAAGAATTTGCGGATTTATAATATTGAGAATAAAATTATTACAAATTAACACAAATACTGAGGAATTTGTTAATCCTCTACGAGGATTTATCAATGTAAAATGAACTTTTTTTCTACAATAATATGACCTCTACGAGGTCTAAAAACATCGTAGATGTTTAATTTTTGTAGAGATAAATAAACACGACAAATACATAATC
>JACRFC010000053.1 GCA_016234355.1 Ignavibacteriales bacterium
GCAGTAACGCCGAGAGATTTTAATAACTGCTTTTGTAAAAATTTATCTTTTATAACAAACGAACGAATGAAAAAATAGATGAAATAAATCATCGCTGTGAAGGCGAAGTAGAATACGATTTGGACATGAGCGCCCAGAACAAGAATATGCAGGCCAAAAACAAAAAGAAAAAGATCTAACAATTTAATTTCTTTCTGAAACCTGAAGAGCATCATTAATATAAAAGGGAAAAGTGCAAGACTCATCAGCTTTGTAATGTGCCCTATATAAAAGAAGAGAAGGATCCCGGTACTAAATATAGTTGCAGTAGCGACAAGAAAACTTACGCTTCTGCTTGCGCCAAATCTTCTCATAAACATGAACGACGTAAATGCCAGAATAACAAAGCTGAATGTATAGATCGCATTATAATCGCGGAAGAAAGATGAATAAACTTTTGTTGTGTTTGAATAAACCGAAGCAGTTAGATCAAACCAGCGCAGAGACATTGATGTTGCAACTGCAGGCATTCCGCAAAATATATATGGATTCCAAAGAGAAAATCCGTCGCGGTCTTTTGTTGCGTATTCTCTCAAACTCTTTACCTGAATAAGATCACCTGAATATGTGGTTTTATTTCCGAACATTACAGGTGAGAAGAAAATTAAGATTAGGAGTAAGATCAAGAGTAACAATGCAGGTGTTTGATATTTTTCGGGAATGAATTTATCAAACGAAAAGCCGCCCTCGTTCGATTTAGTTCGTGCCGGTGTAATTTTTTTTGGCTGCTTCACCATTTATTCTCCGTCTTTTCTTTGCGGACGTGGCGGCGTGGCGAGAAAAAACATCTCGCTACGGCGCAATGCACGCAAAGGTTAATTTAAAATTGTACCGCCATAATTTTCCCAACTCATATTTGCTGCTTGTTCTGCAACGTGTTCACGGGAAATAGGATTTTCTAAAAATAATTTCATCGTTTCATACATTGATTCAATATTTTCCGGTTGAGCAAGATAACCGTTATAACCGTGCTTAATCGTTTCGGGAAAGTGACCGACTCTTGTTGCAATACTTGGCAATTTAAAATTATAAGCGATTGATTCAACTCCCGAAGGAGTGGCAACAAGATAAAATAAAACATTGCAGTCCGCCACTTGAAAATATTTATGCACCTCTTCATTTCCGACATAACGGTTTACAACAACGACCCGGTCACGAATGCCAAGCTCGTCAATTAAATCAAGAGGGCGGTAATTACTTTCGTCATCACTTTTGCGGATCAGCATTTTCTTTATCAGTCCGAAAAGACTCTTTTTAATTTTTGTAGATAGCTTCTTAGAATCCAGTGTATTCCAAAAAGATTCACCCACAATAAGAAGTGAAACGTCATCACGCTCTTTCACTAATTTTGCGAAAGAACGAATTACGTTGTGCAACCCTTTGTATTTGCGGATAAATCCGAAAAACAAAAAAACATGTTTACGTAAACCGAGTTCTTGTTTAATTTTTTCTTTGTCGAAAGAAAGATCCGGCGTAAACATATCGTAAACGGGGTGATAAAGCTTGATAACAAATTTGTGATCGGTTATCGGTGATCGGTTATCGGTGATTTCAAATTTTTGATTTGGGAATACTCTTTGCAACTCCTCTAATGTTTTTAGTGAGTGTACTATAAACGTGTTAGGTTTAGAAAGCGCATATCGGATCATCGCTTTATCAATTGAACTTCCTTCTTTTTGCGCAACTACGTGAAGATCAAAAATGATTTCGCATTTGCAGACTTGTTTTAGTTTATTTGCTATCCATCCCATCGGTAATCCTTGAATTGCAATTGCCCACTGAAATATTGTTATATCGGGATTTATCTTACTTATAGCATTAACAGTTTCTTTCCATGAAAGGGGATTATTATAGTTAGTTATGTATTCGACTTTGATGTTAGTCTCGTCGAGAAGATTTTTTTTGCTTGAGCGGTCAATGAAGTCACGCGGAATTATTGAAGGATATTGTTGTGTCCACGAAACAATATATACTTCAGCACCTTGTTTCTCCAATGCCTTTGCAAGCGATGTTGTATAGTTTGCAATTCCACCTTTGAATTGCGGACCCGGACCGAAGATGACAACTTTTTTCATTTATGAATTACAATTTTGGATTTACAATTTGAAAATGATCCGTCTTCCGCCTGCCTGCCGGTAGGCAAGGTTTCACTTTTTACGTCTCACGTTTTCCACTGCCACATCGTAAACTCGTCTCATACCCTTTTCTAAAGAAATTTTCGGCTCCCATCCTAATTTTTCTTTCACAAAACTCATATCACAATAACGTGAATGTACTCCCATCGGTTTATCAACAAGAGGTTTTATTGTAGGATTATAATCGGCAAACTTGCAGAAGACTTTTATCAGATCAATGAAGGTTGTAAGCTTACCCGAACCGATATTTATTGCAGTTCCATCATGAATTTTATCCATTGCAATAAACATGCAATCCATAACATCGTCAATATGAACAAAATCTCTTCCTTGCTGTCCCGTTCCCCAAACAACAAACGGATTTTCTTTTTTTGCTGCGCGTGCCGCAATTGCAGGAACAGGATAAGTTAGATCTTGATCTTCACCATAACCACTGAAAGGACGAATACAAACAATTGAGATTCCATAATTACGTGCCGCAATCTTTGCTAAAAATTCTCCGGTCATTTTTGTCCAGCCGTAAGTTAGATCCGGCATGCCAAGAAGAAATCCATCTATATTAATATCAGCTTCTTTCAATGCAACAGCTTCGTTTTCGGTCTGCATGTTGATTGGATAAGCGGCAGATGAACTTGGATACATCACACGTTCGGGTCTTGCTTTTGCGATCCAGTTAAAAAATTCCGCATCAATAGAAAGATCAAGCGCTACAGCCATCGGGTCGCCTTCGATCTTTGCCCTGCCGCCAACGATAGCCGCAAAATGAAACGCATCGCCAAAACGATCTATCCTTAAACCATATTCTCTTTCAAGCCACTTGGGATCTTCTAAAAGATTATTTAAGAATTTTCTAAAATCCATCTTCCAATAAAAAAGCCGTTCATCCTTACCAAAAATTTCTATGTCTTTAATTTTTTTTGTCGTCTTATCTTGAAGCCATGTTGATGGATGTGTTCCTACAGACAGATCATCAACCATAATCACATAATCACTTGTACGTTTTAATAATTGTTTGACCGTGTTTCTGCCAACAAATCCGCAAGCGCCCGAGACTAAATGATACTTCATGTGAATAAATTCCTAAAGTTGATCTAAAAATAAGAATTTTTAATTAGAATGTAGGAGGCAGAATAAAGAAGCAGTTCATAGGATAAAACAAATAAATTTTAATTACTAACCACCAACAACAAATCATTTCTGTTCTTTAATCACATACTCTTTTTCATCTTGAAAATTATGAACTAATATTTCTCCCAACAGACCAATTGCAAAGAATTGTACACCGACGATGACCAATAAGATTCCCAGAAAGAAGATAGGTCTATTAGCAATCGGTGCATGTGGTTTGATGAAGAACCATTCGTATGCAAGCAGAAGATTAATAGCAATTCCTATTAAGGCAATAAAAAATCCGACAAAACCGAAAAGATGCATCGGGCGTTTAATGTACCGTGTTGTAAAAATAACCGTGATCAGATCAACAAAACCCTTGAAAAATCTTGATATGCCGAATTTTGTTTTACCATAACGACGGGGATGATGTTTTACAATAATTTCCGAAACAGAAAAACCTTTCCAGTTGGCAAGAACAGGAATATAGCGGTGAAGTTCGCCGTACACGCGAATATTTTGAACAACTTGTTTACGGTATGCTTTTAATCCGCAATTAAAATCATGAATTTTAACTTTGGTAAACAAACGTGTTATATAATTGAAAAATTTGGAGGAGAATTTTTTGATTATCGGGTCATATCTTTTTTTCTTCCAGCCGGAAACAAGATCATAACCCTCCTCGAGTTTTTTTAAGAGATTTGGAATTTCGGCCGGGTCGTCTTGAAGATCGGCATCCAATGTAATGACCGCATCGCCAGTAACATGCTTAAACGCTACTTGAAGGGCTGCGGATTTTCCGTAATTGGTTCTGAAGCTGTAATAATGAATTTTATTATCGTTCCGTGCAAGTTCTTTTATCACATTTAAGGATTTATCAGAGCTGCCGTCATCAACAAAAATAATTTCGTAATCGGAGGAGATTCCCCGAAGCATTTTCTTTATTTCATTGTAAAGCGGTCTAAGAGATTCTTCTTCATTTAAGAATGGAACAACAATAGAAATCTTCTTAAAGCTGAAATTCTGAACTTGCTGCTGTGGTTGGTTTGGTTCACCTGAAGAAGGACGGAATTTTTTTCTGTTATTGTAATATCTTCTATAAGTTTTTTTACGTTGATTCTGCTGTTGTGATTGCTGGGGCGGCTGATTTTGCGCCGGAATTATTTCTGCTTTTGGCTGCTGTGTCTGCGGTTCCGGTTTATTCTGATTATCCAAAGGCCTATCCGTTTATTTCTGAAATCGTTGATGTTTGTGTTTATTCTTATCAAAGTTAAAATAAGAAGTTGCTAAAATCAATTTAGCGGGGTTATTCCGAGTCAATCATAGCGAAACGAGGAATATTTATTAACGTTACGCATTAAACCTACAAGGTCACTGCTTTAGACCTTGAAGGTTGCAAAATATAACAAAGGTTTGACACTGCTTATAACAATCTTTAGATTTCCTTTAATAAGAAAGCAGTTTTATGGGTGGAATAATATTCTGGGGAATTATTCGAACGGCAGTTTTAATTCCCGTACTCTGGATACTATATGGTTTGATGGAATACAAATATTGGTGGTGGTTCGGAATACTTTCTGTTTACGGAGTGATCATTCACCCTGCTCTGATAAAATATAATATGTTTCTACAAGAGAACGATGAGATAATTAACAACTCGCTTTGTTCATCTTGCAAGCATTTTGATAAAACGGCTGTTTTGTGTTTGAAGTTTGATAAACACCCGACTTTAAAAAGTCTTCCTTGTGAAGGAATTGACTGGGAGCCAATGGAATCAAAAAATGAAAAGACAGAAGTACGTGCATAATAAAGAAAGATCAATTAAGAGTAATATGATTTTTTGCGCTGAATGCGGTGAAGAACTTGATATGTTCGGTGTCTCCGATTCTAAAATTAATTTGGAAAAAATTAAAGAACGGCATAAACGCTGCAAAGAAAAAGGAAAATTTAAAGGGGATAAATGTGCAATGCTCTTTATCGCTGATGAAACTGAACCTATCTCTACTCGGGAAGAAGACGAGTAAATAATTATTTTTTACTGCTTTAGAAAAACGGGGACAAGGTTAAAATATAAATTCCTATCAACGTACATGCAGACTACTTCGAAGCGTATACAAGCGATTCTTCCAGAAATTTCTGAAGACACATTAATCCACTTACGTCGGGCAAAAATTCTTATTGTAGCGGGTTATTTATTAGTTGATAATTATTACAGTTATAAATATGTTCATCAGCAAATAATTCTGATATTGTAAAAGGAAAAGTTTATTGAAAATCGAAATACAGAATGAATCTTATTGCTTATTAAAGCCACTCAATCACACCTCGCAATTAATTTATTAAATGAGAAATAGAATACTGAAAACTAATTAGAAGGAGTATCTCATTATGAGTAGTCAATTATGGCAGCGAAAACCTGTCGAACATTTTGAAATTGAAATGAAGGAAAGCAAGCTCAAGCGTGTTCTCGGAAAGTGGGGCTTAACTTCTCTTGGTGTAGGCGCAATAATCGGTGCAGGAATATTTGTTATGACAGGAGTTGGTGCAAAAGAATATGCGGGTCCGGCTTTAGCTCTTTCTTTTGTCGTTGCCGGTATCGGGTGTACATTTGCTGCATTGTGTTATGCGGAGTTTGCTTCGTTCCTACCCGTTGAAGGTTCTGCTTACGCATATTCGTATGCAACCGTAGGAGAATTGTTCGCATGGATTATCGGTTGGGATTTGATTCTTGAATATGGTATGGGTGCTTCTGCAGTCGCGGTCGGATGGTCCGGTTACCTCGCAAAGTTTTTACATCTCTTTAATATAAAATTTCCCATTTGGTTAATGAATGATGTTTTTACCGCAAAGGAAATGATTGCGGAAGCAACAAATAAAGGAACACTCGTAAATCTTACAACACGCTTCTCGGATCTTAGCTTTCCAACAATTTTAGGAATTGATTTTGCAGTTAATCTTCCGGCATTATTAATCATTTGGGTTCTTACATCAATTCTTGTTAGAGGAATTAAACAGGCATCAAGTACAAACAATGTAATGGTTGCAATCAAAGTTACTGTAGTGTTGTTCATTATTATTTTGGGCGCTAACTATATAAACGCTGCTAATTGGGATCCTTTTATTCCTGCACGCGGATTTTATACTGATTCATTTGGCGGGACTCACGGTGCATTTGGTCTATTGGGTATAGTTTCAGGTGCTGCATATATTTTCTTTGCATATATAGGTTTTGATACAGTCTCTACACACGCAGGTGAAGCAAAGAATCCGCAAAAAGATGTTCCGTTTGGAATAATCACTTCTTTAATCGTTTGTACAATTCTTTACATTCTTGTAGCACTTGTAATTACAGGAATGGTTAACTATAAAGATATTGATATTACCGCACCGATTGCCGCAGCGTTTGGTTCGCAAGGTTTGAGCTATGCTGTTTTTATTATCTCTGTGGCAGCAATTGCAGGACTCACATCTGTTTGTATTGTTATGCTTCTCGGTCAGTCGCGCGTATTTTATGCGATTTCAAAAGACGGATTACTTCCGAAGAAAACATTTGGAGAAGTTCACCCGAAATTCCGCACTCCATGGAAAGCAAATATATTGATAGGTTTAGTTGTATCGCTTGTTTCTGCTTTTACTCCGATAGAAGGAATTTCTAAGATGGTTAATATTGGAACTCTGCTTGCATTTGTTTTAGTTTGTATCGCTGTATGGATCATGAGAAAGAAAGAACCAACACGCCATCGGCCATTTAAGGCACCGGTTATTTGGTTTGTTGCACCAATGGGAATTATTTTCAATCTGGGTATGATGTTAACTTTGGAATGGCAAAACTGGGCACGTCTTGCCGGTTGGCTTGCAATCGGTTTAATAATCTATTTCGCTTATGGAAAGAAACATAGCATAATGGCTAAACGCCTTGCGGAAGAAAAAGCTTAAACCCTAAAAATATTTTTAAATAATTATTTCATAAAAGGACTTTCATTATAACAATGAAAGTCCTTTTTTTATTTTTCCCTCTTCACAAGTCTCCTAATTCTTCATCATTATCAAACCGCTTAAGTTTTGCTGACAAACGATTTTTATTTATTTTTGCCCCCGCACCCTTAGCTCAGTTGGTAGAGCAGTAGACTCTTAATCTATTGGTCGGGGGTCCGAGTCCCCCAGGGTGCACTAGAAACTCCAATTATATTTGAGTTTTTTCATTTTAATCTCTTTGAAAAACCAAATAACTCAACGTGTGCAGCATTAAATCAGACTTTCAGACCGGTTGACTTTTAATAAGCATTTAGCGAGGTTTCATCAAAGTTAAGTTTTTCCAAATCTTAATTAAAATATTTGAGGGCTGGATGAAATATTTAGCTTCTTTATTTCTCGTTCTTCTTTTATTGTTCGGTTGTAAGAAAGATGATAGCAATCCAACTTCACCAGATACTCCGAGCGGTAATAACGGAAATATAAATATTGGTACGGTGGTCGATATAACCACTCAAACTATCGGTACGGGCGGCGGAACAATTACAGTTAATAAACCAAACGATCCGCTCAATGGATTAACTGTAACGATTCAACCGAATTCATTTACACAAGCACAAACAATTAAAATCTCATCAGCTCCTATTACAAGCCATCAATTAGGTCAATACTTCAATCCTCTTACACCAATGATAAAGATTACCTATCAAGGAGGATTTTCAGATAAGACAATGAGAATCAAAGTGCCCATAACTCTTTCAGCGGGAAAGTTTGCAATGGGATTTTTTTATAATGAGCAGACCGGAAAATTAGAGGGAATTCCAATCGAAGAATTAGCAAGCGATCATATTACAATCGCTACAAAATATTTTTCTCCCAACACAAATCAATCTTTGGGTAAAAGAACAAGTACCGATATTGTCGGCGATCTTGTTGTAGGATTTATTGATGAATCAGTTCTAACAAGCCAGACAATAATTGATACCGGATTTAAACCCGGAGTTGATGATTGGGAATTTATTAATTATGGTTCTTATATCGAACCGGATGGAATTTGCGCAGGCATGTCCTTAACTGCAATGTGGTATTATCTTGAAAGAAAAAGTACAGATGGCACGTTATTCCATAAGTATGATTTATTTAATGATAAAACACAACCGGGAAAACTTTGGCAGGACAATCCAAAAGGTTATCGCTTCGCTTCTGCAATTCAATCGGATTTAAATTGGGATGCCCGGGCAACTGAAAAATTATTTCAGCAAGGGGATCCGGTTCTTACCTGGAAAGCTTTTGCGCTCTCAATGCTGTTAACTAAAGAACCTCAATATGTTGGATTAAGATCTACAACTAATATTGGTCATGCTGTTGTTGCTTATCAAATGAATTATCAGACCGGAGATTTACAGGTTTCCGATCCGAATTATCCTGCCGGTTATCAAAAAAACGGAACTACAATCGGCAGAACAATTAAATTCATTGGAAATAAATTTAATCCTTTCTCTGCTTCACTAAATGCAGATGCCGGTGCATTGGTATTTGATACGGTTTATTATTTCGGTAAAACTACAATGATCAATTGGGATAAATTTAGAACCAGATGGACTGAAGTAAGTGCAGGCACAATTGGTAACGATAAATTTCCGACATATAAATTGTATATCGGGAAAGTTGGAGGGAACGAACTAGCTGATAACTATATTCTCAACTCAGATACTTTGACGGTTCTTTGTAGATCAACCGATAATACCGAATATTTATTGGGAACTGATTTTCTACAACTTTTTTATATTTTTGATCAAAACGGAAATCAATTAGTAAGAGCAGGCAGTACTACAAAAGGAGTTGCAAAAATAAAATTAGGATTAGGGACAACTAAACTCGGGTTTTATATTTGCGGAGCTAAAAACGGTAAAGCCGAAAATTATGTAGACTTTAAATGGATTAATGTAAACCGTCTCGGAATGACCATTGATCCAAATCCATTGAACGGTGATATAAATAAAGAATATACATTCACGGCTAATGTGCAAGGAACGCCTCCGACGAACGCAAACAAATACGTTTGGAATTTTGGAGATGGAAGTCAAGATGTTACTGTAACCGGCAACAATACTGCAAAGCATACTTTTACAACATCAGGCAGTTTTACGGTATCGGTTAAATTATTTGATAACACAACAAATAATGTTGTTATATCAGCGGCATCAACTGTAAATATATTATCCAGTTTTACATATGAAATTCTCGCTACTCAAACCGTGCAAATAACTTTAACGGGTGTTGTAGTTTATGACAAATACTATCCCAACAGCACAATTAATTATTATTATCAAAATCCAATTATAAATAAAGATTATGGACGTAACACTCAAACAATCAGCTGGTCCGGCCTTTCGTTTTCAATAAATTATACTTATAAGTTTCCTCCTTTTGAAGGATATACCGGACAAGATACTTTGACCGCATCGGGGACAATTAATGGTTCTATTTCTCAAGACGGAAAAACTATTAGCAACATTACCGCGCACGAAAAAGTAACTCATGCGATCAATCAAGCATATACCGATTTAACAATTGTTATTCATGATATACCTTATATTGTGAAAACAACAATTGGTTGTGCAACATGTGTAAATTATCTAGATTATTTTTATTCTGCATCTTCATCTGTTCAAAGTAAAATTGCATCTCTGCAGATGACAGAGAAGCGGTACGATTCGACAACAGGTCTATACACTACGATGAGTTCAATTTCGTATAACATGAGCTATATTTATGTTGATCTGCTGAAAAAATTATAATATAAATCTGTTTTGTAAGATTTTTTATCTCAATAACTGCTGTCAGAATGCCTTCAGGATTTAAGCCTCGGCACTTAAATTTTTGTCAAGTATTTGTTATAATTCATTTCAAAAATGATTCACTAATAAAAGTAAGCGGAGATCAAAATGTATTCTAAAGAGTATATCAGAAGGATCGGATTCTCTATTTCAATATTTTTATTTGTTATTATTGCTGCCGGCTGCAGCAGTGTAAAAGAAACAACCAGCAGTTGGAGAAATAACGAGATAAAAATTGACGGAGATATTTCAGATTGGCAGAATACTTTAGAAAGTATTCCTGATAAAAAATTTGCTGTTGGATTTAAGAACGATAATAACTTTTTGTATATCTGTCTTATCACAGACGACCGCATGAAAATAATGCAAATGTTCAGAAATGGATTTATTACTTGGTTAACACCTAACGGAGATGATGAAAAAAAGCTCGGAATTAAATTTCCTATTTCGAACAAAGAAATTGGTATAGCTCAATTCCAGGGTATGAACAGGGAAATGATTCCTTCGGAAAACATTGAAAAAATCATTACGCAATTATTGAACGGACAAAAAGAATTTAAAATAATTAATAAAGATAAATTTCCGCTTAATCTTTTATCTCTAGAAAACACAGAAGGAATAAAATTAGGATTAGGTTATAAAGCAAATAATTTTGTTTATGAGTTACAAATTCCGCTTGCTTCCTCTAATTACCTGACGAAAATAAATTCTTTTTCGGGAGATAAAATAAACGTGCACTTCGAAACAGAGAGGGCAGAATTTGAAAATGCAATGGGAAGAATGCCGGAAAGCGGAGTTACACCAAGAGGCGGAGGACAAATGCCAAGCGGACAAAGAGGAAGCGGAAGAATGAAACAAGGCATGCCTGGATTACAAAATTCTGAACCTATCAATTATTCATTTGATGTAATACTTCAACAGCAGCCGAAATAAAAATTAATCGTTATTCTTTATTGTTCTTTGTTGAATAAAAGAAAATGTTAATCTCGGTAAGAAAATAGTTTTGATGAAATAAATTCGACCACCCCATTATATTTCCTCTTCAAAAAGGAGGCGGTAGTGGGAAGATTATGACACATCATATCCTTTCGATGCTATCCAAATTTTAAACCACTCTACGCGCGTTAATTTTATTTCTAAACCTTTTAAGGCAGATTTTATCCTATCAATTTTTCCGCTTCCCAACACAACAATAAAATTTACCGGATGAACCAATAACCATGCGGTTGCAATAGAATCAATCCCTACTTGATATTTGTCGGCAATCTCATTCAAAACATTTCTAACGCGATTTGCTTGATCACTATTTTCCCAAAACATTCTACCGCCGGCGAATGGAGACCATACCATTGGAGGAATTTTTCTCTCTTGAAGAAAATCTATGTTACCGTTATCAAAATGTTCTGTATTTAGAACTGAAACTTCAATTTGATTTGTAACGAGAGAAAAATCTAAACGTGATTGGAGAAGATCGAATTGATTTGGTAAAAAGTTTGACACGCCAAAGTGTAAAACTTTTCCGGATTTTTTCAGAGTATAAAATGCTTCAGCTGTATCATCTGCATTCATTAACGGATCAGGGCGGTGGATTAGGAGGAGATCAATATAATTTGCAGATAAATTTCTAAGAGAATTTTCTACAGACTTAATTATGTGTTCTTTTGATATATCATAACAATGTAATTGATGTTCAGGAAATTTTTGCGAGATTAATTTTATTCCACACTTTGTAACTATCTGCATTTTATTCCGCAGGGATGGATTTTCTCGTAGAACATTTCCGAATAATGCTTCGCATTCATAGCCGCCGTAAATATCAGCGTGATCGAATGTTGTAATTCCTAATTCTAATGATTTGATAATTAAAATTTTGAATTGCTCAGTTGTATAATTCCATTCGCGAGCGCGCCAAAGACC
>JACRFC010000049.1 GCA_016234355.1 Ignavibacteriales bacterium
CTCGCTGATGCAGAACCGCGATTTACTAAAATTATTAATGGGATTTTTTCATATGGATATGATCTTCCGGCATGATATTCTTCGCTTGATTGTTTTGTTCTGCCTTTATTATAGACTATCATTTTATCGCCATCTATAAATAGATCAGCCACGTTAGATGCTTGTACTTCATATCCGCCGGGATTATTCCTTAGATCAAGCACTAATCTCTTCATTCCTTTTAATGTAAGATCCTGAAGCGCATTTACCATCTCTTCTGTTGTCGTTTCTGAAAAGCGTGTAAGATTTACATAGCCGGTTTCGTTATCGTACATTAATGAAGCATCAACAGAAAATAAATTTATTTTATCGCGCGTAACCTTAAAAGTAGTTACAGATTTAGAACCCGGTCTGAAAATAGTTAGATCAACATTTGTTCCTTTACTGCCGCGTAATTTTTTAATAACATCTTCGTTCTTCCAACCAATACTGCTCTTCCCGTCTATTTTAACTATGCGGTCACCCGACATAATACCCACCATCTCACTCGGTCCGTTTGTAATTGGCGATACAACCGTGATCGTATCATTAACAATTTGAAACTCAACACCAACACCTTCAAAATTTCCTCTGAAAGATTCTTCTTCAGCAGTTTGATCTTTTGCAGAAATATAAACTGTGTGAGGATCTAAACCGCTGAACATTCCTTTAATTGCATCTTCGGTTAATTTTTTCACATCAACTTTATCAACATAATAATTTTCGGTGAATTCCATTATATCACCGATCTTTTTAAGTTGTTTTTTGTTTTCAGAAAATGAAACGACATCGCTAAGCTTCAATCCAATGAATAAACCTAGTAGCAGTGCAACAATTATATATGGAAGATGTTTAGTAATATTTTTCATTATCACCTTTACTTTTGAGGACGCATTTGAGGAAATAAAATCACATCGCGAATTGACGGCTGATTTGTTAAGAGCATTATTAATCGGTCTATCCCAACTCCAAGTCCCGCGGTTGGCGGCATTGCATATTCAAGTGCACGCACAAAATCTTCATCTATCTGATGAGCTTCTTCGTCACCTTCTTCTTTCATCTTTTCTTGATCTTCAAATCTGCTTCGTTGATCTATCGGATCGTTTAATTCGCTGAACGCATTACAAATTTCACGACCGAGAACAAATCCTTCAAATCTTTCAACAAGTCCTTTTCTTGATCTGTGTTTTTTAGCAAGCGGAGAAAGTTCTATCGGGTAATCGGTTACAAAAGTTGGCTGAATTAATGTCGGCTGAATCGTTACATCAAAGAGAAGATCAATCAATTTACCTTTGCTCTCCCCGCCTTCCATATCAACATTTTTTGTTTTCAATAACTTTATCAACTCTTCATTCGATGCTAAGAGAACATCAATTCCCACTTTTTCTTTTAGTTCATCAACCATCGAAATTCTTTTCCATGGCGGATTGAAATTAATTTTATTCCCTTCAATGTTAAATTCGGTTGTATTAAAAACATTTTTAGAAATATTCGCAACCATATTTTCTACGAACGACATCATCCAGAAATAATCTTTGTATGCAACGTAAAGCTCAAGCATTGTGAATTCCGGATTATGTGTTTTATCCATTCCTTCATTACGGAAATCTTTTGATATTTCATAAACTCCGTCAAACCCTCCAACGATCAAGCGTTTCAAATAAAGTTCATCGGCAATTCTTAGATAGAGGTTTATATCAAGAGCATTGTGGTGAGTAACGAACGGACGGGCTGTAGCACCGCCATATAACGGCTGAAGAATCGGCGTTTCAACTTCTACTAATCCGTTTTCATCTAAATATTTTCTAATCTCGGTTACAACTTTAGACCTTGTTTTAAATACAGATTTTACTTCGGGATTTAAAATTAAGTCTAGATAACGCTGGCGGTAACGCATTTCTTTATCAGCAAATTGATCATGCACAACTTTATTTCCGCTTTCATCAGTTGTCTCTTTCGGAATTGGAATCGGTCTCATTGATTTAGAAAGAAGAGTAAATGATTTTGAATGAACGGAGATTTCACCTGTTCTCGTCTTAAAAACAAATCCTTCCACACCAATTATGTCGCCGATATCAAGAAGCTTAAATACATCGTAATATTCTCCAACGTCGTCTTTCTTCAAATAGATCTGAATTTTACCGTCTTTATCCTGAATGTGTGCGAAAGATGCTTTTCCCATTCTGCGTATAGCTATAATTCTTCCGGCAACTTTAACATCTTTGTTCTCATACTTTTCAAAATTGTTCTTGATATTTTCCGAATAATTATCAACATCAAAACTGTAAGCAAACGGCTCTATTCCTTTTGCCAGCAATTCTCTCAACTCGTCATGTCTTCGTTGAATGAGCGCATTAAAATCTAAATCTTGATTTAATGGTTCCAATATTCCTCCAAAATAATCTTTCTTATTTTTTTACAGAATTAATTTCTAATAAAATTTACAAGACGGTGACAAACATTATCCAGTATATAATTTGCAAGTGCCGGCGGAACTAAATAATTATTGACCAGCATAGAAAAAACAAGCTGCTCGCCGGAAACTGTTTTTAAGTAACCCGATAGTGCGGAGACATTATTGTTGTATCCGGCTTTTGCTCTAACGTTGTTTTCAGCAGAAGTTTTTTTCATTCTGTCAATTAATGTTCCATCAACTCCTGCTATCGGTAATGATTCATAAAATTGTAAGAACTCATCGCTCTTATTCATGTATGATAAAAGATTTACGATCTGCCTTGGCGTTACCAAATTTAATCTCGATAATCCTGAACCGTCTGCCATCACCATATTATCGGGATTAATTCCCATCGTATTAAAAAAATCATTACAAGCTTTAACTCCGTTTTCTATTGTACCGAAATTGTAAATCTCAAGACCAATTGTTTTGAGAATCTGCTCTGCATAAAAATTATTACTGTTCTTATTTAATTCTTTAAGAATCATTTTTAACGGAACCGATCTGTGTGAAAAGATCGGAGTAAGATCGTTAGACGGAATATTTTTTTCTGCACTGTCAATTCCGCCGATCCTTCCTTTTATAATAATTCCTTTTTGTTCAAACACCTCTTTAAGTACTGTTAAAAAAAACATTGTAGGATCATTTATAGAAACATGTTCGCTAATCGGTTTTGAATCTTTTTTAATATTGCCGGTTACACTTATTAGATTTGTCCCGCGCAGTCTCTTTACGGAAACAGATTGTTCCGAATTTTCATCTAAAGTAATTACTTTAGCCGCAAGCTGAACAAATTTTGTATCCGGAATAATAGAAATTTTTGCCGGATAATTAATTTCGCTTGGTACGATCTTTATCTCAATACTGTTGTCGTCAAAACTCAAAGCGCCGCTCGGAGCTTCGAACCAGCTTGATTCATAATCCAGCGTCCAACCTTTTCCGAGTCCTAAATTATCGAAGTAAGAATCATCGCCGTAAATATTTCCTGTTATTGCCCAGATGCCCTTTGCTTTAAGCGAGTCGGCCCAATCTTCAAATATTTTTATCTGCGAGCCTTCATAAAATCGGTTTGATATTGTTGGATCCCCTGCACCTTGTATGATCAGATCTCCTTTAAGCAAACCTTTTTCGATATCTCCGTTTACGTAAAAATTTGTTTCATAAGTAAAATCGGAACCGAGCAGAATTATTGCCGCAGCGCTTGTAAATAATTTCATGTTGGAAGCGGGAATAAAGAGTTTGTCTGCGTTCCTTTTGTAGATGACTTCCCCAGTCTTCAATGATCTTATCATTACGCCCCAGACAGCATCGCTGAAATTTTTATCGTTGAAATAATCATCGAGTTGATCGCGTAATTCTACAAGAGAATTTAAGCTTTGTCCGCTCTTTTTTTCAATCAATGTATCTTTCTGCTGTGAAAATAGAATTGATGTGAAGACGAGCAGAACAAGAAATATTTTACTTGCCGTATTTATCATAAATATTTTTTATCTCTTGACGAGATAATTTTCTATAACCGCCTTTTGGAATTCCTTTTACTGTAAATCCGCCGAAACTTTCCCGGTCTAAATCATCAACAAAATACCCGACTGCAAGGAACATATTTTTTACAAAATGATTTCTTCCTTCAACTGTTGTTACAACCAATTTGTCATAACGGTTTCGTGATACAAATTTAATAGCTTCAAAACGGCTTCTTCTTCTATCAAGAGTAATTCCTTTCAGCAGCTTAAGTTTATCTTCTTCTTGAAGCGGTTTGTTCAAAGTTACTTTGTATTCCCGCGGTACATGATTACTAGGATGTGTAAGAAAATTTGTGAAATCTCCGTCATTAGTTAAAAGAAGAACACCGGTTGTATCGTAATCCAATCTTCCAACGGGAAAAATTTTTTGGTTTGTATCAATAAGATCAAGAACGGTCTTTCTTCCTTTATCATCTTCCGTTGATGTGATAAATGCTTTCGGTTTGTTCAAAAGAAAATAAACTTTCTTCTGCGGTTTTATTTTCTCTCCGTCAAGAGCTATTAGATCGGTCTCCGGATCAATAAAGAAAGCAAGATCAATAATCAGCTTGCCGTTTACCTGAACTCTGCCGTCTAGAATGAACTCTTCGGATTTTCTTCTTGATGCAATCCCGCACTCGGAGAGAAACCTATTCAATCGTATTTTCATTATCTTCTTTTAATTCTGATTCTATTTCGTTGTTCTGCTCAAGCTCAGATTGCAATTCTTCTTCTTCAGCTTTCTCTTCTACTCCGCTCATCATTATTCTGCGTTTCTGTTCAAGGAAATCTTCATCCTTCATTATCTCTTCAATCTCGCGCGGTTTTGGCAGATCGCTTATCTGCTTCAATCCGAAATATTTTAAAAATTCGTCAGTTGTTATGTAAAGAAGCGGACGGCCGACTGTCTCTGCTCTTCCGGCAATAGTAACAAGATTTTTTTCTAATAAAGTATTGAGAGTATAATCCGAATTCACACCGCGTATTGATTCCAATTCCGGTTTTGTAAGCGGCTGTTTGTACGCAATCATTGCAAGCGTTTCAAGTGAAGCTGGACTTAATCTTCTTTTTGTTTTTTCTGTTGATAGATATCCAACATACTTTGCATGATCCGGTTTTGTTGCATGGATATAGCCGTGTGCGATCTTCAAAATTGTAAATGCAATTCCGTTCTGATCATATTTTATATTTAACTCATCAACAGTTTTTTCTATATCATCTTCAGTGATCTCATTATCCGGTCCGTCTATTTCTTTGATTGCATTAATAATTTCCGGCGGAGTTAACGGATCATCCGAAGCGAAGATCAACGCTTCTATAACCGAGTTGTAAATATTATCCATTTGCTAATCCATAAATGATAAAATCGTTTATTTTATTTGATTCACGTATACCAATCGTACCGGCTTTCACCATTTCCAACATCGCAATAAATGTAACCACAATTTTAATTTTCTCGCGCAGATCAATCATTAATTCAAGAAAACCAATTTGATTATTATCTCCGAGCTTTGAGGAAATATATTCCATCTGCTCGTCAATCGTTATGTTCCACTTTTTAATTTGATGAACCGGTTCAGCCGGTTTATCTAATAAAACTTTTTTGAATGCTTTTATCAAATCATAAATTGTAATGTTCTTAAGCAGAACACCGTAATCAGTTGTCGTTTGTTTCGGATCTTCATCAAAATTACCGCGGTAATTAAATTTCCTTTGGTTCGCTTCCATGAAAAAAAATTCTTCCGACATTTCTTTATATCTTTTGTACTCAAGAAGAGCTTTAACCAATTCAGCACGCGGATCAACTTCTTCCCCCTTCTCATCAATTTCTCTTGGCAGCAGCATCCTAACTTTAATCTGCATTAGAGTAGCAGCCATCAAAATAAAATCGCCGGCTACTTCAAGATCAAGTTGTTCGAGGAGATGCAGATATTCCATAAACTCTTTGGTTATCCGTGAGATAGGTATATCATAAATATCCAATTCATCTCTTCGAAGAAAGAAAAGAAGCAGATCGAGCGGACCTTCAAATTCTTGTAATCTTATTTTATACACATTAACCCATTTTCATTTTTTGATGAACTTCGTTCATTGTCTGCCGGGCAATTACTTTAGCTTTTATCTCGCCTTCGTTCAATACATCTTTAACAAGATTAATATTCTTCTCGTAAGTTTTTCTTTTTTCAAGAATGGGCACAAGCATGGTATTAATCTTTGAAGCGCAATTTAATTTACAATCAACGCAACCCAGCACACCGCTTCTGCAGTCTTTTTCAATTACCGGAATTTCTTCAGGATTAAATTTATTGTGATAAGTAAATACCAAACAGACTTCCGGTCTTCCAGGATCGTTCTTTCTTAATTTCTGAGGATCGGTTACTGCTTTACGCAATTTTTGTTTTACCGTCTCTGCATCGTCGGAAAGTAAAATTACATTGCCGAGCGATTTGCTCATTCTATGCCCGTCTAAACCCGGCAGACGTGCAAAGTTTGTTACCATACCTTCAGGTTCTGGAAATACCGGATCGTTAGGAGCGTACTGAGTATTAAATCTTCTTGCTATTTCTCGTGTTATCTCGATATGCGGAAGCTGGTCTTCACCAACTGGAACAGCATCGCCTTTGTATAACAAAATATCCGCCGCTTGAAGTACCGGGTAACCGAGATGTCCGTAAACCAAATTCTCAATATTCAAATCGCGTACTTGCTCTTTAAGTGTAGGATTGCGTTCAAGACGCGCTTTTGTGATCAGCATAGAAAAAATTAGAAACAATTCAGTATGCTCTTTGATCTGCGATTGCCTGAACATCGGCGACTTTTCGGGATCTAAACCTGCTGAGAGCCAATCTGTTACCATTTCAAGTGTGTTCTGGTAAATCTCTTCGGTTGATAGATCAGTCGTTAAAACATGATAATCTGCAACAAGATGATAATTTTGATATTCATCCTGAAGTTTAATCCAATTTTCCAAAGCGCCTACATAATTGCCTAAATGCAATTTACCTGTAGGACGCATTCCGCTAAGAATTCTTTTCTTTGCCATAATAGGATTTTATTGAAATTTAATTAGATGTGCAATAATAATGAAAATTTATTTCACTTTACGATTGGAACAGGTACTGTTTCCATGAATCATCTAAACGACCGGCATTATTCCTAATAAACATTATATGATTCGGTGTATACGGTTTAACTTTCAATTTCAAATGAGATTCTTCCGGAGTGCGGTCTCCTTTCCGGTTATTACAAGGAAGGCAAGCTGCAACAAGATTTTCCCAGCTATCATCTCCACCTTTCGATCTTGGAATAACATGATCAAGTGTCAACGGAAGATCGGCTCTGCCGCAATAAGCGCATTTGTGCCCGTCGCGTTTTAAAATATTTCTTCTGGTTAGAATAATTTTTTTGTAAGGTAATTTTATATAATCGTTAAGCCGGATAATACTAGGCCATGGAAAAGCTTTTGATACTGTATGAATGCTTTTTTTTTCGTTATTAACTACAAGTTCTGCTTTACCAAGAAAGATAAGGACAACAGCTTTTTTTACGTTGCAGATAGTCAGCGGTTCATAGCTTTGATTGAGGAGTAAAACTTTAGCGTTGAGTGATCCATTTGTTCCGAATTTCCGTTCGAAGACTTACCTCCAATTATAAAACGATTTATTATTGTTGGTTTAATATTTCACCTTAAAACACGTTGCAAATATCGTAATTACATACAAATAATGAAAGTCTATTGTTAATTCTTTCTAATAATCCCGCCTGCAAGTACATAACCATGTTCATCGTACAAAACGAGCGACTGACCGGGAGTTATTGCATTCTTTGGTTCTGCAAATTTTATTTTAATTTGATTTTCATCTGCATAAATTATTTCTGCGGCGGCGGCTCTATCACTGTAGCGGATCTTTCCGAAAACTATTTCACCTTTTTTCAGTGATGATTTGCTTACATAATTGATTTCATCAGCAACGCAGACGCTTTCAAGCAATTCTTCTTTGTCTCCAAGCTCAACAACTTTAGAATCTTGATCAATATTCTTCACATAAACCGGTTTACCGAATGAACCCAAACCTTTTCTCTGTCCAACTGTATAGAACGGAATTCCTCTGTGCTTACCTACTTTCTCTCCGTGATAAACAATATCTCCTTCTTCAACTTTTTCCATTACTTCCGGAATTCTTTCGCGCAAGAATCTTTCATAATTATCATCGGCAACAAAACAGATTTCCTGGCTATCCGGCTTCTTTGCTGTCTTCAAACCGAACTCTTCTGCAAGTCTGCGTACTTCTTCTTTTGTATATCCGCCAAGAGGAAAAAGTGTACGGCTTAAACTTTCCTGTGTTAATCCCCAAAGCGCATAGGTTTGATCCTTCTTCTGATCTGACGAATACTTTAATGAATATCTGTTCAAAGTAGAGTTTTGTTCTACAACTGCATAATGACCGGTGGCAACATATTTTGCATCGAGAGAATCTGCTTTCTTAAGGAGTTCTTCCCATTTTATTTTTCTGTTGCAGACAACGCAAGGATTTGGAGTTCTGCCGTTCAGATATTCATCAACAAAATTTTCTATTACTGTTTCTTCGAATGCTTTGGTGAAGTCAACTGTGTAATGCGGGATGTTGAAAGAGTTTGCAACGTTCTTCGCATCATAAATTGCATCTAATGAACAGCAGCCGGATTCATGTTTAGGCGCACCACCCACTTCCATAAATCCCCATGTCTTCATAGTAATACCAATTACTTCGTATCCTTGTTTATGAAGCAATGCCGCCGCTACTGATGAATCCACACCGCCGCTCATTGCTACTATTACTCTCTTATCGTTCAAGTGATCCCTTTCATGAAATGTAAACCGTTAGGTTTGTGGTTTTATATTGCTCATAATAGCCCACGACTTAAGTCGTGGGCTATCAAAAAATCAATAAACGTAACTGTTTTAACAGTTTCAACTTATTAACAACAAATATAAAGAAATAGTTTAGTTTAATAATATTGTTTGAACGATTCGGTTTTTATGCTAATTTAAAGCTGGGTTAAGGGAACTGCTGTGATGATTAATAATTTTATTCTATTATTCTCTAAATGTAAAACGGATTTATACCGGATGATAGATATGCAACTGCATACATATCTACGTTCTTTATATTCTAATTCAATGTAGTATAATTAATAGCTAGGCAAATACAAAAGAGGCAATATGGGTGAAATTAGTAATCAAAAAAACAGCTCTAGGTTTTATTGTTCTGATTGTAATACTGACGTAAAAGAATCTGATAAATATTGCCCTAAATGTGGCGCTGATTTGTCAGATGAAATAGAAGAGAATTCTTTTTTAGAAATTATGTTTTGCACAAAGTGTGGTGCAAAAAACAAAGATGGATTTAATTTTTGTTCTAGTTGTGGTTCACCTATTCAAAAAGCTCCTTTAAACGATTTACCAAAAGAAAAAGTTGAAGACATATTGAATAAATCACCTGTCGAAACCAAAATCGAAAAAAGTGAAAAACCTTATTACGAGCTTTTTATTCAAGAAAATGCAAGTTATTATTTATCTAGTTGGGAATTAATAGAATCAACAAATAGCAAATATAGTTGGAACTGGTCTGCATTTTTATTCACTTATTTTTGGCTTTTATATCGCAAGATGTATTCGACTGCTTTAATTGTTTTTATAGTATTTTTTATTGCAGACCTTATATTTCTATCTACAGTGGAATCTCGTTCCCTCATTATGTGGATTATTAATTTAATCATGATTGGTTTATTCGGGGGTTTTGGAAATTATTTTTACTTGACTCATACAAAGAAAAAACTTTCTACAATGATAATAGAATTCAGCGATGAAGAGCAGTTAGAGCAACATATATTGAAGAAAGGAGGAATAAGTCCATTATCGGCTTGGATGCCATTTATAATTATTATTATAATCATAATATTAGCTAAACTAGTAAACCAAGGGAATAATTAAAAATAGAGTCAATTGGAAATAAAATGCACAAATTCATCAAGAGAATGATATTAAGAAACGCAGTAAATGCTTCTTTGCAATATATAAATACATATATACCTCAAGCAACCGCTAATCAGAGACTAGCATATCGAGAAACATTGAAAGAATGGTTAGAACAATTAGCTCTTAGATATTACGCGTGTGAATATGATGCAAATAAATACTGCAATGAAATAATTTCTCTTAAAGAACATCTTCTTGCAAATCACGGTCAGATTCTTACATCATTGACATTAGGGATTTGTCAGAAGCCAATAACGTTATGGTTAAAATATCTCTGGCTAATTGGAGATGCATCCAAGAAACCTTTATTTGCCACTATTGATCGTGATATTATGAACTTAGCACACATTCCCAATCCTCCAAATTGGTCCGAAATTGATACAATTGAAGAATATCTTCGTATAGTATCTTTTATTGATAATTATGCGATAGTAAATGGATTTGGAAGTGGCAGTGTATGGGAAGCAGAAAATTGGTCTGATGAAATTGAATAATTATTTGCTTAACAAGTTCTTCAAGCCACCCGCATCTTCGGTGTAGTCTTATTAATAATTGGAAAGTAATGTATAAGAAATTATAGTGAGAGAAATGAAAAACTGTATCAATCATCCCGAAAGAAAAGCAATTTCTGTTTGTCACATCTGCGGCAAAGAGTATTGTGAATTATGCTTGGTAGAAGGAAAAGAATATTATTACTGCAGAGATCCGTTATGCCAAAATTTTCTTAAAAAAGAACAACCTCCAATATTACCTTCACAAATTGTTTGTCCAAATTGTTCAACGGTAACAGAACCATCAGAAGAAGAAAGAAGAACGGGAAAATTCCACTGCCCGGAATGTGAGTTATTCATAGATTATAATTATGACCCTCCGAAAAAATTAGAAACGCAAAGATATACCGAACTGCTTTCTTCATTTAATCAAGGAGACATAGCATTAATAAGATCGGTATTCGACGACGCAAAAATTGATTACTATGTTACAGGCCAAAACTTTTTAAGCGTTGAGCCGTTAGCCGTTCCGGCAAAGTTCTTTATTTTATCAAATCAGGTTGAGGAAGCAAAAGAATTATTAAAAGATTTTAAGCTTCACATCTTCGGTGCATCAGATAGAAATGATATGGAAGAATAAACGTTATTCTGTTGTCAATAACCATTCCTTGACAACAACAATTATTGTGGTGAATTAAAGATTTATTTGTAAATATCTTTTCTATGACCGATTCTTGTTATTAAAACTTTCCGATCTGTATCGTTGATCTTAAAAATTATTCTGTAGGCACCTGAGCGGATTCTGAAAAATTCAAATTTGGCTTCTAATTTTTTAACACCGAATGGACGGGGATTCAAACTTAATTTGTTGATTATAGGTTCAAGATGTTGCCGTACTGCAAGCGATAAATTTCTAAATTCTTTAGCAGCAGAACTCACGAATTCAATCTTGTATTCATTTCCCTTTTCGTTCATCTTCTCTTAATTCAGCTTGAAGAGTATCCCAGCTAATTGTTTCTTCATTCTCTCTTTCAATCGAAATCATTACATCATAAAAATGTTCCCAAACATTTCTATATCGTATTAAATCTATTACTACAGCTTTTTTCTCACCGTCTTCATTAACAATATATTTTACACCTTTCATTTTAGAAGGTGAATATTTGAATGCATCATCATGTGATGAAATATTTCCGGTTTTATATTCTTCTCTCGCCTCTTTTATTGAATCTATATAATTTTTACTTGATGAAGCTTCTCTATCTTCAATAATATCTTCCAAAATTTCCCTTATTGATTCAGAGATTAATTCTTTGAATTCCTTAACGGTCAATTCATTAATCTTAGAACCTGGCTTAATATTTGTTTTCATGTTTCGCTCCGACTTCAATTTCTTGTAATAACTTACTTGCTTTGAAAATGAAAGGCAATACTTATGGATTAAATCTTATTTTGTTGCTGAAAGAACTGCAACGCATGTAACGTAATTTTCAGAATGGCTCATAGAGATTTTTAATTCTTTACCCTCATTTAAATAATCTTTCAACTCACCGTAAAATTTTACTTTCGGAAGTCCGTTCACCTCATTGTAGATCTCAACATCCTGCCAACTGTAAACCGTATCGGTATCGTTGGAGAGTGCTTTGTAGATCGCTTCTTTAGCGGCAAAGCGTGCGGCGAGATGCTGATATTTATTTTTCCGTGAGAGTGAGTAATCAAGTTCAGTTTTTGTGTAGATCTTTTTTAAGAAAGCTTTACCGAACTTATCAACGCTCTCTTTAATTCTTTCGATCTCTATTATATCAATTCCAATTCCTAATACCATATTACATTCTTCCCTTTCGAACGGGATTTCCGGAATTGAATAAGAAATTAAAAGAGACTGACATCTGCATCAACCTTGAAACCTTTTGATTTCAATTGTTCGATAATAATTTTTGTTAGTTCTTTTGCCTGCTGAATTGTTGCTTTGAGGTCATCCATAAGACCCGAATCATTCAAAAGTTTGCCGAGGTTATTTTGATTCTTATCCGTCTTATCCATAAAATCATTTACTTTGCTCAGAATTTCTTTTGATGTTTTCAGAACATCGTGGACTGAATTGATCGTCAGCGTGATTGTATCGCGATTTGTTTCCAGGAAACTGTTCACGTTTTTGGTTAACTCATTCCCGGATTTCAGCAATTGACTAATTTCATCTTTGTTATTTACAACAAGCCGATTGAGATTATCTGTTAACTTTGTAAGATTTTCTACAGATGTTTTCAGATCACTTGTAAATTTTTCATCTGTGAATGCTTTGTTCAATGAGATAATTGAAATCTTCACTTCTTTTATAACATCTACCAGATCGTTCTGAACGGAGCCAAGCATTGCCATAGCAGAAGCAACATCGCCCTCAAAGCTGCCTTGCTGAAGTTTTTTATAATCCAATTCATTAATTGATGAGCCGGGGTTAACTTCAATTTTCTTTCCGCCCATAAGATCGAGCATCATAACAGAAAATTTTGCGTCTTCTTTTATAATTATATCGGATGGAAGATTTAAGAGTGTAATAACTTTGCTTCCGTTAATTTTGATATCTTCAACATATCCTTTGCGAACGCCGTTAATCGTTACCGGATCGCCTATTTCAAGTCCCGCAACAGAACTGAACTCGACGGTGATTTCTTTACGTTGTGAATCTACAGTCCAATTTTTTGCCCAACCTAGAACCCATAAAAAAATAATTAATCCAAGTAGGACTGTTATACCTACTTTAATTTCTGTTTTTCTCTGATCTTTCATAACTATTTATTATTTGTTTTATATGATTAAAATCCGCTGAATCAACTATCCCATCGTGATACAAGAAACGGGCTTCATCCAGAACATCTTGTAAACGTGTAATCGCAGAATCAAAATTATATTTCTTTGATTCATCCAAAAAATTATGAACAGCTATTTTCATTGAATCGCGGTAAACTGATGCTTTCACATCATTTAATTTCTTGTCGAATTCATCAACAGCTAAACCTACAATCTTATCTTTCGAAAAGTTCTTAAAAAAATCTTTTTTATATTTAACAAAATAAACAACGGTCCCTACAAGAAGTGTAAACAGAACAACAGCAGAAATAAAGCATCCTTTTTTCATTTATATAAGTTAGTTTACTTTTTCAACAAGAACTTTATTTACACGTTTGTTGACAACTTCTTTAACGGTAAATTTATAGTTATTGTGGATTAAGTGAAACCCCTGCTGTGGAATTATTCCGGCTTGATTAAAAATAAATCCACCTACAGTATCATAATCATCATTCTCGGATGAAAAATCTTGATCCAGTAATTCATTTAATTCATCTATTGAGACCTTGCCTAAGATCATAAAACTATTTTCATTCAATTTTACGATCTCATTTTCTTCACGGTCATATTCATCCCTAATCTCGCCAACTATCTCTTCAAGGATATCTTCAAGAGAGATCAAACCTGCTGTGCCACCGTATTCATCAACAACGATACCAAGGTGCATGTTCTTTTCCTGGAAATCATGTAGAAGAACATTAATAAGTTTTGTCTCGGGGACAAACATTGCTTCTCTGGCAATATTTTTTAGAGAAAGTGATTTACGAATTTCCGGATTACTTAAAAACGGCAGCAGATCTTTCGCATAAATTATTCCAACTACTTTATCTAAGCTGTCTTCATAAAGAGGAATCCTGCTGTGACCGGATTCGTTAATAATCTTCATCATCTCATCAAAATCAGTATCAAGAGAAACAGCTATTATATCCACACGCGGAGTCATTACTTCTCTAGCTGTTACAGTTTTAAATGAAACAATTCCGTGGATCAGCTCATGCTCACCTTCTTCAATTGTTCCTGTTTCAATACTTAGATCAGCAAGATCTTTAATATCGGTTCCATGCAGAGCAGTTTTTGTTCTATCAAAGTTCATTTTAGAAGAAAGCAATCTTAGAAGATCAGTAAGAATTTTTGATATAGGGTATAATATGATCCCCAACCAATACAACGGCAATGCAGCAACCCGTATAAATTGAGAAGGATATTTGTTTGCCCAAAGTTTTGGGGTAACTTCACCAAATAATAAAATTAGAATAGTTAAAAGAGGGATTTGAATTAATAAAGTTAATTCAACAGAAATATTAAATATTAGAGCAGCTTCGAGCGCAAGTATTACTGCTATGATCGAAGCTGCTACATTTACAACTGTATTCCCAATAAGAATAGTAACAAGAAGCCGGCGCGGATTTTCCAATAGCGATTGGAGATAACTGCCGATAATCTTATGCTGCTTCTTAAACTCACGTGTTTTCTTTTTATCAAAAGAAAATAATGCAACTTCAGAGCCGGAAAAAAAAGCCGAAAGAATAAAACAAATTAATAAAAGAAGAATTTTTAAAGACCAGCCAAATTCCAACTAAGATTGTATCCTTACTTGTTCAACATACGCATTAAAATGGGAGATCATCATCAACACCTTGTGAAGCAGTATCCGGTTCAGTACCTGAAAATCCGGATTTATCTCCAGAACTCTCTCCTCCACCTGCTTCTCGACCTTCAAGAGGTATAAGTTTGTCAGAGATAACTTCAGTAACATATCGCTTAATACCTTCTTTATCTGTATAATCTCTTTTTTGAATTCGACCTTCAACATAAAATTTCTTTCCCTTCTTTAAGGATTCTTTATAAAAATCCGGAAGATTGAAAGAAACTACATTATGCCAAGTTGTTTCATTCACCCAGTTACCGTCTTTTCCTTTATAACTATTAGTTGTAGCAACAGAAAAAGATGTAACCGATAAATTATTGGTAGTAAATCTTGTCTCGGCATCATTACCAAGATTACCAATTAACATTACTTTGTTTAAAGAGAAAGCCATAACGCCCCCTTATTTTAGTTATTAAATGATTGACATGATTAATTTATAACAAAAAGAGATAATAGACAATCATTGAAGAAAAAGGAATTAAAATATTATCAAAATCCTTTGGACTAAAACCTTCTATAACTGAAGTTACAACTGCTGCTGTAATTAATAGTAATATATTGATTTGTCCAAAGAATAATAAATTAAAAAACAATGCACCGAAAAATCCGAAGAAAAAGAAAGCAATGCTTCCTTCTACGGTTTTATCAGAAAATATATGATACTTATGTTTGCCAAACCTTTTGCCGAAAACCGGTGCTAATCCATCACCCCATCCAAGAAAACCCATGGATAAAAGTGCACCGGGTGAATAAAAGAATAGTGTACCCATAATATTCATAACTAAAGTAAAATATAACGGACCTTTTAGAAGTTCCCTTCTATCACCTGTTCTTGTCATAGTTTTAACTGCTTGATCATCCGGCTTAGCTGTAAATCCTTTTATGAGAAGTAACATAGTCCAGATTAATGCCGGAGTAATATTTAAATATTTAGTCCAATGATCGGGATTATACAAAGGCCAAAAGATCAACCATGAACCTGCCGTGATATGAACAACTTTACGTGATAAATCCTGAGGGAATCCCTTTTTAACTGCAAGATCCATTATTGCAACAATTCCAAATACATATACTAATCCACCAAGAGTAACGACGATATTTTGAAATACAGGATTCATAAATTATTCGACAGTAATAATAAAAGCATCTTTGAAAGATGGGGTCTGCCAAAGATTATTGCGGGTCTTTTCTGCTTCTTCCCTTGTTGCAAAAGGAGGCAGTTGAACTGCGAAAAGTTTTATTTGCTCACGATAAATTATGTTCATAACTAATTCAGTTTTACTTTTGTTTTCATTAATAAACGCTTCCGCTCTTTCTTTAGTTGTGAATGCACCCAACTGAATAATAAACCTCTTTCCGCTAATAGGTTGTTCCGATTTAACAGTATCAACTTTAACGGGTTCAACTTTTACTTCTTCTACTGACGGAATAGCTTTAGTAGTATCATTAATATTAACTGCATCTTTTTGTATGTCATCGAAAATATAAACATCCGGTTCTTTCTTTTCTTTTTGTTGTGTCGTTTCTTCCGAAGCACTGCAGGAGTAAAAAGCTATTGTCAAAAGAATCAAGAAGTAATTAATTGATCTCATCACAGCACCTAATTAAAATTAAAAGGGATGACAATTGTCATCCCTAATTTACTAAAACAAAATATTATCTAAAGCACCCGGCGGAATAATTGGTATTCCATATTTGGTCATTTTATTTTCTTTAGATAATACTACACTGCCCGGAATTGTTGACACATTTATACGAGGGATTGTAGAACCGAACTTCGCATTTATAACTTTTATGAATTCATTTGCTACAACACCATAACCAGTGCTAGTCGGGTGAACACCATCTAAACTGAATAGTCCGCCCGTTCCAAATGCAGTTGATAACGATAATCCATCAACTGATAATCCATTGGCAGCTACTGTATTAAAAAAAGTGAAAACATCAACTAATGCAAATCCTTTTGCATTAGCTGCTGCTGCAATAGTTTGGTTAAAAGCTGAAATTGCAGCTGCAACTTTTGCAACTTCATCTTTATCTAAAACATATTTATTGGCTATTGGATTGGACGCTGAAAGTCCTACACCGGTCGGAGCGCCACTGGCATTTAAAAGAACTGTGGAAGCTTGTAATGTTAACAAATCTTGCCCGGGTACTAAAGCTCTAACACCGGCAGTTGTTTGTCCGTATAACTGAATTATGGCTCCACTTGTAGGATCTTTTAATGCTGCCGGAACAGTTGTAAAATATGGAATCGCTGTAACCGATGGAATATTGGCAACAACAACTTTAGTTTTAAGTGATGCTAAACTATCTGCAAGTTTGCCGTATAAAAATCCAAATATGTTTGCATCCGTCAAAGGATTTACACCGCCTGATGTTGCATATCCTAAAACATCATTAGCTCCAATCCAACAACTTACAAGAGAAGGTTTTTGAGCTTTTGCTTGTTGAAACTCAGAACCCTTACCTCTTAGAACAACATCAAATAAAGGATTAATAACACCAACCTGGGCAGTGTAGCTATTAGCAGATGCAGATGCATTTAATAAATCATAAAGAAATGCACCTGGAACACCTAAATTATTGTATGAGCCTGAGTAACCCATATTGATTGGTTGTCCTTGAGTTGTACTATACTTTAAAGCAAAAGGAGAAACTGAACCAACTTCTATTCTTGTACCAAGTCCGGGGTCGCTCGCATAAGGCTGTTCGAATTTAGATCCTACAGATTTGGCTATTTGATTTCCGAAAGAATATAGTTGAGCACTTTGATAAAGAGCTCCGGATTGATAACCTGCTGTTAAGCTGTTACCAATCGTTACAAAACTCGATAAACTCACATTGCCGGTATTTGGTTGATCCGGCGCAGTAAGATTACTTCTATCTTCACAGCCGGCTAAAACTAATATGCCAAGAACGATAGTAAGTGTAACAATTCTATAAATATTTTTAAGCATTTTTCACTCCCAACTATAATTTATAAGAAATGTTTAATCCAAAAAGGTTTGCGAGCGAATTATAAGTACCGTTAAACGGGGCAAATCCTTTTGTATAACTAATTTGTGAATTAGTAATTTTTCTTTCACTAAAGCGTAAGAATAAATAAGCGATATCAACAGAAATGTTTTCGCTTAATTTATAACCGACTCCAACATTAAATCCAAGCCTGTCGGAATCCGGAAGAGTTGGATCTAACATTTCATCTTTTACGGGATTACGATCATACAACAAACCGCCTCTTACAGAGAGACTGTTGAATAATTGGTACTCTGCACCAAGACGGAGTATGTATGTGTTTTGATAATCTCTGACTGATGATAAATCAGCCATGTTAATATCCTTAAAATGTACAGTTAGTTTATCATAACTTGACCAACCAACGTATTGGTAGTCGGCTGTAACAACAAGTTTATCAATCGGTTTTACAACAACTCCGAAAGTAACGTTCAACGGGGTAGAAATAGTGGAACTAATCCCGCCTTTTGGCAGCATACCCTGTACGGCAACAGGACCTGTAGAAACAGCATCACCATCAAAAGTAAATTTATTTTGGCTGCGTACGGATAAACCAAAAGATAATGTTTGCATCGGTTGATAAAGTACTCCGGCAGAAAAACCCCATGCACTGCCATTTCCTTTAAGTGAAACTTTTGCCTCACCGGTCAAGGGTGCAAAATCTGTGTAGCGGCTTATTTCAACTGTTCCATAGGCGTAAACTAATCCTACGCTCAAAGAAAGATTATCTAAAACTTTGTATGCAACTACTGGCGTAAAATAAAACGATTGCAGTTCTGTTTTAACTGCAAGTTCTCTTCCAACCCAATTATCTTCCCATTCCGTTCCCAAACCGTATTGGTTATTTACACCTAAACCAAAATAAAGTTTGTCAGAGAATTGATATGTAGCATAAAAATTTATTGGATTGAAGATTCTTTCTTTCACTTTAGATTCATCAATAGCCGGACTTGGTCCTCTAAATGAAGCTTTCGGAACAATGAGAGTAACACCAGCAGAAAAATTTATTCCACGCAACTGTGTTATTCCTGCGGGATTGAAATAAATTGCGGAAGGATCATTAGCTAAACCGGCGAACGCTCCAGCCATTCCCATCGCACGTGCACCGTGTTCGTTCAACTGAAATCCGCCGCCAAAAATATTAGATGCGGATATCGCTATTAGGAGAATAAGTATTATTTTTTTTAACATTTAACCTCCGAATTATGTTTATACAATTAATAGGAATAAAAAAAGAGGGATGTTACAATTATCATCCCTCTTAAAAGGAAAGTCAATTAAAAATTAAAACCTAAGTTAAACCCAAATAGATTCGTTGAGTTCTCATATTGCCCGTTAAAAGGAATTTTAGAGTCACTAATAGTATTACTAAATGAAATAAATTGATAAGCAGCATCAAAACGAATATTAGGAGTAAACTGATAACCGACACCAAGTGTAAATTCATTTCTATTAGCACCAGGTAAAGATGGGTCCATATATTTTGACGGGATTGGTGAACCATCATAAACATAACCTGCGCGTAATGCTAGGTCTTTTATTCTATATTCTCCGCCAAACTTAAATCCAAAAGTATTTTCCCATTGTTTTGGAGATAATACGTCTTTCCAAACACTGGTATTTTTATCAAAATCAACAATTAGATTTTTATAACTTTCCCAGCCAATGAACATTAGATCTGCATTAATGGTAAAATCTTTAGTTGCATTAAATGAAACTCCTGCACGAAGATCATATGGCATTGTTAATGTTGCTTTACCTTTGCCTGACGGGAATAAGTCAGAGTGACCAATTGGGAATCCGGTTGGTTTTGCTGGTAAATCAGTAAATGTTAAATCTCCGGAAAAATTAAGTTCAACTGAATGCCGGTATGAAAATCCGAAGGAAATAACATCGTTTGGTTTAAATAAAAATCCAAAATTAAATGTAAATCCAGGGTCACCTTTACCTTCTAAAGTTACCTTAGCATTTTGCACAGCAGGCAAGCTAACTCCAGGTGCAAGAGGGATTGCTGGAACATCAAAAGCTTGTAAAAAGGTTACGTCAGAAATTACATAAGAAAATCCAGCACCAACTGAAAAGTATTCATTTACTTTGTATGCGACTGTTGGATTAAAATAAAAAGTTCTTAATTCGGTTTTAACGGCTAAACTTTTTCCTATCCAGCCATCAGGCCATTCAGAACCAAGACCAAATGGGTTATATACACCTATACCAACAGTCCAACCATCATCCAATGTATATGCACCATAAAAATTAATAGGAGTAAAGGTTCTTGCTACAGTTGTGGTTTTAGTAGTTAGAGGATTTGGTCCGGTAAAATCAACAGTAGGCATTATTAATGTTGTTCCTGCAACTAAATTAAAACCTCTTATATTTGTTAAGCCTGCAGGGTTATAATAAATTGATGAAGCATCTAATGCCATTCCGACAAATGAATTGCCCATTCCCATTGCCCTGGCATTTTGAGTTCCAGTTTGAAAACCGCCGGCATAGGTGCTGCCAGCAAAAATACTGCATACTAATAATAAAGTAAGTAATTTCTTCACACATCCTCCTCTTGATTGAATTAATTTCTTAGAAAATATAAGTAATTGTATTCTAAAAGCAAATAGGATTTCTTATTCAAATGTCAGAATAATTGAATTCTTTTCTACCGATTGTCCTTCCTTAAAGAGTATCTCTTTTACTATTCCATTAGCCGGAGATCGTATTTCATTCTCCATCTTCATTGCTTCCAGTATTAATAAAGGTTCTCCTGCTTTGACACTATCACCAATATTTTTTTTCAATTTTAGAAGTAACCCGGGCATTGGCGCTTTAATATTCAATTTTTTTGCAGAAATATTTTTGTTCTTTTGAAGATCGTTTGCATTTTCCTGTATCTGCGTACGAACCAAAACATCAAAGTAACAGCCGTCTATTAGAATTCCATATTTCTCTTTTTCAAGTTTGTGAGCTGTTATTTCAAATACTTTGTTATTGTATCTTAAAAGAAAAGCGTTGTTATTAATTTGTGATATTTCTGCCGGAACTTTTCTGTTATTAATTTCTACTTCGCTGCTGTTATTGATTTTAACAGAATGCTTTCTGTTGTTTATCGTAATTATCATTTCATTCATAATTCTGATCCCGCCATAAGTTACTGGTAGCAATCTTATTTTTCGATAATGATAATTCCTGTTCTTTAGATTTTAATAAAGCAGAAAGCACAGCAGCAACTTCTTCATACTCTTCCGATGTTGTATCTTTCCATTTATCCGGAACAAGCGGCATGAAATCATTATCAAGAAAATTTATATCGAACGTTCCGTCTAAGAAAACTTTTTGTTTAAGTATCCATCTGAAAACCGGTATGTTTGTAATGACTCCGCTAATTTGATACTCACCCAAAGCTCTCTGCATTCTTACAATCGCTTCATTTCTATCTGTTCCCCAAGCAATTACTTTTGACAACATCGGATCATAATAAATCGGTACTTCACTCATAACATCAATTCCTCTGTCAATGCGGATCCCGGGACCGGATGTTAAACGATGATGCACTATTTTGCCTGTTGATGGTGCGAAATTATTATCAACATCTTCAGCATAGATCCTGCATTCAACAGCGTGACCGTGAATTCTAATATCCTCTTGCCGTAGAGTAAGTTTTTCTCCGGAAGCAATTTTTATTTGCTGCTTTACTATATCAATTCCGGTAATCATTTCTGTAACAGGATGTTCAACTTGAAGCCGTGTATTCATTTCAAGGAAATAAAAACTTTTGTCTGAATCCATTAAGAATTCTATTGTTCCGGCGTTGTAGTATTTACAAGCTTTAGCAGCATCTATTGCAGCGTTTGTAATTTTTTTTCTTGTTAGTTCGTCAACTGCTATGGAAGGAGCTTCTTCAATTACTTTTTGATGTCTTCGCTGTACTGAACATTCTCTTTCAAACAGGTGAAGATAATTGCCAAATTTATCGGCGAGAATTTGTACTTCAATATGTTTTGGATGTTCGATGAATTTTTCAAGATAAACATCGTCATTGCCAAATGCTTTAAGCGATTCATTCTTAGCACGGTTGTATGCGGATTCAAATTCTTCATCGTTGGATATTTTCCGCATTCCTTTTCCGCCGCCGCCCGCCGCTGCTTTAAGCATTACAGGATAACCAATTTCTGCAGCGATTTTCTTTCCTTCATCTACACTTTTGATCGGGGCAGTTGTACCGGGTACGATTGGAACATTATTAGTTTTCATCAATCTTCTTGCAGATGTTTTCTCACCCATCAACTTTACTGATTTAGAAGAAGGTCCGATAAAAATTATTCCCGACTCTTCAACCATAAGAATAAATTCCGCATTCTCGGATAGGAAACCATATCCAGGATGAATTGCATCAGCTCCGATTTCTTTAGCCAGCTTAATAATTTTTTCTTTGTTGAGGTATGATTCGCTTGCCGGTGAAGGTCCAATTAGATAAGCTTCATCAGCTCTACGAACATGCAATGCTAATTTATCTGCTTCAGAGTAAATTGCTGCAGAAATAATATCTAATTCCCTGCAAGCTTTAATTATGCGGTGAGCAATTTCTCCGCGGTTTGCAATTAATATTTTTTTAATCATAAAATTATTTGAATTCAACTATTGTTATACCATCACCACCGTATTCTATGTTTGCAAAATAATGATTTTTAACCGAATGGTTATTCCTCAAAATTCCTTGGACAAGCTGTTTAAGTGCGCCGGTTCCTTTTCCATGAAGTATTTCAACTCTATCGGCACCGCTTACGTAAGTGTTATCCAAAAATTTAATGATTTCAAACTCGGCTTCATCTGCTCTTTTGCCGCGGATATCCAAACGATAGCTTATTTCATCTTGACCCAAGTTATATGATTTTTTCTCTCTTTGATCGAATTCAGATTTCTTTGCCGGGACTAAGTCTGAATACTTCGTCTTAATTTTTAGAGAGCCGACACTTAACAAAGCTTTATTTTTTTCTTTATCTAATTCTTCAATAACTCCAGCCGAAGTTGTATCCTTAATCGAAGCATAATCTCCTTTCATCAATTCAACTTTTTCATCTTTCGTCTTCTTCTCCTTCTTAAAAATCAGCGTGCTTTCTTGTTTGATCTCTTCAATCTTCATCTTCTCTTCTTTAATTACTTCTTTCTTTGCTTGTGATTCACGGATGTTTCTAATTGACTCTTCTACCTTTTTGTTCACTTCGCTTAAATATGTTTCGGCTTTCTCTTTCGTTTGAGCTAATATTTCTTTTTTCTGCTGCTCAAGTTTTTCAATCTTGTTTTGATAAAGATTTGTTAATCCTTTAAGTCTGGAATTCTCTCTCTCAGTTTTACTCAATTGTTCTTTTAAGTTTTTTGATTTCTTCTCAAGTGAGACGAGAAAATCTTCAATCTTGGTTTTATCGGTATCCAAATATTCTTTTGCAAGTTGAATAAATTTTTCATCAAATCCGATCCGGTTAGCAACCTCAAAAGCATAACTTGAGCCGGGCATTCCTTGATTAAATTTGTAAGTCGGTTTCAATTCATCAGTATCAAATTCCATAGAAGCATTTTGAAATTTATCTAACTGGTTAGCTATTAATTTCAAACTGCCGTGATGCGTTGTTGCCAATACTTTAGCTCCTTTATCACGAAGTGTTATTAACATTCCGGCTGCAATAGCAGATCCTTCGGCAGGATCGGTACCTGTCCCGATCTCATCGAGAACAATTAGAGTTTTATCATCAGCTTCTTCGATAATATGTTTAATATTTTTTAGATGTGAACTAAAAGTACTAAGATCATCTTCAATAGATTGTGCATCGCCGATATCAACTAAGACTTTTTCAACAAAATGAAAATTGGAATCCGGGTGAGCCGGAATCGGAATACCGGCAAGAGCAAGACAGATCAATAAACCGGTTGTTTTCAAAGTAACTGTTTTACCGCCCGCATTCGGTCCCGTAATAAGAATAATATTTACGTTCTCCATTTTTAAGTTCATCGGTACCGTATTCTTATGCCCGATCCGTTTGATAAGAATTGGATGTCGTGCATCAATGAATGCAAAGGGCTTGTCTTCGCTGAATCCGGGATGAGAACCGATAATTTCTATCGAGTATTTTGCCCGGGCAAATATTGAATCCAATTCAGCAATAGCTTGTAGTGAATTTTTCAACTCGGTACTTGTCTGCCCGATTCTTTCAGTTAATGCTCTTAATATTTTTTCTATTTCTCTTTTTTCTGCAAAGCTGAGCGACAATATTTCATTATTTAATTCTAAAGTCTCTTCCGGTTCAATATAAACAGTCTGTCCGGTGGAAGATTCAGAATGAACGAATCCTCTCACATGCCTTTTATGTTCCGACTTAACCGGAAGTACAATTCTTCCATCACGTTGAGTTATATATTCTTCTTGTACTAAGTAAGAATCGCTCAGTTGTTTCAATAATTTTTGAACCTGTTTACGAAGGGCAGTATCTTTTTCTCTTATCTCAATTCTAATCTCTCGAAGCTTTGAACTTGCATCATCTCTGATCTCACCATTCTCGGTAAATACTTTCCCGATTTGATGTTCAAAAACTTTATCAACTAAGAGCAGATCGGTAAATTCTTTTAAATATGTCAGCGAATTAACTTTCGATTTTAAGAATTGAAAAAGTTTGCGTGAAGTCTCGGCAAGTTTCAGCACATCTAAAATTTGTTTTGAAGTAAGAACGGAACCTTCTATTCTGCTACGAGAAAGAACATCGTTTAAATCTGGCAAATATTCGATTGGCAGTATATCATTCTTTATAAGAATCTCTTTTGCTTCATTTACTTGCTCACCGTTTCTCTTTATTTCATCAATTGATTCAAGTGGAACCAAGTTTTGAATTGCTCTCTTACCATTATCTGTAGAACAATACTTCTCGATATGAGTTATAACTTTATTAAACTCTAATTTTTCTAAAACGTCTTTTGTTATCATTATTTTTTAGGAAGTGAATCTAATTGTAACGAATTGTCAATATCGTTTTTTTCTATGTACTGCTTAAAATAATCAGATGCTTTTGATTTCTGACCCATAGCAAAGTCTATTGTCTTTGGGATCAAATTAAGAACAAAGTTATATGAGAATGAATTATTCTTTTGCTCGGTTTTTGGAAACCCGAATATATTGAGGAACAAAAAAACAGCGCTCATAAAATAAATAATTTGAACAGCACCGATAACTCCGCCAAGAACTTGATTTATTAAACGATTTACTTTATCGAACGGATGTACAATTCTTTTTATTATTGTTGCTATGAGAATTACAATAAGAAAAATTAAAATTCCGGCAATTACACTTGATAAATATTCGTCATTGTTAAAAAAACGGATTAGTAATTTTCCCATGCTTCCAGAAAATTGAAAAGCTAATCCAATCCCGAAAATCAATCCTAATAATCCAATGATCTTTCTTACAAGTCCGTCCTTAAATCCGAGTAGAAACCCGATCAGTATTATAACAAAGGTTATATAATCAAGATAATTCAATTACTGCTCAATAATTTTTCAACAATCTCTTTAACAATTTTCCCGTCTGCTTTACCTTTAAGTGCTTTTGCTGCAGCAGGCATCAATTTTGGAAAATCTTCTTTTGCTTTTGCACCAACATCAGAAGCAATTTTCTTTACCTCTTCTAAAATTTCATCCAAAGAAAGTTGTTTCGGTAAATATTCTTCAATGATCTTCAATTCTGCTTCTTCTTTCTCGGCAAGTTCATTCCTGCCTCCTTTACGGAATTGTTCGATTGATTCTTTCCTTTTTTTTGCAGCTGTTGTTAACATTTTTATTTCTTCTTCTGAATTTAATTCTTTACCGCTTCCACTCTTTTCAAATTCGAGAATCAAAGCACGTATGGAACGAATTGTCTCTAACCGAATTTTATCTCCGGAACGCATTGCATCTTTTAGATCTTGATTTATTTTTTCTTTTAGACTCATAATTACTCCGATTATTCAACAAGATTTATTTTACAAAACAAAAATAACCATTTCAACCGATACTTCATGGAAGTTCAACAATATTTCCGGTAACAGTTTTATAATTTTGGAAAAATGACTCTGCTATTTTGCAAATCTCAGTAGTTGTAACCAATTGTGTTTTATCTTCGATCCATTCACGATTTGCAGCATTATCAATAATGTATGGGGCAACAGCGTTAGCACTTAAATTAATTTTCTTTCCTTC
>JACRFC010000050.1 GCA_016234355.1 Ignavibacteriales bacterium
GCGGCTTCTTTGCGAACGTTGCGAGAAACTGTATTCTTTTTTTCTCGCAAAGCCCGCTAAGAACCGCAAAGCGCGCTACAAATCCAATCTATTTACAATTCTCAATATTCCTTCCTTAAGCAAAGAAACGTTAAAGTTGATCAACAATCCTAATTTTAATCCGCTTAGTTTTAAGTAAGTAAGCAGTATTTTTTTATGAACATCAAGAATTGTCTCAATTGATTTTAGTTCAACAATCACTTTGTTTTCAACAATTAGGTCTGCTCTAAATCCTATTTCCATTTTTATGCTTTCGTATAGTAATGGAATACCTACTTGCCGTTTTACTGATAAACCATTTTTTCCCAATTCAAACGCAAGTAATTCTTCATACACAGACTCCAACAGTCCCGGACCGACTTCTTTATGAATTTTGAAAGCGGAGTCCAATATTAATTTAGCAATTTCATTTTCATGCATAAAATTTTTCTTTGCGTTCGTTGCGAGAAACTGTATTCTTTTTTTTTCTCGCAAAGCCCGCTAAGAACCGCAAAGCTCGCTACGAATTTAATTTCTTTGCGTTCGTTGCGTCTTCTTTGCGAACGTTGTGAGAGACTGTATTCTTTTTTTCTCGCAAAGTACGCCAAGAACCGCAAAGCTCGCTACGAATTTAATTTCTTTGCGTTCGTCGCGCCTTCTTTGCGCACGTTGCGAGACATTTTTTTTATTGAGCGAGTGGTAATGAAAAAATAAATCGGGTGCCTTTGCCTAATTCACTTTCAACTTTGATTGTTCCGCCGTTCTTTTCTACAAATTCTTTGCAAAGAATTAATCCCAATCCTGTTCCGGCTTCGTTATCGGTGCCGAATGATGAATGAGTAGCGTCTAATTTGAATAAACTTTCCCTTACAGAATTGCTCATTCCAACGCCGGTATCTGAAACACTAATTTCAATAAAACTATTTTGTTTGAATGCAGTAATTTCAACTTTGCCGCCCTTTTCGGTAAACTTAAGAGCATTCGTTAGCAAATTCCGGATAATGGTGTTGAGCATATCTTCATCTGCTGCAACAAAAACACCTTCAGTAATATTATGACTTATATGAATCTGCTTTCTTTCAGCCGACGCTTTAAGTAAGTCTGTGTTGCCTTGAACAATATTGAACAGATTAAGTTTTTGAGGGTTGAATTCAATTCGTCCGGTTTGAGAGCGGGACCATTGCAGCAAATTTTGTAAAAGATTGTGAGAGATCTCAGCAGATTTTTTCATCTCATCAAGGTAGAATAACCGTTCTTCATCGCTGAGTTCTGCATAATCGGTATGAAGTAAATCTGAGAACCCAAGAATTGTAATGAATGGATTTCTTAGATCGTGTGCAATAATAGAGAAAAATTTATCTTTTGTAGAATTTAGTTGTTTCAATTCCTCTGTGTATTTTTTTACCGCATCAGAATTTCTTTTTCTTTCAATTACTTGTGCTATTTGTTCGGAAACGAAAGTAAGAATTTGTTCTTCTTCTTCACTGTAAGCTTTTTCATTTTCGTAATCTTGAACAACAATAACGCCGATAGTTTTTCCGCCAAGTTTTAAAGGAACACCCAGCCAAATTGCAGAAGGTTCACCGATCAATTCAGTCTCACCGGTTATTCTAAGTTCTAAATCTCTTTGCGGAGTAATGAGACAAGCTTCGCCTTTACGTAAGATATATTCGGTTAAACCTTTACCGGGTTTTTTGGATTGCTGCGGAGGATCGAATTCATCAACAAAATAGGGAAATGAAATGATGTCGGCTTTTTCATCGTAGAGAGCAATATAAATATTTTTCACAGACATCAGTTTTGCTATTTCTTCATGAATTCTCTTGTATAGTATACTCATGTTGGATGCAGTGTAAGCGGCTTCGGAAATTTCATAAAGGGCTTGCCGAATCTTTTCCGATCTTATTCTCTCGGTAAAATCACGCATTGTTGCCTGAATAATTTTCTTGCCGCCGATTGTAATTGCCTTAAGAGAAATTTCACAATCTATCAGAGATCCGTCCGGTCTTTTATGCTGCCAATAAAATCTCTGCGGATCACCATTATAAGCTTTCATTATTTTATCACTGGCAGATTCATAAGAATTTCGTCCGTCTGGCTGAACTTCCGGAGAAAAATCTGACGGAGGATGACCGACAACGAAACTTCGGTCACATCTAAATATATCTAATACGGTTTGATTACAGTCTAATATTAGATCTTCTGAAGTGAAAAACATTCCATCGTCTGAACCTTCAAAGAGCGAGCGATATAACTGTTCGCTCTCTTTAACAATTTCTTGGCTTTGTTTCAATTGTGTGATATCTCGGGAGATACCGAAAGTTCCAATTATTTTACCCTCTGAATCATAGAGCGGCATTTTAGTAGTAGATGCCCATGTTGTTCTTGCAGCGGACCAATCTTCTCTTTCTTCTTTCGAAATAATAGGTAAGCCGGTTTTAATGATTTGTTGTTCATCTGCAAATGCTCTGGTAGCATGTTCGTACCCGAATGAATCAGCATCTGTTTTCCCCACCAGTAATTCCGGCTTTGATGCCCCAAGTTTCGTTGCACATGCTTTGTTTACTTTTATAAACCTGCTGTTTAAATCCTTGAAGTAGATACTATCCGGAATATTATCTAAGAGAGTTACTAACAAATTTTGCTGTGATAAAAGATTTTCTATAGCTTGTTTATGTTCCGTAAGATCTTCAACCAGCGCAATAAAATATTTTACATTGCCTTTTATGTTATCAACTTGAGATACGGTTAATTTTCCGTGTATGATTTTTCCATCTTTTGTAATGTATCTTTTTTCAATCTGATATCTCTTTCGTTTTCCGGAAATGACCTCCTTGAATAATTTTTGATCGGTCTTAAAATCGTGAGGATGAGTTATATCTTTAATTGTTAATTGTAGGAGTTCCTTTTCAGAATATCCAAGCATTTTAACGATCGTCGAATTAACACGTAACAATTTACCTTTGAAATTTCCTAATACAATTCCAAATCCTGCATTTTCAAATATCGTCTGAAAAAAAGCGCAGTTCTCGTCTATGTTTTTTTCTGCTGGAGATTTCGGAAGCGGCTTCCGGCTGGGTTTATTTTTTTTCTTATCCTTTTTAACTGCTTTCTTAAGTTCAACTTTCTTTTTGTTTATCATTTTTATCCTTAATAAAAATCGGCTCTAAGATTCACGGGTCAATATAAAAAATTCTTATCTAAAGTTTTAACAAAACTTTTCCTTAAAAGAGAGGATATTTTATTTAGATCAATTTAAATTGGACTAAATCCAGGCTCACCTGATTTTTGCACTATAAAATTACGGCTCATTTTTTGGTTGTAAAATATTTCTTTTGTAACATTTGGTTATAATAATTTAGATCCAAAGAAAAAAGGACAACTAATGAGAAAATTCTTGAGAATTTCATTATCGTTAATTTTTATTTCATTGATTGTATCATGTCAAAAGTCATTGGAAGAAAAAGGAGAGGCAAAGTATATACAAGAGATCAAAGATTGGCATAATAAACGAATTGATAATTTGAAAAAAGAAAACGGATGGTTAAATCTTGCCGGATTATTCTGGCTTAATGAAGGTGTAAATAAATTTGGGAGCGATAAGACTAACGACATAATTTTTCCGGAAGGAAAAGCTCCCGCTTTTATCGGAACGCTAACATTGAAAGATTCCATTGTCACACTAAGAGTTAGTAAGAGTATTGAAGTTAAGAGTGAAGGAAAAATTGTTACAACGGCAGATCTTAAAAATGATATTCAAGGCGCAACAATATTGGAATACGGTTCATTAAGATGGTTTGTTATAAAACGCGGCAACAAATATGGAATTAGATTACGCGACCTGGAAAATTTACTTGTAAAGTCTTTTAAGGGAATAGAAACTTATCCGATAAATTCTGATTGGAGATTTGAAGCAGAATTAGAAAAATATGACCCGCCTAAAAAAATAGAAATAACTAATATTCTTGGAATGATTGAAGAAGATATTTCTCCAGGTGCTTTAGTTTTTACAAAAGATGGAAAACAATTTAAGCTGGATGCTCTTGTAGAAGATAATCAGTACTTCATTATTTTTGCCGATGAAACGAGCGGGGATGAAACATACGGTGCGGGGAGATTTATTTATGTTAATAAAAATGATTCTACCGGGAAAATTATTTTGGATTTCAACAAAGCATTTAATCCACCTTGTGTATTTACTAAATATGCAACTTGCCCGCTGCCGCCTAAGCAGAATCATCTAAAATTAAAAGTCACAGCCGGAGAATTAATGTTTAAGGGAGGAGCTCATTAAGTTAAAAACCGAACTGTAGAAAATATTTAATCGGTTACTTTGAAAATCTCCGCACTTACCGGATTTATTCTCAAAGACAAATTTGAATCAAGATTAATTTTTTCTCCGGTTCTTAAATTAGAAATATTTGATTTTTCAGTTATCAAATTTTTCATCATTTTCAAATCAACGTTAGTTGCCAAGTTATTATTATTTACGACTACCATAATTTTTTCACCGGCGAGTGTTCTGAAGTAAACATATACATCATTTACCGGCGGAAAGTGTGTAAGTTTTCCTTCAGCAAGTGCAGGATATTTTTTACGAAGTTGAATCAGGTCCTTCAAAAAATTATAAATATTATTTTCTTCTTTTGTCCTGCCAATTGAAGTAAAAGCATTGTGTCCATCATTTGGAAATCCGCCGGGGAATGGAGCGCGTAATTTCCCGTCACCCTCCCCGCCGACAATACCAATCTCCGATCCGTAAAATATTTGCGGAATACCTCTCGTTGTTAAAAGAATTGTATAAACAATTTGTGCCTTGGCAGTATTTCCTTTTGCATAGAACATTACACGTGTAAGATCGTGGTTGTCGGCAAATGTAACTAAGTTGTTCGGATCTTTATACAAAAAATCTTTTGCTAATACGTTGAAAATATTATAAAGATTATTACGATCCTGTAGGTAGCCGATTAATACATCTCGCAGTGCAAAATCAGTTAATGCAGGCAAATATGTATTAAAGTGTTGCGGCAGGAAAGTATCTTTTTGGTAGCCGGCAAGAAAATCTGTTTCACCTGTCATAACTTCACCAACTATATTAATAGTAGGGTATTCATTGAGCAATGTCTTTCCCCATCGAGCCATAAATTTTTGATTGTTATACGGATATGTATCTTCTCGGATTCCATCTATACCCGCATATTCCATCCACCAAATTGTGTTTTGAATAATATAGTTTGCTACAAACGGATTCTCTTGATTTAAATCGGGCATGGTATCAACAAACCATCCGCGCTCAACTTGTTTTATTGTTGTGCTGTCGGCATGAATATCAGTAAAGATCATTTTATTGTGATTTGCATTGAGATGATCTTCCTTTGTTCCGTTAGTCCAATCCGGTGTGGGCGGATTTTTCATCCAGACATGATCATCGCTAAAATGATTTGAAACGTGATCAAGAATTATTTTTATATCGTGCTTGTGAGCTCTATCTACAAATTTTTTATAGAGATCGTTAGTACCGAGCCGCGGATCGATTTTGTAAAAATTTGTTGCGGCATAACCGTGATAAGAACGGAACGTATTGTTTTCTGTAAGAGGTGTTGACCAAATTGTAGTGATTCCCAAATCTTTTAGATAATCAAGTTTGTCAATCATTCCTTGAATATCTCCACCGGCACGATTTTGCCCGGGAATTTTATTCATATAATCCGAATAACCTGGAATTGAATCATTCGTAATATCTCCGTTTGAAAAACGATCGGGCATGATCAAATAAATAACATCTTTGCTTGAAAATCCCTGAGATTGTTTTTTATCTGCTTTTCGTTTTAGAATAGGAAAAGTGTATGAGGTCTTATTGCTGCCGCGTGATAATATAAGCTTGTAATCTTTAGGAGTTATGTTGATAGGAATTTCTATATCAATAAATGTATAGGACGGATTTGCAGTTTTATTAACATGTTTAACTTTGATTTTGGAATCATCAAATCTTGCCGATATGTTGTTAAGGTTTTCGCCGCAAACCATTAATTGAATTTTGTTTGTCTTCATTCCAACCCACCAGTTGGGCGGTTCTAATTTATTAACAACGATTTCTTGCGCGGTAACATTAGTGGTAATTATTAAAGCGGCAAAAATTAGAAAAACTTTTTTCATTTTTATCCTAAGCAGTTAAAGCAATGGTGTATTTATTCCAAATACAAAATTATTTGTTCCAAGATAATTTAGTTTCCATGTAAATTCTAATCGGAAGGGGAATAACGCTTGCCCTATTCCAAAACCGATCTCATAAAAAGGAGATTTAAACTCGTTGAAAAGTGAACCGGCTCCGGTTGGAAATATTGATCTACTTTTTGGAGAAACCTCAAGCAGCACAGCATTGAAATGCATACTCAGACTGATTTGTAAGTCTAATAGAAATGAAAGATTAAGCATTCTAAAAATCTCATCGTTAAAATTATTTTCGATCGAAAGAGCCAAAACCCTATCGCCAAAAACTTCACCGACCCTTAAAGTTCTCATGGTATAGGATTGACTTGCGCTTTCAATGTTTCCCGGTAACGCGTACATCATTTGAAATGGAACCGGTCCGTCAGAGTAAATTCCATTCAGCACAAAGTTCATATTTGCTGATTTGAATGTTGGTACAAAACCGCTTAGTGTTAGTTTGTATGATTGAAAATCGAGACCGCTGTTAAGCGTACCGGTATTACTTAAAATCATTTCGCCGGTAAGAATAGTTGTAAACTTTCCCTGTGATGTTCTTCTTCTAAAATATCCGTCTTCAATATATTTTCGGAAGTCTAATTGAAATCCGGCTGTAAAAGCGTTTATCCTTGTTTCATAAATTGTTTTATTGATATTGTATTTTTTATCTTTATTAAAAATTGAAAAGTCGGAATTATTGTAGGCATTGTTGTCTGTCCTGTTAAGTAATCCCAGAGACAATCGTAGCACGGGAAAAACTTCGCTCCATAGTTTTACAGAGAATCCTTTTGTGTAGTAGTAATCTTTGAAATCATATTTACCAAAAAGATTTGAAAGAGTAGAAGTGAGTTTATTATAGCGGATTGATTCACCGAAAAGCTCAGTTAATTTTGTGAACGCATTTACGGTAATCGAGTTAGTTCTGTATTCACCCATAAAATAAGTTGAAGAAAAATCCGTTTTGAATCTTTGATCGTCGAATCCGTATGAAAGATCAATTCTGGAATTAAGTCTTTTATCTGCTTCTTGGGAAATACTTGCGCCGAAATTTAATGTATGTCCTTCTATCGGATTGAAAGAATAAAGTCCAAGCGGTCCCGTAATAGATAAATTATCGCTTACATTAATGCTGGCGGATAAAAACGAAAAATTATCCCAGAACGTTCTTGGTATCGTTTCAAGACTATCTATTCGTTTATAAGCTTCAAGTTCTTCGTTTGTGTTTGAGATCGTTTGTGTGGATTTCCAATATGTGGAATCTTTCTTATCGGCATCGGATAAAACTTTTACGATTGCCATTCCGAAAAAATCATCATCAATATTATTATTGATTAAGTAATCGAAAAAAATTGTATTTAACTCAAAGCCGAATTTTACCAAACCGAGAAAATTACCCTCGGCAAAAATTCGGTAATCTACAGGCATGTAAATATTATTTTCATAAGGAGTGTATTGCTGAAAGATATTTACGCGGTCAAAGATTCTTCCAGGATTAGCGGCGTCATTTAAGTTCACATCTATTTTAACCAGAGAAAATTGATCATCCGAAATAAATATTTTTCCTACGAATCCCGGATCGGTCTTTTTAATCGGCTCTACATGGATTTGAAAAACATTTTTATTATCCATGGCAAGAGTATCTTCGATAAGATAATCATAGTAATCAATTGCGTCATCGGAAATCGGGCTTGGTAAAGGACGATTGAAAAATTGTATATCATCGGTATAAAAGTTTTGAATAATTCTTCCGCCGGTTAAAATATTTATTGATGAAGGAGTGTTCGCACTTTGCTTACGTGCAAGAATTTCATCTTTGTATTTGTTCGGCTTTTTGAAATATCCCTTACTTTCATTTTCTATTATTCCGGTGATTTTAAGTTTACCTGTATCCTGCGTACCAAGTGATAAACTTGCACTATTATTTCTCGATGAAAAATCTTTCGTTGTTTTAACAAGTCCCTTGGTATAAGCGTGAAATTCGTATGTGTTAAGTTTATTATTTCGGTCATGTTTGGAATTAATTGCTCTTCGAATTATTTCTAATGCGGGGTTTTCTCCCGGAAAGACTGTTATTTCCTGTAAATTGACTTGAACCGGTTCGAGTGAAAAATTAATTGTTTTATTTGATACCAGCGTCACTGAAATTGTATCTGATCTATAACCAATGACGGAAGCAATTATTTTATAATTACCGCGGCTTAATCGTAATTCGAAATTCCCTTCATAATTTGCGGCTGTGCCTAATGTTGTTCCTGCAATGCGAACGTTCGAGTAACTAAGAGGCGATGATGTGGGTCTGTCTGAAACTTTTCCTTTCAAAACATATTGCTGTGCAGATAATATAGACGATAAGAGAAAAAATATGATAAATAGTTTTTGCTTCATAAAATATTTACCTAATGATGATTAAAAAAACGATTATACAACTCAAGTTGACCGCTAGTTAATATAAACTGTTAAGACAGTTGATATTGTCTTTGAAATCTTAGTGAAACTTAGTGTTCTTAGTGCCTTCGTGGTGATCAATTATTCTTTAAGAGAAAAACGAAATACTTTCACCACTAAGACACAAAGATCACAAAGAAACACTAAGAAATTTTTTAAGACAACCTCTTGAGTTTGGTTATTGATGAATTCTATCTTAGGCAAAGATATAACTAAAACATTATCAAAAAAAGTTAGAAAGGAATTCCCCATCATTCTGAATTAAAACTTATTTTCGGGTAAAGAAATATTAAATAAAAAAATTAAATGAAAAAAGTGATTATTAC
>JACRFC010000054.1 GCA_016234355.1 Ignavibacteriales bacterium
GGAAATTATTCTTATGGTACAAGTGCAATTACAACCGGCGATCTCTTTAACAGAAAAGTACTGAATGTTAGTCTTTCGTTAAGTGTTCCTATCTTTTCAAATTTCAGTACAGAAAGCCAAATACAATTTGCACAGGTTAACGCTTTGAATGCCAAAGAAGATCTTATTGCTTTAGAAAGACAAATTAAAATCGAAATTAAACAAACGTATTTGGATTTAACTGCTGCTAAAAAAAGTTTAGACGTTGCAGTAAAAAGTGTTTACGCTGCAGAAGAAACTAGAAAAATTAACCAAGAAAGATATAACCTTGGTTCAGCTACTTTACTTGAAGTTCTTCAAGCGAGCAGAGATTATCAAGAAGCACTACGAAATAAAATTAATGCTGGCTATGATTTTTACCGCCAGCACGATAAGTTGAACAATGCTATCGGTAGATTAGAATTTTCAAAATATGAATAAATTTATATTAAGGAGTTAATTACAATGGCTAACGGGAAAAAATCAAAAAAGAAACTTTTTATTTTTGGAGGATTGGGACTTCTGCTTCTTGTTATTCTTCTGCTTGTAGTATTTAGCGGTAACAAGGAAGAAATTGTATCGGTCCAAACTGAAAAAGTTGAGAAGAGAAATGTAACTCAAGTTGTTTCTGCTACCGGCAAAATTAATCCGGTTTATCAAGTTAAGATCAGCGCCGAAGCAACCGGAGAAATTGTTTCTCTGCCGGTTAAAGAAGGAGATGTTGTTAGGAAAGGGCAACTGCTTGTTAGAATTAAACCGGATAATTATGAAGCGCAAAGAAATCGTGCTGCAGCCGGTCTAGATCAAGCGCGCTCTTCCTTAAATTCTACAAAAGCTGCATTGGATAAAGTTGAATCGGATTATAAACGTGTTCAAGGTCTTTATCAGAAAAAACTTGCGAGTGATTCTGAACTTGAAGCTTCAAAATCTACTTACCTTCAAACCCTCGGCAATTATGAAGCACAAAAATCCGGAGTAAGTCAGGCCGAAGCTTCTCTAAAAGATGCTGATGTTAATTTAAATAAAACTATAGTTTTTGCACCGATGAACGGAACCGTCAGCAAATTAGGTGTTGAATTAGCTGAACGAGTTCTTGGAAGTAATTTTAGTCCGGGTACAGAAATGTTAACAGTAGCGGATCTAAGTAAAATGGAAGCAACTGTTAATGTTGATGAAAATGATGTTGTTTTAATTTCAGTTGGTGATACTGCTAAAGTTCATGTTGATGCATTCTCAGATAAAACATTTAAAGGCGTAGTTTCTCAAATTGGAAATAGCGCTGTTACAAAAGGTCTTGGCACTCAAGATGAAGTTGTAAACTTCCAGGTAAAAATTTTAATTCTTAATCCGGAAAATAAATTAAGACCGGGCATGTCTTGCGATGCAGATATTGAAACAGAGAAGAAACAAAATGTTCTAACAGTTCCAATTCAAAGTGTAACAGCAAGAATAGATAAACAAAATATGAGCACTTCACAGGGAGAGAAACCTGATAATGAAACAAAAGTAAAGAAGGAAAGAAATAATAAACCGAAGGAAGTTGTATTTGTAATTAAAGAAAATAAAGCAAAGATGGTTGAAGTTAAAACCGGAATTAGTGACGATACTTATATTGAAATTCTAAACGGCTTAAAAGGTGATGAAGATGTTGTTAGCGGTCCTTATCGTGCTATCTCAAAAGAATTAGAAGATAGTTCAAAAGTATCTATGCAATCTAAGCGTAAAGGAACCGAGAAAAAGTAATTCAACTAAAGAACGGAACAAAAATGAATATTATAAATATTGAACACGTAGCAAAAATATATCAGGTTGGTAGTGAAGAAGTACATGCGCTTAGAGATGTTTCGCTGAAGATGGATAAAAATGAATATGTTGCAATTATGGGTCCTTCCGGTTCCGGTAAATCTACTCTTATGAATATTCTTGGGTGTTTGGATACTCCTACAAAAGGATTATATGATTTTAAGGGAACCAATGTTAGCCAGATGAATGATAATGAATTGGCTGCAATTAGAAATAAAGAAATAGGATTCGTATTTCAAACATTTAATCTCTTAGCAAGATCAGATGCTCTTCATAATGTTGAACTTCCACTGATTTATGCCGGGGTTCATTCTGCAGAAAGAAAAGAAAAAGCTCGTTTGGCATTAGATCATGTTGGATTGTCAGACCGTATGCACCATAAACCGAATGAACTTTCCGGTGGACAAAAACAGCGTGTAGCAATCGCAAGAGCATTAGTAACTTCACCGGCTATTATTCTTGCCGATGAACCAACCGGTAACCTTGATACAAAAACCGGAGAAGACATCATGACGCTCTTTAATGAAATTTATGAACAGGGTAATACTATCATTCTTGTTACTCATGAAGAATACATTGCCGAACATGCAGAAAGAATAATTAGAATTAGAGATGGTATGATTGAAAAAGATGAAAGAGTAACAAAAAGATATGTTCCTAAGAAAAACGGTTCCTCAAAAGTATAAAGGAATATAAAATGAACAATTTTTTATTTGAACTGAAAGAAGGGTTAGCAATTTCTTTACGTGCTATCCGCGCAAATAAAGTTCGTGCTGTCTTAACTACACTTGGAATTGTTATAGGAATTGCTTCTGTTGTTTTAATGTCTACGGCAGTCAGAGGAATTGATAATGCATTTCAAACCGGTGTTGCATCCCTCGGTTCGGATAATTTATACATTGATAAATGGCAATGGTTCAACAACGATATTCCTTGGTGGGAAATGAGAAACCGCCGTAATCTTACTTTAGCTGATTATAAAAAATATAAAGACTTAGCTAAACTACCTATAGCTTCTGCGCCAACTGTCTGGAGTAATCAAACAGTAAAATACAGAGAGAGAAGTGTTGAGTTTATTATTCTTCAAGGTACTAATGAAGATTACATCAAAACAACAAATCTTTCTTTTAGTGAAGGAAGATTTTTTAATGAAATAGAAAGCAACGGCGGAAGAGAAGTTGTTGTTTTTGGAAGTGAAGTTGCAAAAAAACTTTTTCCTAGAGGCGGTGCTTTAGAACAATTTGTTAAAATCAAAGGACACAAATTTAAAATTGTTGGAGTACTTTCCGAGCAGGGTAGTTGGGTTATGGGAAATTTTAATCCCGATAACCAAGCTTTTCTTCCAATACAAAATGTTTTCAAGTATTTCCAAAATGAAAATTTAAGAAGTGTTACTTTCAACGTGCGCGCTGAAAATAGTTCAATGGTTGAAGCTGTAAAAGAAGAAGCTGTCGGAATTATGAGAAGGGTACGAGGATTAAAATATGATGAGGTGAATGATTTTTCTATCAATCAACAGGAAGCGTTATTAAAAACTATTAACCAGACAATTGGAGTAATTCAGATTGCAGGATTATTTATTACCGGTTTATCTTTATTTGTTGGTGCAATCGGAATTATGAATATCATGTTTGTTTCTGTTAAGGAAAGAACACGCGAGATAGGAATTCGTAAAGCTATTGGTGCCAAGAGAAGATCAATTCTCGGGCAATTCATTTCTGAATCTGCCATCATCTGTTTAATAGGCGGAATGATCGGTCTTGTAATTGCGATAATCTTAAGTCTGGTTATTAATCAATTCTTGCCAACTTCTGTTGACGCAAATGCTTTCATTCTTGCAATTGTAATATCAATTTTAACCGGAATTCTTTCCGGATTTGCACCGGCATATACTGCCGCTAAATTAGATCCTGTTGAAGCTCTGAGGTATGAGTAATGAAAATCATTGAAGTAGTAAAAGTATCCTTAACTTCACTTCGTATAAATAGATTACGTTCTGCTCTAACTATTTTAGGAATTGTAGTTGGAATATTTTCTATTATAGCAATAAGTACCATAATAGAAGTTCTTCAGAAAAGTATTGAACAAGGTGTATCACAATTGGGGCAAAATACTTTTCAGATTCAGAAATTCCCGGCATTTAATACCGGTGGTCCATCAGAAAGAGCAAAGTTCCGCAACAGACCGGATATTACTCTTGAAGAATATTATAGACTAAAAGAAAAACTTGTGGAAGCTAAATCTGTAGGTGCTGAACAATGGAACTTTGGCAAGCAGATAAAAATTGGTAACATAGAAACAAATCCTAATATTCAAGTGTGCGGTTGCACACTTGATGCATTCCCCAATAACAAATGGAATGTTGAAGACGGACGTGCGTTTAACGACCGCGATATTCAACGGTATGAAAATTTTATTGTTTTGGGAGCCGACGTCGCAAAAAAATTATTCCAAAATAAAAATGCTTTAGATAATGTTGTTACATTGGATGGGCATAAATTAAAAGTAATTGGTGTTCTTGAATCCCAAGGTGCTGTATTTGGACAAAGCCAGGATAATTTTGCGATCGTTCCAATAACAACATTTCAAAATTTTTATGGAAAACGAAGTAACAGTGTGAATATTACAGTAATGACTTACAACAAAGAATCCTATAATGATGTGATTGAGTTTGCAGAAGGATATTTTAGAGTTATCAGAGGATTAAAGGCAAGCGAAGAAAATAATTTTAGTTTCTTTTCTAATGAATCAATTCTGACGCAGATAAATGGTATAACAAATGGCGTTCGAATCGGTTCAATAGTTATAGCTGCAATAGCGCTTCTTGCTGCCGGTGTTGGCATTATGAACATTATGTTAGTTTCTGTAACTGAGAGAACAAGAGAAATAGGAATCAGAAAAGCGATCGGTGCAAAAAAGTTTAACATACTAATTCAATTTTTAATCGAATCAGTTGCATTA
>JACRFC010000061.1 GCA_016234355.1 Ignavibacteriales bacterium
GAAAACTTCATGCACGGTTTGATGAGGGTTCAAGAGAAACATGTTGATGACACGCTTGAGCGAGACACTCGACCGAAAGGAGAGAAACAGTCAGGGCTCACAATGTCTGTACAGCGTTGCGCTTTTGTCCTACTCTACATTTCCTATATCGAAGGAAATTATTGATATGAACAAAGGGTTTCTTGGGAAGAAAGGTCGTCTTCTCAAAGCCCTTATGAAAGAGAAAGCAAAAGAGAAAAAATTATAAATCATGTCCCGCTTCAAACTATATATAATACGAAGGCACGCGATAAAGCGGCCGAAAACATTTTGTGAAGAATCAACTTGTCGGAAATTCCGACAAGTTCAAATTAGTTCACAGAGAGAAACCAACTATCCGGAAATTCCGTAGTTGCAAAAGCGAGCACTTTCAAAATTTTCAACAGTTCAAACAACAGGAAGATCAAGATTTTCAGACGTCAAGAAATACTTGACAGCTCAAAAATAAAGGTTACGGGTCAGTATTATTTCCATAAAAAAACGGGACCCGCTACGCAGTTCCCGTTTAACTCTGTAATCTAGCTGCGGACACTAGATAACTAAACCTAGTACAAATATAATAAGATGGATTTGAAAAACTAAAAAAAATATCATATAGTCTATAGTAGATAAAAAATGAAATTTCCAGTTGTCAGGAAATACCTGACGGTTCAAAATGAAGCAAAGGCAATCAGAGAAAAAATATGAGCATGTTCAAACTATATATAGAATACGAAGGCACGCGGTACAGCGGCTGGCAAATGCAGAAGCAGAGTAAAACCGTTCAAGGCAAATTATATGAAATTGCGGAAAGAATTTTCAAGGGAGAGCGTATTGAAATTTACGGCGCCGGCAGAACGGATGCCGGAGTTCATGCGCTTTGCCAAGTTGCTCATCTTGATGTAAAGACCATGCTGGCGCCCGGAATAATACGAATGAAATTTAATGATGAACTTCCTTCCGATATTAATATTATTGAAGTTGAAAAGACAAATCCGAAATTTCATGCACGGCATGACGCAAAAAGCAGAAGCTATATTTATCAGATCTCAAGAAGAAGAACCGCATTCGGCAAACCATTTGTCTGGTGGATTAAAGACGATTTGAATTTCGAAAAGATGAGTAATGCATCAAAACTTTTTATTGGGATGCACGATTACAGATCTTTTGCAGACAAAGATGACGAAGAAAAATCCACAAATGTTTTGATAGAAAAAATTCAAATGAAAGAAGACAGCGATATGATTTTGATCCGCATAATCGGCTCTCATTTTCTGTGGAAACAAGTCCGAAGAATGATCGGTGTTCTTGTAGAAATAGGTCGTGGAAAACTTTCAGAAAAAGATTTAAAATATTTTCTCGAACACCAATCACCCGCTCCGGCAAAATTTACCGCACCGCCATCCGGATTGTTTCTTGAGAAGGTGGTTTATGAAGATGAAAAACACGACGGAAATTTTGTTCCTACGATAAAGATTACTTCATTCAAAAGATCAAGATCATGATCAAGAACTTTCCAATCACTAACCACCAATCACAAATCACCAAATTTTGGAAACCATTATTTGCGGTTATAGTTTGGGGTTTATCTTTTATTGCTACAAAGAATGCACTTGTAGAAGTAAAACCGGAAGTGATTGTTTTCATTCGCCAAATATTGGGAATATTATTTTTAGCTGCAGTACTTCTTAAACGGAAAAGAAAATTTTCTATAAATATCCGCGAACAAAAGTGGATCTTTATTCTTGCCGGGATAGCCTGCTTTCATTTGTGGATTCAAGTAACGGGATTGCAGTGGACAACGGCTTCGCATACAGGCTGGATAATTGGAATTACTCCAGTGTTCATGGTAATACTCGGTATTATTTTCTTTAAGGAAAAAATCTCTTTGTTACAAACGCTGGGAATAATTGTCGCGTTTTTAGGATTGGTAATTCTTGTTAGTAAGGGCGATCTAACGTCGCTGGATTTTATAAAAAACAAAGGCGATGTGCTGATAATATCAAGTTCGGTAACGTGGTCTATCTATTCTATGGTAAACAAAAAAGTAACTTTTACTCTATCTCCGGTTTTAACTACATTTTATTTGTTTTTAATTGTTGCTGTTATTATTGCACCGTTCACAATTAATCAAAATAACATTTCGGATGTTTTTCGTTTGTCAATAAGCGGTTGGGGCTCAATATTATTCCTTGGGATTTTTTGTTCCGGAATAGCGTATACTTTGTGGGCGCAGGCTTTAAATGAAATGAGCGCATCGCGTGTTGGTGCGTTTCTTTACGTCGAACCGTTTGTAACATTTTTTGGTGCATGGCTTCTGTTGAATGAACAGATTACTCTGATAACTTTGATAAGCGGATTGATTATAATCGGAGGAGTTGTTTTAGTGAATAGAAGGTAAAGGGTAATAAGCGAGAGGCGAGAAGAAAAAAATCTAAGTGAGGGAATTATGAATTCAAAAAAATTAACAGGAAACTTTGTATTGTTAATAGTTTTATTATTAATTCAA
>JACRFC010000055.1 GCA_016234355.1 Ignavibacteriales bacterium
AACTCTTCCAGCTCTTCCGAAAGGTCTACGAACTCTAATCCGATTGGTTTTCGAAAAGAAACCAAAAGATCAATATCACTTTTACTGTTTTGCTCACCCCGTGTATATGATCCGAATATTCCGATCTCATCAATGAAATATTTCTGCTGAAGATAAGATTTATTCTTTCTTAAAACTTTTTTGGCTAGTGATAATGTTATCATAATTATGGTACCCTCGGAAATTTTTTGAAATCCGGTTTACGTTTTTCATTGTATGCGTTTCTGCCTTCTTGGGCTTCATCGCTCATGTAATAAAGTAAAGTTGCATTACCGGCAAGCTCCTGAATTCCGGCTTGGCCATCAAGTTCTGCATTGAAAGCAGATTTAAGTAATCGAATTGCAAGCGGACTCTTATCTAAAATTTCTTTTGCCCATTTAATTCCTTCTTCTTCAAGTTTTTTTACAGGAACAATTTTATTGACCAATCCCATCTCAAATGCTTCGCGAGCATTATACTGACGGCACAAATACCAAATTTCACGCGCTTTCTTTTGTCCAACAATTCGTGCAAGATAACTAGCACCAAAACCTCCGTCGAAACTTCCAACTTTTGGTCCGGTCTGTCCGAAGATTGCATTATCAGATGCGATAGTTAAATCGCAAACAACGTGAAGTACGTGCCCGCCGCCGATTGCATATCCGGCAACAAGTGCAATAACCGGTTTGGGAATACTTCGAATTTGTTTTTGAACATCGAGAATATTAAGACGCGGCACGCCGTCTTTTCCAACATAACCTTTATTACCTCGGATTGATTGATCTCCACCCGAACAGAATGCATACTTACCATCTTTTGCCGGACCTTTACCGGTTAAAAGGATTACACCAATGCTGGCATCTTCGCGCGCATCTGCAAATGCATCATAAAGTTCAAGAGTAGTTTCAGGTCTGAATGCATTTCGTTTTTCAGGACGGTTGATTGTAATCTTAGCAATACCATTCATCTTTTCATAAATAATATCTTGATATTTTTTAGTCGAAGTCCACTTGTAAATCATATTCACCTTTCAATTGAATTCAAAAAATCATTTGCAAATCTAATAAAAAGCTCCGGCTTTTCTAAGTGAACATTATGACCGCATTCGGGAATTGATTTATGAATCGCTTTTGGCAGCTTATTTTTCAACTCATTATTAATCTCAGTGTATTTTTCATCTAGCTCGCCGCTTAGTAGTAAAACGGGAAATTCGAGCAAATGAAGTTTACCCCACAAGCTGGGCATTAATCCCGTACTAAAATTTGAAAGAATATTTGCTAATCCGATTGCACTATTTTGATTCCGCAATTTTTTTTCATCTTCAAAGTGCGGAAATTTTTTTAACGATTCGAAGAGGGGAATATTGAACCAGTACTCTATAAATGATTCAACGCCTTCTTTTTTTATTTTATCTGAAAGTAGAAAATCAAGTTCAACTCTTTCTTTCTTTAGACTGAATTCTTCAATTCCCGGCGAAGTGCTTTCTAAAATAGCGGCTATAATTTTTTGAGGATTTTTTAAACTATAGGCAAGAGCAGCTCTTCCGCCCATTGAGTAACCCGCTATAATGAATTTTTTAATATTAAGCTGATTTATTATAGAATCAATCTGGTGAACGATAGCATGACAAGAATAGTAATCTTGATTTTTCGGTGAATCAGTTTCACCATGTCCGATAAGATCAATTGCAATTGGGAAAAATATTGGGGGAATTTTGCTGAAGATAAATCGCCAATCTGCGGCTCTTCCTGTAAATCCGTGCAGAAAAACTATCGGTGTTTTTTCATTACTAAAATCGGATTCATTGATAATAAGATTAAATTGAATATCGTCAACTTTTAATTTCATTTATATATAAATCTACTTCGTTTGAAACTGCATTCCAATATTTATCTCTCAACTCCTTTGATTTTTTTGCGTTGGTATGAATTTCAAAAACTGTAATCTTTTTATTCTTTTTTGAAGAAGTGATAGCAGAGCTAAATTTCCTCCAATTTTTAATACGTATAAATTTCCCGCCATAAGCTTTAACCAATTTAGAAAGATCAAGTTCCAATGGGGTTAAGAAATTTTCGAGAAGAAATTCTTTATAGTTCGATATTGGTAATGATTCAAAAATCCCTCCGCCGTGATTATTAATAAGAATTACAGTTAGAGGAATTTTGTATTTAATTGCATTATGAAGACCGTTCATATCGTGATAGAATGCCAGATCGCCAATTAAAAGGTACGTCGGATCTTTCGATGTCTTTGCAATACCGAGCGCTGTAGAATTTATTCCGTCAATTCCACTTGCGCCGCGGTTTGAAAATATATTTATGTTCTTATTATTTGATGAAGCAAAGAAATCAACATCTCTAATCGGTAATGAATTTGAGATCATCAGATTAGATTTTTTTGGTAATGATTTGATCAATTCATTAGCCACTCTTCCCTCGAACGGGAATTCCGCATTGTTGATCAATTTATTTTTTAATTCCGCCGCTTTATTATTCATTACCTGAAGATCAATTAACCAGCAGCTATCACGCTTAATATTTTTTTCAACATTTTTTAGTAAGGAAGAACAAAATTCATTTGGGTTTATTGTGAATATCTTTTTTGCAGTATGCGATGGATCGTTTCTGTCTCCGAATTCATTGACTAATATTTTCTCTGCCTTGGAATTATTAAAGAATTCCAGCAGAACATTTGATGTCGGAGTTCCTCCAAACTGAATGATTAGTTTTGGATCAAAATATTTTTGAAAATTTTTAACTCTGGCAAATGCAGTAAAATTATCAATGAAATATTCATTAGAGTGGCTGCCAAATCTTAACGATGATGATCCGTCAGCATAAATCGGATAGCCAAAAGTTCTCGAGAATTTAACAAGGTTTTTTGTAAAATCTTTATTGTAATTATTTGAGCCGACTAGTATGAGTCCGCGTTCATTGCTATTAAGTTTTTTAATAAGCGAATCAAAATCTATTTCAACAATTTTCTTTTCATTAAGAATAATAGAATGCTTTGAAAATGTTTTTCGAATTTTAGTTATCTCAATCTTGTCTGTATAACTTCTAGGTTCAAAAGGTTTCTCGAATGAAAAATTTACATGAACGGGGCCTTTATCCAACAGACTTGAATTTATAATCAACTTATCAGCTAAATCATTGATATAATTTAGATTTTTTAAATTAGGCAAACCGGCATCGGCAAAATAACGAATGTGATTTTTAAAAATATTTTGCTGATTAATAGTTTGATTTGCACCACTGTTTCTAAGAGCAGGCGGGCGGTCAGCAGTACAAATTATCAAGGGAACACGCTGGTAATATGCCTCGATGATTGCCGGATATAATTCAGCAACTGCAGTACCCGATGTCGTTACAACCGCAACCGGCGATTTAGTTTTCTTCGCAATTCCAAGTGCAAAAAATGCCGATGAGCGTTCATCAACAATAGGGAAAAGATTAATTGATTTGTTAGATGCAAAAGCAATAGTCAGCGGTGTACTTCTTGAGCCGGGTGAGATACACGCATAGCGAACGCCAAGCTCGGCAAGTCTATGGACAAATACATCACACCAAAAAGTGTTACGATTTATTGATAGTTTCATTTGTAAATAGAGATAATATTGGTCTAAGTTTTAATTCCGTTTCGTTGAACTCAGATAAACTTTCTGAACCGGCTACAATTCCGCATCCTGCAAATGCACGTAGGAATCCTTCTTGCAATAAAGCAGATCTTATTCCTACAATAAACTCACCTTCATTTTCAAGATTGAACCAACCTAATACTCCTGCGTACATTCCACGATCGAAATCTTCAAGATCATTTATAGTCTTTAAGGCTTCTGCCTCTGGCATTCCACAAACCGCAGGCGTAGGGTGAAGCAATTCTAACAAAGAGAAAATACTTGTATCCTGTTTTAGTTTTGCCCGAATCTGTGAATAAAGATGCTGAATATTCCGATATTTTTTTATTGACGGTTGTGAATCGAAAAGGATTTTTTCAGTAACTGGAGTAAGCTGCTCAAGAAGAAAATCAACAACACTTTTATGCTCTGCTAAATTTTTTTCGTTTTGAAGAAGCTCTTCTGTATAATTATCGTCCTCGTCTTTAGAAGTCCCGCGGGGGATTGAACCGGCAAGTGCATCTGTCTCTATAAATCCGTTAGTTATTTTAAATAGCTTTTCCGGAGAAGCGCCAAAAAATACCGAATCACCGTTCCGATAAGCGAACATATAACAGTTTTCAAAATTCTCTTCTAATCTTTGTAGTAGAGAAAGAATATTCTGCCGTTCGGTAAACTGCAAATCCTTGTATCTTGCAAGAACCACTTTGTTTAATTTACCATCAGAAATCTTTTCTAAAGCAGAATTTATTTGATTAGACCAGTTATGAATTTCAAAATCCGGAGATTTTTTTTCAAAAGGTACGGGTTCTGAATCATTCGATAACTCTGTTTTATATTTTAGATCAGCCGTTAGATTAGCAATAATATCGTCTGTATTTTTAAGACTGTAAATGTCTTCCAAGAAATTAAAAGTAATAGAGAATTCATCATTTATTTTGAGAAGAAGGATCTTAGGTATAAACCATTTTTCAGGATTAAAATTTTTCCACATTAAATCATTTTTTAAGGAAGGGAATTTTATTCCGCCGACAAATAATGGATGCTTTAATTTCCGGGGTGAATTTGAATAAACCCGCTTTGAGAGATCATTTAATAATTTATTTTTTAATATCGAATTATATAACGGGAAAAAGAAAATTTCTTTATAGCCGAAAAATGAAAATGCTTCATCCGGCTGGGACCAATAAAATGAGATTTCATGATTGTTGACAAGATCTGTTATTAAACTTTTGTAATCTTGTTCGAGAATTGGTTGTGTATAACTTATAACGGATTCTTGTGATAATTCTTTCAATCTTAAACTGCCAATAAACTCTATAAATTCTTTTCGATTTATCATAATAGTTAGTTTAATATTGCATTTTTTTATTTCAATAATATAGTTTATCTGCTTATAGATTCAAACTCATACATATTATATAAAACTTTATTGAACAATAAAACTTTTTATCATTCAAATCAAAATTAAAAAATATTATGTCTTTTTAACTCCTTATTAATTTATTTTTGCCAAAAGGTTAATTAAATTACCCTCCGGCTATAATTGGTAAAATTACGATGAAATATTTTAAGTTCATGAATTATCATAATAAAGAACATAATGGAAAGGGTTGGTTATTATGTTGAACGATAAAAAAAATCTTGCTTTAGAATTATGTGAAAAAATTTCCAGAGCAAATGATAAATTTCGTAAAGTTCAAGCAAAACAAATGTTTGAACAAAAATTAACCTCTCCGCAATTCGGCGTTCTTGAAATACTTTACAAATACGGATCGTTATCATTAAAAAAAATCAGTAATGAAATGATGGTTACCGGAGCAAATATTACTTGTGTTATTGATAATCTTGAGAAAGAAGGATTTGTAAAAAGAATTCATTCCAAAGAAGACCGGCGTGTGATTCTTGCCGACTTGACAGACACCGGAAGGAATAAAATAGAATCTATTTTGCCTGAATATCATAAAAATATTTCAGCAATGGTTTCATCACTAAGTGAAAATGAACAGAAAGAGTTTATAAATTTGCTCGATAAGTTTTAATTTTTGTCTCTAGTACAACTGAAAAACAAGTGCACACCACTCATCCATTGTAATTTTTTCGATCAGCTTAAATTGAAGCCGGGTATATTTTTCTACAATATCATTTTCGTCAATTATTAGAAGCCCCGATAGAATTAGTACACCGTTTTTTTTAATCTTAACTTTTAATTCTTCAGCGATGTCTAATAAAATATGTTTATTAATGTTTGCAGCAATTAGATCAAATTCTTTTTCTTCAACTTGCTGAATTTCAGCTAAACGAATTTCAACTTTCCCTTCAAGATCATTTGCCTTAACATTCTCGTTACCATTTAGAACACACCATTCATCATTATCAATACAAAGAGCAGAAACAGCACCAAGCATAACCGAGGCAATACCTAAGACTGCAGTTCCGGATCCAACATCAAGTACTTTTTCGCCGCCGCTTACATATTTTTCGATTAGCTGAAGGACAAGTTTAGTCGTTGCATGCTCGCCGGTACCGAAAGACATTTTAGGATCGATTGTAATAATGATTTGATCAGGTTTAGAAATATATTCCTTAAATGAAGGTTTAATAACAATTTTTTCAGTTACTTCAATAACGCGCACATTTTTTTCGTATTCCTCGTTCCAGTTCTTGTCTTCAAGCGTTTCTTCAAAAATATAAAAAGATTCGATAAGTCTTTCCGAGATCATTTCTTTCAAAATATTTCCGATATCATCACGGGTAATATTTTTTGAAGAGTCAGCAAAAACTACAATTCCGTTTTCCGTCTCATTAATACCGTCAATATCCAATTGCCATAATAATCCGCTGACTAAATCATTGTTAGATGGTTCAGAAGTAATTAAAAATTTCTTATAAGTTTTCATAATATTTTTTTAGTTCATCTCAAAAATAATTTCACATAATTTTTCTTGAACCGAACGTGCTTGGACTGATGTGCCGACAAAATTCTGAATTAATATTGAGAAGGCAATTATATGTCCGTTCCTGCTTTCAAGATATCCGGAAAGATTACTTACTCCGCTCAGTGTTCCTGTTTTACCGTGAACACGCTTGAACACTCTGCTTTCTTTCATTCGATTTCTCAAAGTTCCGTCTACACCTGATATCGGGAACGAACTTAAAAGTTTTGGGAAAAGATCCGTTTTTTTGAAATAATAATATTTTAGTATTTCAGATAATAATTCTGCCGAGATAAGATTATAATTAGAAAGACCCGATCCGTCAACAAGTCTATAATTTTTTGGATTTAATCCTGCTAGAGTTATTAGACTATCAATTAACCGAATTCCTTTTGCAGCTGTTGCCGGTTTATTGGAAGAATTTAAGGCAAGTGTACGTAGTATCATTTCCGCGCTAAGATTATCGCTCGCTTTGTTTGTGTTTGTAATAACCGATTCTATGTTACGCTCAAAAGAAAATATTTTTTTTGCTTGAATCGGCAGAGTTAATGTATCAACTTTTCCGTTAAAAGAAATTCCATTTTGTTCAATACTTTCTTTCATCAGATTTAGAAAATAAAATGTTGGATTAAAAACGTTTAGTGAAATTGTATCCCGTTTTGATGTTCTTGTAATATTTCCTTTAACAGGAATTGTGTTGTTTCGGTTTATCCAATCTCTAGTTATTCTTATTGTAGTTTTTCCGGTATCAATTGTTAATGATGAATTTTTTATTTGAAAAAAATTTGTTTTGGGTATTAATTCGATGACAGCTTCTTTACCGATCTCACCCGGCTCATAAACAATTTGAACACTATTTTTATTTATGTTCAGAGAGGTCAGATAAGCTGCATATGGTTCGGGGTCATCATCCCACATCCAGCCCTCACCCCAGAATAAAGAATCCATTGCGGAAACATCGCCGTAAAGATTTCCTCTAATTTCTTTTATTCCGTAATGCTTGATTTTACTAACAAGAGAGTCCAGATCGTGTGAGGAAAAATCCGGATCGAGACCGCCAACAATGTAAATATCACCATTGCAAATAGAATCTTTAACCTCTCCCGTGTGGTAAACAGAAGTTTTGAATTTGTAATCCTCTCCAAGAAATAAATATCCGGCGGCGGTAGTTAATATTTTTTGGTTTGATGCAGGACGGAGTAAAAGTTTTTCATTGTGTTGGAATAACGGTTTATTCGCAGTTAGATCGTAAACTGAAATTCCTGCTTGAGATGATTTGAAAAAATCTGAGTAGAATAAGCTGTCAATTCTATTTTGAAAAGGTTGAGGAGTTGGTTGAAAAGAAGCACATGCTTGAAGTATGAATAATAGTAAGATTAAGAGAAAGAGTAAGATTTTTTTTTGAAGGTTCACAAGATCACAAATTATATTAGAAATATTCTCTCTCACGGAAATCAACACCAACTTCTTCAGCAACAAATTTTTTAGCTGCTTCAGAATCCACTTCGCTTAGTCCAACAATAGAAAGAACAACATGAGTATAGTTTTTTGCTTTTTTCGCAAAGTCAAACATCTCACCATGCATAGAAGGATCAACGCGCATCAGCTTGCCGTATTGTACAGGATCGGTTGAGTTCAAACTGATCGAAACAGTATCAATCAATCCTTTCAGTTCTGATGTGATATCTCTCTTATTGATAAAGTTTCCATGTCCGTCTGTATTCATTCGAGTATTGCCGCCAAATTCTTTTATATACTTTGCAACTTGCTTTACAACATCCCATCTGATAGTTGGTTCACCATATCCGCAAAAAACAATTTCTTTATACTTTTTCGGATCGCCGATTTCTTTAATGTAAACTTCTGCTTCCGGCTCTTCCGATTTAGGCATTTTTAAATTATAACCGTTGATAACCGCCTCACCTTTACGATCGCAGAAAACACAATCGGCATTACACCGGTTTGTAACGTTGATATAAAGCGCTTCTCCAATTTTGTATGTAAAACTCAATTTGGGTTTTTCTCCAATGCCAAAAAGTTTATGAGTGTTGTACGATGTAGCTTTGCCTACATCCTCTGTTGTCAAGTGATGAACCTCCGCAATTTTTTCTGCGATCAATTTTATATATGCCGGTTCATTCCGTTCTCCACGATGAGGTACAGGAGTCATAAACGGTGAATCGGTTTCGAGCAATAAATTTTCAATAGCAACACGGCTTAAAACTTTGCGTACGCTTTCAGCATTTTTGAATGTTACAATTCCCGGAAAAGAAATATAATGATGCATCTCTACAAGTTCGCGTGCATCTGCAATGGATCCGGCAAAGCAATGATATTGTGCCTGTATACCGGAGTCCTTGTATTTGCGTGCGATGTTCATTATATCTTCGTTAGCTTCGCGATTATGAACTATGATGGGAAGATTTAGTTTTAGTGCAAGCTGAATCTGAGATTCGAAAGCTTTGATTTGAATTTCGCGCGGAGAGAAATCATAATAATAATCCAAACCGATTTCACCAATCGCAACAACTTTTTTGTTCTTTGCAAGTTCTTCCAATTTCTCGATTAAAGAATCATTCCAATCTTTTGAATCATGTGGATGTACACCGACGGAAGCATAAATATTATTATACTTCTCCGCAAGTTCGATCGCTTGTAGTGAAGTTGCAAGATCAGTTCCGGGAACGATCATATAATCAACTCCGGCTTGAACGGCGCGCTCAATTACTTTGTCAACTTCACCTTCAAAGTTTGGGTAGAAAAGATGTGTGTGTGTGTCTGTGAACATATATTAAATTACTTCTCCAATCACAATTCCGTTTTCTTTTATTTTATTTGATATTGAAAGTATCTTATCAACATCATTCTTATCAACAATTGCAATCAAACCAATTCCTAAATTAAACACCGTTCTCATCTCTTCATTAGAGAGCTTTCCTATTTCTTGAATCAATTTAAAAATCGGCAGAGCACCCCAAGCATTCCAGTCAATTTTTAACTGCAAATTTTTGGGTATAACTCTCTTTGTGTTTCCCACAATACCGCCGCCGGTTATGTGGGAAAATGCTTTCACGGAAATTTTTTCTTTTATCTTACAAATTAGTTTTAAATATGATTTATGAATTCTTAACAATTCTTCACCGATTGAAAGTTCAAGTAAAACAGGCTTATCATTTACTGAAAATCTTTCAAGTAAAACTTTTCTTGCCAACGAATAACCGTTTGTATGCAGTCCTGTTGATTTATAACCAATTAACACATCACCTTTTTTTACGTTTCGTCCGTCAATTACTTTTCCACGTTCTACAAATCCAACAATTGTTCCCGACATATCATATTCATTCTCATCATAAAGTCCGGGCATCTCTGCAGTTTCACCGCCGATCAAAGCAACATTATTTTCTTTACATGCTATTGAAAAACCTTTAATGATCTGTTGGGCTTTTTCCGGAAAGAGTTTTCCGAAGGCGAGGTAATCCATAAAATATTGTGGTTCGGCTCCGCACACCGCAATATCGTTTACGCAGTGATTTACTAAATCCTGTCCAACCGTATCGTGCTTATCCATAGCAAAAGCAACTTTTAATTTTGTTCCTACTCCATCAACACTTGAAACGAGAACCGGATTTTTCCATTTGTTAAGATCAATATTATAGAATGCACCGAAGTGTCCAATTCCGGAAAGAACATTTTTATTAAATGTACTTTTTGCAAGCGATTTTATTTTTTCAACTGTTTCATAACCGGCTTTAATATTAACGCCGGCAGATTTGTAAGTAATAGCCAAGATTTTCTCATAAAATTTCCATCTAAATATAACTATAAACCGGATAGTTTTTAATACTTGGCTTTTATGAAGAAATGAATTAGTTTATTTATGTATAAAAGAAATGTACTCGGAAGATAGGCTGCAAGAGAATGGATAAAAAATATACTCGCCAATACGCCA
>JACRFC010000058.1 GCA_016234355.1 Ignavibacteriales bacterium
AGTAAAATAAAAAACGGTTTGTTCTGATTATTAACAGCAAATGAAATCTTATCAATTAAGTTTTGCGGTGAACCGGAAGCGGGAAAGTCAATTAAGAATAAAACATCGGCGCTGTCTATTGCAGAAATTTTTACATCGTTCAAAAATTTATTAGCGGAGATTTGTATTATTTTTTTTACCTGTATGTTTTTATCGGTTGTTAATGCTTTTGAAATTGCAGACAAATCAGCCGATGGGCTGCCGGCAATTAGACAAACTTTTAATTTTGTATCCAATACATTCAAAAAAATTACTCTGCTGTTGTTTGATGTTGTAACTTCGCCATTCAAAGGAGATACGGAAATGCTCAACTTTTTTTCACCGCCTGTGCCGGGTTTGTAATTAAAACTAATTTTATTCAATCTGGTTTCGTTTAAGAGAATATCTTTTGTCTCTAACAGTTTGTTTTCTTCATATAAAGCAACGCGGGTATTGCTGCTGCCGAAACCGATATTTTTTATGGCTGTTTCTATAGTTGTCGGTTTTTCAGCATAGATGGTGCTGTTGTACTGAACATTGTAAATAAGAACATCTTTCTTCTCTGTGGAATCACCTATTCCTATTGTGAAGATCGGCAATTGTAATTTTTCAACTTGATATGAAGGGTCATTTCCATCATTGATAATACCATCGCTAAGAATAACAGCAGAATTTACAGACGCGCCTTTCTTTTTGATAAGATCAATAACCGAAGAGAAATTTGTTTGTGCTTCTCTGAAATTTAATTTAGATGAACCGGCATCTTGAATAGAATCTACTTTCTTCCCGAAAAAGAATAACTGAGATCTTATCTCACTACTACCGGAGATTTTTTTTATAAGAGAGTTAACTTGTTCTAATCTTTTTGAACTATCCTTTGCTGCAAGTGAATTTGAATTATCTATAAATACAAGAGTCTTTGATTCAACACTGGAATGTAGCATTACAGAAATAACCGGTTCGAAGATCATTATTAAAATCAGAATAAATATGAGAGAACGAAGAATGATCAAAAATGTTTTTAGTAATGCAGATACATTCGGGATGGTGTACTTATAAACGTAAAACGTGAAGGCAGATATTAGAAGTACAAAGAATAAAATTAGCCAGGGGTTTACTGATGTTGATATGCTAAAAATTTCAGCGAGTATCATTCACTGTTCAGGACTTTTGTTTGTACAAATTTTCCAATTGCCATGTTTTCATAGTATCATAAGTTTCGTAATCTGTCAAGTCAAAATGGATTGGTGTTACCGATACATAATTTTTCCGGATTGCATGCTGATCAGTTTCTAATGTTGAATCTGCTTGAATTAAATTGCCCGTTAACCAGTAATATTTTTTTCCGTAAGGATCTTTTCGTTCTTCGTAGATATCGTCCCATTTGGATTTACCCTGCTGTGTAAGCATAACTCCGGCAATTTCTTCTTCGGGAAGATCGGGCACGTTCACATTCAATAATGTTCCGGTCTTTAATTTATTTTTTACGATCAGTTTAGTTAGATCAAGAGAAATCTTAGCTGCGTATTCATAATGCTTCGGCTCGTGGCTTGCAACTGAAACTGCGATCGAAGGCACATCCATAATAGCCGCTTCCCGTGCTGCAGAAACAGTACCGGAATAAATAATATTAATTGCAGTGTTCGATCCAAGATTTATTCCGCTGAGAACAATATCCGGTGGTTCTTTCATTATGTTTCTAATACCGATTTTTATACAGTCGGCAGGAGTTCCGTCAATTGCATAGCCGAAAAAATCTCCGTTCTTATAATATTCAGTGATTCGTAAAGGAATTTTCATTGTAATTGCATGACCAACAGCGCTTTGTTCTGTCCGCGGTGCAATTACGATCACTTCGCCTAATTTCTTCATTTCATTTGCAAGAGCGCTTATTCCAGGTGAGTCTATTCCGTCATCGTTTGAGATTAGTATTTTCAATTTTTTCCTAAAGGTTAATTAGATATTTATTCCGTCTGTGTGCAAATATACTGAATAGAAAAGAAGCATTGAAATCATTTCTATTGTACAAAGTGGAGAAGAAAATTCAAAATCTTATCATAAAAAAGTTTAATTTTATCCGCGAGAAAAAATCTGAAACTTCCAATGCACTTAATAAAAACAATTTTATTTTCATTAATAATCGCGGTTCAAATAAACGCTCAAACAGACACAACTACTTCTGCCGTAGAGATTTTTATTATAGATTCGTATATCACTCCGGAAATACCTAATAAATTTGTTCTCTCGTTTTTTACCGGCGATAGTTCTACTTCTAAACTGGTAATTATGGATAAAAAGATTTTCGATGTTTCAAAAACGTTATCGGAGAATCATAAAATTGAACTTGAGCTTAACAAACTGAATTTGGATTCGGCAATGTTTAAGTATGTTGTTGTTGCATACGATCGTAAAGGGCACGAAACCCGGAGCGAGGTTTATCACGTGGAACTTCCTCAAGGATTGATTATTTCCGATGAGCAGGATGTGGGAATTTTCAGAATTTGTCTTGGCGGAATAGTTTTTGCAATTCCATCGCCCGCATATTTATGGTTTAATAATGAACATCATTGGTCAATCAGTAAAGAGATTCCCCTCTTTTCATTTTATTCGGTTGGGTATAATTATCCTTCAGGATACTTGGGCGTTGAGTATTCATATGTTTTTGATTCAGAACGCAAAAATTTTTTACGTGTAGGTTACAAGCATATTATTCAAGTCCCGGAAATAAAATATATCTCACCGGGCTTAAATTATTTTACTGATTTTAGCGGATACAATGGATTAAGCGCAGAACTTTCTATAGGTTTATTCCAGATTCAAAACGTTTTTACATTTTACACGAGATACAGATATAATTTCCAGTTACAGAATAATGGGACGGGCTTTCATGAGTTTTCAATCGGGTTGTTTTCAAATTTCTTTTCACTAAATCTTTAGAACAAATTGGATAAGAAAAAAAATAGTTTTGTTGACCTCGGTTCAAGAGGACGATTAAATAAGAATAATAAATTAAACGATCTTACAGGTAAAGAGTGGTTAAAGTTTACTAAGAGCTGGTTCATTCATCGTCCTCCGCGAAGAAAAGAAGATGAGATTTTACATCCGGCTAAATTTCCGGAATCATTAGTAGAAGAATTCATCAAATTTTTTACAAAGAAAAATGGTTGGGTGTTAGATCCTTTTATGGGAACGGGAAGTACTCTAATTTCTGCGGCAGGTGTTAATCGTAAATCTATCGGCATTGAACTAAATAAAAATTATTTTCGAACTTCATGCAAAAGAATTTCTAAAAGAGGATTTGAGAAATTAGCTTTCCCGATAAACGGCAACTCGCTTCATTTGAAGGAATTGTTATTTAAAAATAGATTTGAAAAAATTCAGTTTGATTATACTATTACTTCTCCTCCGTACTGGAATCAGCTTATGAGAAATTCACTGCGTCAAAAAAATAGAAAAGAGAAGGGACTTGATACAAAATATTCGATCAACAAAAATGATATTGGGAATATAAATTCTTACGAAGAATTTTTAGAAATACAAGCACAAGTATTCGATCAAGTGTATGATGTGACCAAGCCGAACGGTTACTTAACAATTATTACAAACAATGTTTATTTTGAAGGCAGACTTTATCCGTTAGCATACGATACTGCAATTTCATTAACAAAACGGGGTGAGAAGAGCTGGGTGCTGAAAGATGAAAAGGTTTGGCTGCAAGATGATAAAAAATTAATTGCACTTGGTGTTAACAATGCTTGGGTCGGCAACCGCCATCATCAATATTGTTTGATCTTTAGAAAAGAGAAATGATGGAAAGTATTTTATCGGTAAGTGAAATAACCGGACTCATCAAACAAACGCTTGAAGAAAATTTTTCCGAAGTGAATGTAATCGGAGAGATCTCAAACTTCAAAGCGCATGTATCGGGGCATTGGTATTTCACGCTGAAAGATGCTAATGCACAAGTTAGCTGCACAATGTGGCGCGGAATAAACAATTATGTATTCTTCACACCGCAGGATGGTATGAAGGTTATCATCGGTGGAAGAGTGACAGTTTATCCGCCGCGTGGAAGTTATCAAATTGATGTCCGTTCTATGAAACCTGCCGGAGTCGGCGAACTTCAAGCAGCATTTGAAAAACTTAAACAGAAACTTGCTGCAGAAGGATTGTTCGATGAACAGTTCAAAAAGCAAATTCCGAAATTTCCAAATAGAATTGGAATTGTCACTGCAATAGACGGTGCCGCATTTCAAGATATGAAAAGTATTGCCTCACGCCGCTATCCGCTTGTGGAAATTGTAATTGCATCAAGCAAAGTTCAGGGAGAAGGCGCTGCTGAAGAAATTGCCGAATGTATTAAACTTCTTAACCGGCAGAAAGATATTGATTTGATTATTGTAGGTCGCGGCGGCGGATCGCTTGAAGATTTGTGGGCGTTCAATGAAGAGATTGTTGCACGTGCAATATTCGATTCACAAATTCCAGTAATCAGCGCAGTCGGGCATGAAATTGATTTTACTATTTCAGATTTTGTTGCGGATCTTCGTGCGGCAACTCCTTCTGCTGCAATGGAGCTTGCAACACCAAGCAAAGACGAGCTCTTTGCTTTTATTGATGAATTTTCCGATTATTTCCCGGAGAAAATGCTGGAGATAGTCTCAAACTATAGTGATGAAATTGATAAAGCAATTTCTTCTTATGGATTCCGTGTACCGCAGGATATTGTAAAAAATAAAAATCAATTGCTGGATAATTTGATCTACCGGTTCCAAAACAATTTTGATATTAAACTTTCCGATCAGAAAAAAGGTTTAGAATTACTAGAGAGCAAAGTAGATTCTTTTAACATAGATAATGTTCTTAAAAGAGGTTTTACAATTATAAAACAAAATGATAGATATATTACCCGTAAGAAAAATCTAGAGAAAGAAAAATCAATAGATATTAAATTTTATGACGGAGAAGTGAGAATAAAATGAGTAAGAAAAAAGAAAACAGTTTTGAAGAATCATTGAACCGGCTTCAAGAAATTTCCAATTCACTTGAAAGCGGTGATATTGGTTTGGAAGAGTCAATCAAATTGTATGAAGAAGGAATTAATTTAGCTAAACTCTGTTACACAACTTTGAAAGATGCCGAATTAAAAGTAACGGAGTTGAAAAAACAATTAGAACAAAGTATCAAACAATAATTTTGTAATGATAGGATATTATTAATGGTAGATGAATCGAAATACAAAGTTCTTTTTAAGGTTAATTCACCTGCAGATGTAAAAACATTATCCTTAAGCGATCTTAAAACACTTTGTGTAGAAATCCGTGAATATATGATTGATGTAATTTCGCAGATAGGCGGACACTTCGGAGGCGGACTTGGTACCGTTGAACTTACTGTTGCACTTCATAAAGTTTTTGATACTCCGAACGATCTAATAGTTTGGGATACAGGTCATCAAGCATATCCGCATAAAATTTTGACCGGCAGACGAGATCAACTAAAAACAATTCGAAGATTGAATGGAATTAGCGGATTTCTAAAACGAACCGAGAGCGAATACGATGCATTTGGAGCCGGGCATGCTTCAACATCAATATCCGCCGCATTAGGTATGGCAGTTGCACGTGACCTTCAGAATACAAACAAAAAAGTTATTGCAGTTATCGGTGATGGAGCGATGACCGGAGGAATGGCTTACGAAGCAATGAATAATTCCGGTATAATTAAAAGTAATTTAATTGTTGTGTTGAATGATAACAATATGTCAATCGCGCCTAACGTTTGGCAGCTTTCAAATTATTTCAGTGAAATGATCTCTCATCCTGAATACAATAGATTAAAAGGAGCGATCTGGGATCTAACAGGAAAACTTGACAACTTTGGCGATAGAATTAGAAGAGTAACTGCACGACTCGAATCAGGAATTAAATCTATGATCACACCCGGTATGTTATTCGAAGCTTTGGGATTTAGATATTTCGGACCGGTGCATGGACATAGTTTGGAACAGTTAATTAAAATTTTTGAACAGATAAGAAATTTAACCGGACCAATTCTTGTTCATGTAACAAGTGAAAAAGGAAAAGGTTATAAACCGGCAGAGAATCATGTTCAGCGTTTACATGCTGCAACTCCGTTTGATAAAGTAACCGGTGAATCAATTAAGAAATCCGGAGGAACTCCCGCATACACAACAATTTTTGGCAAGGCATTAGTTGAAATTGCAAAACAAAATCCAAAAGTGATTGGAATAACTGCTGCAATGCCCGATGGCACCGGTTTAGATATTTTTCAAAAAGAAATGCCTGACAGATATTTTGATGTCGGAATTGCAGAAGAACACGCTGTAACTTTTGCTGCAGGAATGGCAACACAAGGAATTATTCCTGTGGTTGCTATATATTCTACTTTTCTTCAACGGGCATTCGATCAGATGATTCACGACGTTGCACTTCAAAAACTACATGTGGTTTTTGTTTTAGATAGAGCAGGCCTGGTCGGTGCCGACGGTCCGACCCACCACGGCGCATTTGATCTTACTTATCTGCGTTTAATACCAAACATGGTCATCATGGCGCCGAAAGATGAAGCTGAACTTCGCGATATGCTTTTCACTGCTGTTAATTATGAGAAAGGACCAATTGCAATTCGTTATCCGCGTGGTTCTGCGCTCGGGGTTCCTGTAAAAAATGGATTTACAGAAATTCCAATCGGCAAAGCTGAAAGATTGATTAACGGGCAGGATGTTGCTTTGCTGGCAGTTGGAAATATGGTTGAGTATGCAAAAAAATCTTCCGAAAAATTATCTGCTGAAGGTATTCAATGTGAAATAATTAATATGCGGTTTATTAAACCTCTTGATGTTGATGTTTTGTATGATGTAGTTACACGATTTGATAAAATTGTGACTCTTGAAGAAAGTACAATTGTAGGCGGATTTGGAACCGGTGTGTTGGAATATCTTGCCGAGAGAAATTTAAAGAATGATATTCTTAGAATAGGATTACCGGATAAATTTGTTGATCATGGAACTCAAGAAGAATTGCATAAGCAAATCGGTATTGATCCGGATGGTATTGTTGAAAAAATTAAAAAATTTCTCAGCACAAAAATAAATCAAGGTGTGGTGGCTTAATGGAAAAAACAAAAGTTGCCGTTATCGGTCTTGGTGGAATCGCTCAGTTAGTTCATTTACCAATATTATCAAAATTGATGAATGTTCAAATTTCTGCTATTGCTGATATAAAAAAGAATCAGCTTAATTCAGTCGGTGAAAAATTCAAAATTGAAAAACGCTATACCGACCATAAAGAGATGCTTGATAAAGAGGAAATAGAAGCTGTTATAATTGCAACACCAACTAATACTCACCTGGAAATAGCATTAGATTGTTTAAGAGCAAACAAGCATATCTTGATAGAAAAACCGATTGCACGAAATGTTTCAGAAGCAAAGCAAATAAATGCAGCATCAAAGAAATATAAAAAACAAGTAATGGTTGGAATGAACTTACGTTATCGCCCGGATGCTATGTTAATGAAAAGTTTAGTTATCAGCGGTGAACTTGGAGATATTTTTTATATCCGCTGTGGGTGGTTAAGAAAACAAAGCAATGAGCAGAAATGGTTCATTAATAAGAGCCAATCCGGCGGCGGCGTAATAATTGATCTTGGTATTTTAATTCTTGATTTGGCTCTTTGGATTTTGAATGATAAAAAGATGAAAAGTGTTTCCGTCCAAAAATTTAATCACAATACAAAAGATGTGGAAGATTCCGCAATCGGATTTGTCCGTTTTGATGACGATCGTGTTATCAGTTTTGAAGTAAGTTGGGGGTTACATTCCGAATGGGATAAATTTCATCTTGCTGCATTTGGTACCGAGGGCACGGCGCATCTTAATCCCTTACGTGCATATAAGCGAATGGAATCTAGTCATATAGATTATACAGTAGCAAGCCAGGCTAATCAGACAAATCTTTTTAAGAAATCTTACGAAAATGAATTAAAACATTTCATCGGGGTAGTACGGGAAAATACGCCTGTAATATCAACAGGAGATGACGCAGTTACATTAATGAAATTATTAGAAGCATTGTATAAATCTGCAAAGCATAAAAAAGAAATTAATCTGTAGTAATTATGCAGACAAAAATTCTATTAGTTGATGATGAAAAAGATATTGTGGAATTCCTTTCATATAACTTGGTTCAAGAGGGATTTAAAGTAATCACTGCCTTTAATGGTAAGGAAGCATTAGAAAAAATTTCTGAAAAGCCGGATTTAATTATTCTGGATGTTATGATGCCTAAGATGGACGGTTACGAAGTATGCTCTAAAATCAGAAGTATGGAGGAATTTAAAAACACACCGATTATTTTTTTAACCGCCAAAGCAAGTGAACAAGATGAGGTGCTCGGATTGAATATCGGTGCGGATGATTTTATTCAAAAACCAATCTCCCCAAAGAAATTAACCGCTCGTGTTAAATCCAACCTTCGCAAATTAGAAATCTCTCAAACTGAAAATAGCAGGAACGTGGAAATAAAAACCGGACCATTAACTATTGATAAAGAAAAATATTCTGTTTCTCTTGCTGGAACACAGATAGTATTTCCGAAAAAAGAATTTGAAATACTCGCTTATCTTGCATCTAATCCCGGTAAAGTTTTTCATAGGGATAAAATACTTAGTGATATTTGGGGCTCAGAAATTTTTGTCGTAGAAAGAACAATTGATGTTCATATCAGAAAGATAAGAGAAAAGCTCGGCGATTATGCAGATCTGATTGAAACAATAAAAGGGGTGGGGTATCGGTTTAAGAGCGATGAGTAATCTCAAGAAATATTTTTCCTCAACAAAAAGAATAATTCCGACAATTTATTCCGTTACAACAATTCTAATAATTTTGTTTTCTTTTTTATTCAACTTTACTTTAATTCAATTGCTTGCTGCGATCTTATTTTTTGCAATCTTAGACTTTCTGTTAATTCTATTCATCGGCAAGAATAGAAATGATGAACTGATCACGATAAAAAATGTAATTGAAAAGATCCGAACAAATAGTTTTCAATCGGCAGATGAAATTAAATTAGGAAACGACTTAAAAGAATTGGAAGACGAAATCAAATCAATGTTTTTGAGGACGCAAAACGATATAACTAATTTGAAGAGACTTGAGCAAGTTCGTACAGAATTTTTAGGAAATGTTTCTCATGAACTCCGTACGCCGATTTTTGCAATTCAAGGTTACATAGAAACATTACTTGATGGCGCAATCAACGATGAGAACGTGAACAAGTCGTTTTTACAAAAAGCTGATCAGCATACAATTAACCTGAATAATCTTCTTAATGATTTGATTAATATTTCAATGATGGAATCCGGGCAGATGCTTATGAGCTTCCGTTATTTCAATGTTCATGAATTTTTAGAAGGAATAATTCACGAACTTAGACCAAATGCGGCAAAAAAAAATCTTGAATTGAATCTTGTTCAGTTTGAACATAAACTTCAATTGTATGGAGATAAGCAGAGATTAAGACAAGTAATGATTAACCTAATTCAAAATGCTATAAAATATACAGAGACCGGAGCTGTGGAAGTTGGAGTTATGGAAAATGAAAAAACCGGAAAAGTTTTTGTGCGTGATACCGGAATTGGAATATCCGGTGCCGATGTTGATCGTATCTTTGAAAGATTTTATCGCGTTGATAAGGACAGATCAAGAGAAATGGGCGGCACAGGTTTAGGTTTAGCTATTGTAAAACATATTGTAGAGGCACACGGATCGAAGATTGAGGTAGTTAGTACTTCGGGAAAAGGGAGCGAATTTTCATTTCATTTGAAGAAATGATTATTACAATTCATTAATAATTAGTCTAAAAACAAATCTTTTTTATAAAATCCTATCTCAGAATTTAATTCATCAATTTATTGACATAAATAAGTGGTTTAGCTTATATTTACGGCTCAAAAATTGAGTGTTTGGAGGAAGAATGTTTGCAGTTGTTGATATCGCTGGGCAGCAATTTAAGGTACTGGAAAATAACAAGTATTACGTCCCGCGCTTAGAAGCTGAACCTAATGCTGAAGTCACGTTTGATTCCGTATTTATGCTGGGTGATGATAAATCTACTAAAGTTGGTACACCAACTGTTAAAGGTGCAAAGGTTCAAGCAAAAGTTTTAGAACATCTGAAAGATGAAAAAGTAATTGTGTTCAAAAAGAAAAGAAGAATTTCTTATAGAAGAAAGAACGGACACAGACAACTATTAACCAGAATAGAAGTTACTAAGATTTCTTAGTAGCGGAGGATTTTTTAATGGCACATAAAAAAGGTCAAGGTTCATCCCGTAACGGTCGTGATAGTAATCCGCAGTATCTTGGAGTAAAAGCTTTCGGCGGTGAGAAAGTTACTGCAGGATCAATTCTTGTCAGACAAAAGGGAACAAATTTTCATCCCGGTAAAAATGTAAAATTAGCTGGAGATCATTCCTTGTTTGCTACTGTAAATGGAGTTGTTAAGTTCGAAAGAAAAAAGAACGATCGGCAATTCATAAGTGTTTACGAAGCAACAGCGTAAAAATTAGTATTCAGTATATAGTATTCAGTATATAGTATTTAGTATAGAGACCCCGGCACTTGTCGGGGTTTTGTTTTTTAAATTTATTGTCGCATCAAACTTTTTTAATACCTCACGTAAAATTTACATATCAAGTGTAATCTTTACACTATCCTACCTTTAATTCTGACAAAAAAACGTTTTTCAGAGCGGCTTAATTATAGCTGAGTATGTTTCTAACTTATCAAGTTATTTACTAACGGTTCATTAAGACGTGTTCTCTTTAAAGTGTAAAAAAGAATATCTTTTTTAGAAATTGTAATTGTACTGATTTCTTTTAATAAAAAATTTGTTACATTATTTACGGGAAATAAATGGGTGGTGTAATGTTCTTCTCTTGCAAATATCATTTCTTAAATAGCAAATCATATTAACAAACTTGGGGTGTTATGTATTAACTAAAAACAATTCGTGAACTAAACAAAGACCTTCCAAAATTTTTAAATTAGGAAGAGGGCAAAAAATAATTTGATGGTGAGGTGCAACAATGAAAAAAATATTATTCCTAAAAAAGCTGCTCATATTACTGCTGAGTATGTCTCAATATATTTTATCTCAGACTTTTCATATCAATGGAAATATTTCAACAGCAATAGTGCCGGTGAAAAATGCCGAAGTAACTTTTATAGATGCTAATGATACTACTAAGAAATATTATACACTGACTGATAATCTTGGAAAATATCAATTAAATCTTATTACGGCAGTAAACAAACCGGATGTTACTTTACCAACCAAATTTGAACTTGCGCAAAATTATCCGAATCCGTTTTCCGGCGAAACAACAATAACATATAACCTAAAAGAACCGATAGATGTGAGAGTGAAGATATATAATGTGCTTGGACAGGAAATAAGAACATTTAATATCGGAGAAAAATTTAACGGAATCCATGGAATAAGATGGGATGGGAGAGATAACTTCAGAAATAAAGCTGCTTATGGAATTTATTTTTACATGATGCAAGCTGGTAAAGAAACACAAGTAAAGAAAATGATATTTGGTTTAGGTTCCTCAGGATTGAATCATCCAAATCTTACAATACAATTTCCCGAAAAATCTTTGTATGTAGCTAAAGCACAAACTACAGATCAGCTAAAGGAAAGCGGTAATAATATATTTAGAGTAAGAATAACAAATAGCAGCAGCACACAGCCGCAAATATATAGCCGGGTATTTGAAAACTTTATAATTCAAAGAGATACAACATTAAATTTTGTTGTAGATGTATTAGGGCCCTGGAGGAAAGTAAAGAGCGGAATAACTGATTGGTTATACGATATTGATTTTCCAGATAGTAAAAACGGTTGGGTTGTGGGAAGTAGGGGTTTAATACTAAACTCTAATGATGGCGGAGAAACATGGCAGCAACAAATCTGTCCTATTACAGAACCATTAAATGCTGTTGATTTTGTAGATAAGGAAACCGGCTGGATATGCAGCAATTCTTCGATATTAAAAACAGCAGACGGAGGGAAAAACTGGATTATAAAATACAGTGAGGATATGATAGAAGGACGCTTTCATGATATACAATTTCTCAATAATAAAATAGGATTTGCTGTTGGAGGTAAAAGTTTTTTCGGATTAAATGGTGTATTACTTAAAACAACCGATGGTGGAGAAACCTGGCAGGATGTAATACCGGAACGCTTACCAACACTAACACATATTTCCATTGTTGATGAACAAAATATTTGGATATGCGGTTTTGGCAGTTTTGGCGGTACACTTCTTTTTACTTCTAATTTAAGATTAACATGGACAAAGAAAAGTCTGAATGCACCTGTCTCATGGCTTAGAGCGATTCAATTTGTAGATAAGTATCATGGCTGGGTAGGATGCGATGATGATGATGCGTTTAATTTTTTTCGAACAACCGATGGTGGAAATACATGGAAGTCGGAATCAAAAGAAACATGGCCATTAGGCAAAGGGACACAGTCATTCTTTTTTGTTGATTCGCTAAAAGGCTGGTTAGGCACTGTTCCCGGCGCTTCAACATTTGCAATTATTAATACAACGGATGGAGGGCAGACATGGGAATATCTTCCTGCAGGTACAAATATTTACGACGTTAAATCCTTTTCTTTCATAAATAAAGAACTGGGATGGGCGGTTGGATCAGAAGTAGAGAATGCAAAAAATAAAAACATTATTCTTCTTTATAACAAACAATAAAATCTATCAACAAATTAGGAGTTAATTATGGATTTAAAAAAAGTTAAAACATTGTTATTCCTTATTATACTTTTCTTTGTCAGCTATGGTGACTTTAACATTAAAGCCCAAGAGACACAAGTAAAAAAGTCATTGGATAAGGTAATGCTTGCAGAACAGATTCCAGAAAAAGAACTTACTTTTATGACTACTGAACAACTGATTCAGAAATATTTGAACAGCCGCTATTCGCGTTACATTTTTTTATACCCAGATGATGTTAATTATGCGTTCAAGAAAGCATATAATGATTTTAATGGATTACGAGAGCTATTAAAAAGAAACAATGCGGTAAAGAGTTTAATTGAAATTTATCAAAGTATGGACCCAGGGGGATATGATGTTAATTGGGAGCCAGCAAAAAAGGGGAATTTCTCTTTCTTGTTTGTTTATATTGAAATTCTATTAGCACATGATAATATCCTTAACAACTTAGCAGAATCAGAAACTAAAACAGTTTTAAAAGAATTATTAAAGAAAAACAAACTCAAAACTCTTCATCCCGAATTGTATTCTCTATTTGATATTCAATTTAATGCTTATAGTATTGCAAAGTTGTTAGAATCAAAGGGGAAAAATAACGGAGTTTCCCAATCATTAAAGCAAACACAGGGTATGAATGATTTCTTAAATAGCGGGAGATTACAGAATAAGGAAGTGCTCTCCATCGTATTTCAAAAAGCAAAAGAATTTCTTAATGCTAATTAAATCAGGGAGACTGTAACTATGTGCACAATAACTAAAAATACTATAAAAAATTACTTATACATATTTTTTCTGATAATATTCCTTCAACTCTTTCAAAATTACTTATATGCTCAAACAAAAACTGTATATACACCTGAAGGATACCCTTATACTGCTTATATATATTCAGAATTTACGCAGTCACAAATAGCAACTTTAAACAGTGAAGCGTATACTTTATATATAGAACCTTACCAGCTTAATGCTGTGCGCATTGAAAATGCTTCCAATAGATATAGGTGTCACAGTTACGCCTGGTACATTTCTGAAGGCAGCTTAGATACGGTTGATTCTGCTCCTGATCAATATTGGGACGATGAAGAACTATCGAGTGATGGATTACCTTCATATTTACCACAAGGAAGATGGAATTCATATTCAGAAACAGAAGCGACTCATTCATTGGATGAATTTCATTCAACTAGAAAAATTCAAAATTCCTATCCCCGTGCAATCGAAGGGGGAAGAGACTATGTTTCAAAATGGGGATCATATGGTTTATATCAACATGCTAAAAATCATGAGCCTTATTATCGTGGTAGCGGGCTTGATGAATATGGTAATCCGGTTTCACATATTTTTAAAAAACTCAAAACAACGCACTATGGTACGCTTGCAACTTATCCTAAAACGTGGGTAGGTGCAGGAGGAATAACACATACGGTAACCCAAAATTTAACAGTCAATACAACACTCACTATTATGCCCGGAGTAACTGTGAATTTTCAAAATGGTGTTACGATGGCAGTAAACGGTACGCTCAATGTTAATTCCAGCTTAACAATTCCTTCAGGTGTGACATTAATTGTAAATTCTGGTGCGGTTTTAAACTTTGCCAGCGGTGTTTCGTTAACTATAAACGGCACATTAAATGCAGTTGGAACTTCATCAAATCCAATCACATTTAATCGAATTGGTTCAAGTGGTACATGGGGAGGAATACAATTCAACAATGGAAGCAGCGGTAATTTACAATACTGTAACATTAACAATGCAACAGTTGGTGTTTACTTCTATAACAGTTCATCGCCACAAATAAGATATTGTACATTCGAGTATAACGGTACTGCAATTTCTTGTGATTATTATTCCAGTCCGCAAATTATTTCAAACAGCAACTTCAGGTATAACACATACGACGGGTTAAGATGTAATTCCTATAGTTCTCCAGGTCTATTAAACTACGGCTATCCCGGTTATAATGTAATTAGAAACAATTCACGTTATGGTGTGTATGCCTCATATAATTCCAATCCAGGACTTGGAGGCTATAATTATGGTCAAAACAGTATTTATAGCAATTCCTCTTGCGAAGTACTAGCAGAATATAATTGTAATATCTTAGCACAAAGTTGCTGGTGGGGTACCTATCCACCGGTTCAATATGATTTTTGTGCAACCCAATCAACGATTATATATCTACCGGCATTAAATTATGATCCAAATCCCGGACGAATGATTATTGCCAATGATGAAAAAAATATTTCAACACCTATCAGTTATAGCGTTCAAGAAGATGACTTAAGTTCAGCACTTGACAAACAGAGAGATAAAAAATATGATGAGGCAATACCATTGTTTCTAGAAGTGTTTAAGAGTAATAAAGACGCTTTGGTAGGCAAGTATGCACTCATTAAAATAGAAGAATGCTTTACACAAGCCGGAAAGAAAGACTTTCTTGAATACTCAAAGAAAGAATTAAAACCAATTATCAAAACTGCCGGCGAAACTTTTGTTGTATTACTTGAGTTAGAAACGCATCAACAGGTAAATGCCGGTTTATATAAGGAAGCGATGGACAACATTTTCTTAATAAAAGATAAGTATAATTTAAACGAAGAAATTGATAAGAATACTTTATACAGAATCGGGGTTTTTTACTCGCAGTTATTCGGTGATAAGAAAAACGCACAAAAATACTTTGATGAATTAAAAGCAAAATACCCTAAAGATGATCTTGTAAATGAGATTGACCGTTGGCTAAATACAACAAGCGGTTCATCAAAAACGGAAGCTACATAGCAGTTGCGCAAACTGCAGCAGAAACTCCGGCAACAGAAAAAACTGGTGTTTCTGTTGAGAACTACCCCAACCCATTTAATCCATCAACAACAATTTCTTACACGATACCTGAAGACGGGAAAGTATTACTAAAAGTGTTTGATGTACTTGGTAGAGAAATAACAACTCTTATAAATGAATTTACAATTGCAGGAAAACACAATGTAGCATGGGATGGGACTAATTTTGCTTCTGGAATTTATTTTTACAGTGTTACATTTAAAGGAAAAACTCTAAATAAAAAAATGTTACTTGTGAAATAATTAATGCAAAGTAGAGCGAATCGGCGACCTGCCTTGGCGGCAGACAGGTTCGCTCTACAAAATAAATTAAAAACCAAGTCTTGTCATAGCTTCAACTAATTCTTTAACAGCATTAACCGAATTATCAAGCGCAGCTTGTTCTTCAGCATCAAGTTTGAATTCGATAATCCGTTCAACCCCGTTCGCTCCTAATACAGCAGGTACGCCAACATAATATCCCTTAACTCCAAACTCGCCGTTTAAGAATGCGCAAGTTGGAAGAACTCTTTTCTCATCATATAAAATTGCTTCAGTCATAGCAATAGCAGAAGAAGCGGGTGAATAGAAAGCCGAACCTGTCTTCAATAATTTAATAACTTCGCCGCCGGCCATTTTTGTCCTGTTAACCATTGCATCCATAACTTCTTTTGCTTTGTTCTTATCATTGTATTTTCTTTCAAGCAATTCCATAACCGGAAGACCATTTACATTTGCATATCGTACGATCGGTACCATTGTGTCGCCGTGTCCGCCCATCACCATAGCATTAACATCTTTAACAGAAACACCAAGTTCCCAGGCGATGAAAGTAGCGAAACGGGAAGAATCGAGTACACCGGCTTGACCAATTACACGATTTGTGGGGAAGCCGGTAATTTTTTGAAATAGAGTTACCATTGCGTCAAGCGGATTTGAAATTACAATTACGATTGCATTAGGTGCATATTGTTTTACGTTCTCAGCAACAGTCTTCATAATTTTAGCATTTGTTACAAGAAGATCATCGCGGCTCATGCCGGGTTTTCTTGGAAGTCCTGCAGTGATAATTACTAGATCGGATCCCTCAATATCTTTGTAGTCATTTGTCCCTCTAAGATTAACATCAAACAAATCAACTCTTGAAGCTTCAACTATATCAAGTGTTTTTCCTTGAGGAAGATCTTCAACGATATCAAATAAAACAACATCACCCAATTGTTTTTGAGCGATCAATTGTACAAGTACTCCGCCGATCTGTCCGCCGCCGATTAAAGCGATTTTTTTTCTTGCCATTTTATTCTCCAATTGAAATGAATAAATAGATATACATGCAAAATATATGAAGAATGGGCTCAATTTTCATTAAACAAAATTGAACTAAAAATACCGTTGGTATTACTTTAAGTTGATTTCTAAGATTGCTTCGGTGCCGGTAGGAGTAAAATTATATCTTAGATCGTTCAAAAAAGAACGCATTATGTGAATCCCTCTGCCGTTATCCTTCAAAATATTTTCCGGTTTGGTTGGATCGGGTACGGAATCAATATTAAAACCCTTTCCTTCATCTTTAATAATAACGGTCATTTTATTTTCATCAACAATAACAGTGATCTTCACTTTTTTATTAATGTCGAATTTATTTCCATGAACTATACTATTTGAGGCAGCTTCGGAAAAAGAAAGTGCTAAACTGTTTAGTTTATTTTCATTTAAGTTATATTTTTTTGCCAGTTCAATTATAAACTCTTCAAGTTCAGGCAAAAGTTCAGGATCGCTCTGGATTTCTTTCTTGTAAATTATTTCCGGCAAGTTTTCTCCGTCAATTAATTCAATCAGTTGTTTCGAAAAATATAACTACTTGTTCATTCTTACAATAGAAAATCTTGAGAATTAAAAATATTTCTAAATCTTATAATTAAGCTTTATGCTCATATTTGCCATCTCGCGGTTCGTGTTATCTTCTGACTTAATAAACTCATACCAGCCGTAAAACTTAAGATTAATCCTCTCACCAACCGTGTAGCTAATTTCAGCAAGCGGACCAATGCTTCTATAATCGGAGACTTTATTTTTTTCAATTCCTTTGTTAAAACTGAATGTCTCTAATGAAAAGTAACGAACTCCTAATCCCACAACAAGTGACTGAAACTCATAATAAATTTTTGGATCAGCATATAGTTCGCTTAAATAACGTAACGGTTTACTAGAAAAACTTGACCACTTAAAATCACCTTGCTCTGATAATTTTAAATACCCGGAAAAAAACAGCCGGATCTTGCGGCTCAATTTATAATCGGAAGAATCTCTAAAAACAAATTGGCGGAATGAGTAACTCCTAAAATTTGGATTGAGTTCTTCATAATCGAATACAGTATAATTTGCAGATACCTCAGCAGAGTTTGATGATGAAAAATTTCCGGTTGTAAATGCACCGCCTGAGGATAATTTTAAGGTTCTCTTATTGTTGTTATTTGAACTACGCTGCGCAAAAATATAAACTATTTTATTTAAGCTTCCTTCAAGATTGACAAAAATTCTAAAGAAGGGATTGAATTCTTTTTCAAATAGTATCCTGCCGATTGACAGCAGTTCATCCCGGTCATCATAATTAAGATTGCTGGGAGTATCGTACTTTAATTTTCTATGGAAAATGCTGAAAGTGATTTTATCGTTACGGGATAAATTTATTTTGCTGAATAGTGAAATATTTGCAAACTGAGAAGTGTTATTCTTTTGCTGCTCAATCGTATTTCGTTCATCAATAATAATGTTATTGAGTTCTTCTATAAACATCGGTTGATGTTTTTCGTCTCTCTCGGAGAATGTAAAACGGAATGATAAATTAAAATCATTTGTCAGGTAATCTGCTGTTGATGCAAAATCAATACGCGATTCTTCAATGCGTGTATCATAATTTGTGTTTGCAACGTTTGTGAATGATATGTAGCGAGTATTCCTGTCAATCCTGCGCCATGCTATACGACCCTGAATGTCGAATGATAGAGGAGAGTTTGCGGGTGTGAATTTTATCCTGTCCTGAATTGAGTAATTTGATTCTATTCTGCTCTGAATGTTATTCTTAATATTAAATTGAGCCGCACTTAAAGGATCTGCAGTAAAGTAAAAATCTTTTCTCTGTTGTGAATAGTCTGCTGATATTGAATTGTGAAAACTTTCCTCAAACGTACTATTTAGATCAAAATTTATTAAACGCAGATAATTTTTCCTTGGAGAAATATCTTCATTTTGGAATTTCATAAGGGATGATAGATCAAAATCTCCGAAATTGTATTTATTAATATTTAATTCCGAGCCATACACAAATCCGTTATTCATTTCCCCTATTTGATTGTTCTGTGAAAATCCGGCGAACGGAGTAATCTCAATATTGTTTATCGGGATGAATTTTGTATAGACAGTTGCTGTAAGCAGAGAAGTCTTGTTAATCGCCAGTTCTCTATCATCGGTATAAAAATTATTATTAATTAACATGCCCAGCTTAAACTTCTCTGTTAGATCGTACTGTCCTAAAGCCCATAGGAATTGTTCGTCCTTAATGTTTTTAGAAGAAGATTTAGTAACAGTTGAGTTGAAGTTTTCTTTTATCCCTAAGAATAATTTATCCAACCCAAAAAAATACTTAAGAAATGTGCTGTAATTATAAGTGTTAAGTTGTTTATTGAAGTTATTGATTATTTGTTTATCACTGAAACTCGATTTAGAAAAACTCAAACTGTCTTTTCCTATTTGAGCAGGAAGAAGAGAGTTAATCAAAAGAAGAAAAAAATATATTAGGACTAGTTTTTTCAAGTAATCTATCTATTTAGTATGGAATATAAGTAAATGTAAAATTTCCGCTAAAACTGTTCGGATCTATTTCACTTGAAGTATAAGTAAATACGCGCCAGGTATAAGTCCTTGACGATTCAAGCCGAATACCGGATGCATTGATTTTGATTTCTTGATCTAATAATTCTGAAGTGAAATTAAATTCTTTCACTGTTCCATAAACATCATTTGATTGAATTACCAATTTATATGTAGCCGGCAGAGAAACTGTTTTGAATCGAAATTCTGTTAGTTCACGGATGATAGTATTATTAGAAGGGAATATAAGTGTTGGTGAATTCAATACTACATCGCTAATTTCAGAAGTAGCTCTACTTTTTAATAATCCTTTGTCTACAGCTTTAATTTTATAGTAATACTTTGTTAGCAGTATAATGTTTTTAGTATCGGAATAAGAAGTAAGCTGTGTAAAATCTAAGTAGTGTAGAGTATCTGCATCAAAGGATTCAGTAGTACTTCTGTAAATGTAGTATCCTTTTATATCTGTGTCCGAAGGTGGATTCCAATAAAGAAGAATTGCTGGAACCGGAGACCAATTGCGTGCATTAATTCTAACATTAGTTGGAGATAACGGCGTGTAGATATTAATAGGTTTTGCATAAACAAAATCCGTCATTGGACTTTCAAGACCAAATGAATTGACGGCACTGATCTTATAATAATAAGTCGAATCATATTCTAAATGTTCATCAATAAAATAATTATCATTAACCTGTGTTATGAAGATGAAATTATTCGGCTTATTGATACTGCGATAAATTTTATATCCTGTAATATTGCTCTCCGAATTTTTATGCCACTCGATACCAATTTCACCATCCTGCGCGCCAAAGATTTTCAGATCGGTCGGAATTGCCGGAGGTTTTCCGTCATCAATGGGTTCTAATAAACTCTCACGATTGCAGCTTAAGAATAATACAAATAGCAGTGAAAGAATTATGAATTTAAATTGTAAACGCATATCCTCGTTTAGGTATTGTCTCTCAAATTTTGTTAACAAACTATCCAAAGTTTGTTTGAGATTCAATTCACAGTATTATTACATTTTTAGAAAGGATGGTTGTAGTTTCAAGCACGAATGATTTGATAATTCTTATAACCAAGATAGATTTCTCTGGCTGCAGTTTTTACAACAGTTGCAGTTGGAACTGCAAGAAGCATCCCGAAAATGCCAAGTGTCTCACTTCCAATAAGAATCAATAAAATTATTACCAGCGGATGCATATCGGTACTTTTAGAAAATACATTTGGCTGAATAAATCCGTTATCAATTGCATAAATACAAGCAAACATAAAAAGAATGTTTGGTATCATCGAGGAATCACCAAATTGAATTATTGAAATAATGATTGCAGGGATTCCGCCAATAACCGGACCGAAGTAAGGAATTAAATGTCCTATACCGGCAATAAATCCAATTGAGATAGCATTATTAATTCCCAAAATATATAATCCAATGCCGCTTAAAATTCCAACAGCTGATGCATCAAAGATCCAACCGCGAACAAATCTTCCGAGTTGATAAGATATTTTTCTTACAACTGAGTAAGAAACTTCAAAGTACTTGTTAGGCATAATGTTGATGATACCGCGCATTAATCGTTTATTATCTTTAAGCAAGAAAAATGACATGAACGGAACGATAACTAAAATTGCAATAACGGAAACAATACTATAAAAGATCTCGTTGATATTATTAATCCAGCTGTAAATTACATTTTGGAAAAAACTTGTGATTTTCTGAACGAAGTTTACAGAGTTGAGAAATGGAAAAGAATGTTTCAATGTTTTTTCAAATTTCCCGATTACAAGTTCTAAATTCTCTTGTGATAATGTTCCTCCAAGATTATTTAACTGATTTACAATCTTGGGCAATAAAAACGAAACTCCGCTAAAGATCAATACACAAACTGTTATAAAAACTATCAAAACAGAAAGAGTTCTGTTTATTCGTCCCTTTTCTAGAAAATCTACGACCGGGTTCATTATCATTGAGAGAAGAATAGATACAACAAGAATTGCTAAAATATTTGCAAATAAATATGAGAGATAAACTATTAGACAAACGGAAAACGTAATGAGAACTATAGTTTTAATTTTCTTTATTTGTAATTCGCTTAACTGCATAACAATAATCTTTTAATTACTAATACAATATTCCGATTTCTTCAGAGAAATTCAATTTGATTTGTTAGAGCTGAAAAAACTTATTTGTTAAACGAACCCGTGTGACTGAAATTCCATATATTTGTAATGAAATTTTCAACAATATTGGAATATGATCATGGCTGAGATTGAATTTCTAAATCAAATTAGAACAAAAGCCGCACAAAGAAAAAAAACTATAGTTCTTCCGGAATCGCATGATGAAAGAGTTTTAAGAGCCGCAGAAATTTTAACGAAAGGAAAAGTTGCTTTTATAATTACACTTGGTAACGAAGATAAAATTAGAAACGATGCAAAAAAGATCGGGGTTGATCTTCAAGGAATAAGAATAATTGATCCCGACAAAGCCGATAAGTTAAGCGACTTCACAAATTATTTTTTCAATTTACGAAAGCATAAAGGAGTAACAATTGAACAAGCCCGCGAAACAATGCACCGCGATATATTCTTTGGAGCAATGATGGTTAGCGAAGGAATGGCTGATGGAAGTGTCTCGGGTTCTTTCGCTACAACTGCTGATGTAATGCGCGCTTCAATTTTTTGTGTTGGAATGAAAGAAGGAATCTCAATTGTCTCCAGTTTTTTCTTAATGGTATTCCCTGATGTTGTTTACAGTTTTGCTGATTGTGCAGTAAACCCAAATCCGGATGCAAACCAGCTTGCAGATATTGCAATCTCTACAGCAGAGAACCACAAAAAATTAACCGGCGAAGATCCTTATATCGCTATGCTTTCTTTTTCAACTAAAGGCAGTGCAGAGCATGAGTCGGTTGATAAAGTTCGTCAAGCAACCAAGTTTGTTCAAGAAAAACGTCCTGATCTAAAAGTTGATGGAGAATTACAGTTTGATGCCGCAGTTGTTGATAGTGTTGGGAAGAAAAAAGCTCCAAATAGTAAAGTTGCCGGGCGTGCAAATGTTCTAATTTTCCCGGATTTGAATTCCGGTAATATCGGTTACAAAATTGCACAGCGACTCGGTAAAGCAGAAGCAGTTGGACCAATTAATCAAGGATTGAAAAAACCATTCTTCGATTTAAGCCGCGGCTGCAGTGTTGATGATATTGTGAATACGGCGGCAATTGCTTGTTTGATGACGGAGTAGCCGCCTCTCCCTTTATCCCTCTCCAAAGGAGAGGGAAATTTTTATTGACTTCTCAAAAATTTTTTTCCAAAAAAGCACCGAGGTTTCAATCCAATTTTTTTGTTGATTCACAAAATCAAATAATTTAAGTGAACAAGGAATTAGTAACCGCTTTGTTCTGCGAGGGCAAAAACCGGTTCACTTGACGATTTAATCAAGGATCTTGAAAACGAATTATGAATAATTTCTATTGCTTCTTTATCCAATAACCCTTAGTATAATTTTAGTAAGAAACATTATTAAAATTTAACTATAGCGAAATGTATGGCGGGTAAAACATTTTCCAATACTCTCAGTTCTATCTTAACTGATATATTTGACTCTAACATCAAACTCTTAGATCAACTAGGAATTATTCACCGCACTGACCGTTATAGCAACAACTCAGAAGATAAAAGCCATAAAATAGATCACGAACTATTTTTAATAGCAGCAATTAAATACTCAAGTGCTTAATAGAGGACTTGGTGTTAAGAACTCGTCAGACTGAAAAATTAAATGGGGGAATATTGGGTTGACATTAAAAGCTACAAGTTTTCTATAATATCTAGGTAGCCCCTGCCAATGGGAATAGATACTCCATTAACCTCAACTATTTTGGCTGTGTATGATTGAATCTTGTTGATTGAAACTATAAAAGATCGGTGAATCCGTTTGAAGAGATTAGCCGGTAAAAGACCCTCAATTTCATGAGTACTCATTTTTGAAATGTATTCTTTTTTTGTTGTAATGATTTTTATGTACTCCCGTTGACTTTCAATATAAACAATCTCTGAAAATAAAATTTTCACCTTCTTTTTTTGCACATTCAAAAATATAAAATCTTTTATCTCCTGGCTTTCAATTGGTTTCTGTTTTTTTCCTTCTTCTGTTTTTACTTTAGTTACTGCTAATAAAAAACGCTCAAAATCAAATGGCTTTAACAAGTAATCAGTTACGTTTAAATTAAATCCCTCCACTGCGTATTGATGATAAGCGGTCGTAACAATTACCGCGGGTGGATGTGTAAGCGTTTTTAAAAAAGCCATACCTTTTAATTTCGGCAGATGAATATCTAAAAAAATGAGATTGATATTATTATGCCGCAAATAGTCAGTTGCATGAATAGCATCTTTAAATGTTTCTTGTAATTCCAGAAACGGTACTTGCGCAATATAATCCGATAAAACTTTTACTGCTAACGGCTCATCTTCTATTATAATACACTTTATTTTAGACATGGCTTGTAAGATTAATTTTTAAAGTAGCTGTAAACGCAGATTCGCCTTGTTGAACTGATAGATTGTAATCTGTATAGAGCAATTCAAGTTGGCGTCTCAGGTTAGAAAGACCGATATTTTCTTTTACACTCTGTTCCCCGGAAAATTTTTCATTAGAATTTTTTACAATAAACATTAACTGCCGCTGATTAACCGAAAGATGGATAACGACAAATGGCTGATTTCTTGTTTCAGAAACACCATGTTTGAACGCATTTTCAACTAATGGGATCAACAACAGTGGCGGTAACGCTTGTTTCATATCTTCAATGTCATAGTTAAAATTGATTCGTAAAGAATCATCGTAACGCAATTTTTCAAGAGCTAGATAGTCGCTGATAATTTTCAATTCATGTTCAATAGCTATATACGCTCCTCCGGTTTCATACAGCATAAAACGCAATATTTTCGACAGACGTAAAATTGATTCCGGGGCCAGGTCAGACTTATCTCTTGCCAATGAGTATATATTATTTAACGTGTTGAATAAAAAATGCGGATTGGTTTGTGACTTGAGATAATTCAATTCTGCTTCTTGTTTTTCAATACGCAGCTGCTGTGCTGCTACTTTTAATTTTTTATAATCATAAATATGCCTGATAATTCCAAAAAAGAAAACTGACATCATGCTATATGACATCTGGTCAGTAACTCCATGTTCTGTTGAGCGGAATATTGCTAACGGTGTATAAATATGTAAGCCGATGCCAATAAGCCTCCATGCATACAAACCCCAGGAATATAACATGAGATGAACAAATAAAACTGGAATAGCAACGAGAATACTGTAAAGGATGGTTCTCCTTTTCCGCCTTATAAAGGGTAGTGTATATTCAAAAAGAATAAAATTGAGAACAATAACATAACCAGCCCGCTAGATATTATTCAATGCTCTTACCGGAAACGTCTCCGGATGATTTGCTAAATCGGAGAACAGCCATAGTAATAGATAAGCAAAGCCAACCCATAAATAAAATTTGGCATGCTTCATATCAATAATTTCTTTTATCGAACTGTAGATAAAGTATCTCCTAAAATAAATTGTAATGTTTCAATATAATTATTTCATATAAGATTACCAGATAATTTAATAGACGTAATTAAGCCGTTCGTTTACAATATTGCGATGTATGTAGATACTTAATTTTTGTTCGCTTCTTATTTACATATTCTTGCGTCATAATATCATACAATGATTAAAATAAAGGAAGTAATAGTGAATAAAATAATAAACTTTGGAGAAGATGTTGCAGGATATAATATTCCTGTTTTAAATGAACGGGAAATAAGAGCTGCAGCAGGAATTCTATTTTTAATTATGTTTATCTCAATTCTGACAGTAATTCTAAAGAGCAATTTTTTATTGTTAAAATATGGTGTTACAATATTCCTGATTGATATTGTTATACGTGTCTTTGTTAATCCTAAATATTCTCCTTTTTTAATAATAGGGCGGTTGATTGTTAGGAATCAAGTCCCCGAATATGTTGGAGCGCAACAAAAAAAGTTTGCCTGGATAATTGGTGTAGTTTTGGCTACTGTAATGTTCATTCTTCTCGTAGTAGTAAATTCATATAGTCCAATAACGGGTCTTATCTGTCTAATTTGCCTTATATTTTTATTCTTTGAAACTGCGTTTGGTATTTGTTTGGGATGTAAATTTTATTCAATGATTCATAAAGAAAAAGCTCAATACTGTCCTGGTGAAGTTTGTGATGTAAAATCAAAACAAGATATTCAAAAAACATCCATGGCTCAGATGATAATTGTCCTGGTGTTTGTCGTTTATGTTTTTCTTGTATCATTATTATTTAATGACATCTATAATAAAAAACCATTTGAAATGTTTGGAAGCACAAATTCTACACAGGTTAAATAAAAAAAATATAACAGTTTTATAAAAAAATTCTAATGTTAGATAACAAATAAACGAGGAGAAAAAATGAATACTAATAAGAAGTCGCCAGAAAATTTAAAAAGCCATATGATAAATATTCACCTTACGATATTGTATTTTTTTCTTTTTAATTCTTTTCTTTTATCACAACCCTCTTTGGTTACAGAAAGAATTAACGGAAATCTTGTAAGTGTTGAATGGCTTGAAAAAAATCTGAAGAATAATAATGTTTTAATAATCGATGCGTCTCCTGCACAAATGTACGCTGCGCAGCATATTCCCGGCGCATTAAATGCGGATTTAATAATGTACGGAGTAAAGGAAGCTCCGGTTTCTGAGATTGAACAGCGTTGTCAATCCTTGGGAATTAGTTCTGATAAAAAGATAGTAATATACGACCGAGGAGCGCCTATGATGGCAACTAGGCTTTTCTTCGATCTTTACTACTATGGTTTTCCGGTAAAAAATCTTTTTATTCTGAACGGTGGATTTAGCAAATGGCAGGAAACTGGAAAGCCTGTTACTGCAGATCCAACTCCTGCTCCGAAAAAAAGTTCTTTCCACATTACAAAACTAAATGAAGATATAAGAACTAAACTGCCGGAATTTCTGACAGCAACGGGTGATCAGAAGAAAAATGTCTTGCTGGAGGCGTTGGATTCTAACTGGCACTTCGGCGAATTGCAGTTCTTTGACCGGCCCGGACATATTCCGTTTGGTAAACTGCTGCCCAGTGCCGAATTTTATAATCCCGACAAAACTTTTAAGAATTCGGAAGAAATTATTAAAATGCTAAACTACTTAGGCATCAAGCAAGAACAACAGATATATACTTATTGCGGTGGAGGAATTGCAGCAAGCGTTCCATTCTTCGCACTTAAGTTCATTCTCAATTTCCCGAATGTAAAGCTCTTCCGTGAGTCCGAAATGGGATGGTTGCAAGATGAAAGAGAACTTCCATTCTGGACATATGATGCACCTTATCTCATGAGAGAATCTAACTGGCTGAAGACCTGGGGAGGAAGAATGATGAGGATGTATGGAATTTCACAAGTAAGCATTGTTGATGTGCGTACAGCTGATGAATTTGAAAAAGGACATATACCCTATGCGTTAAACATTCCCGCTGATCTTCTTAAAAGCAATCTAAACAATCCGAAAAAATTGGCTGAGATTCTTAGTCAGAAAGGTATTGATGCCTCTCATGAAGCAGTTGTGGTTTCCACTAAAGGATTAACTGAACACACAGCTTTAGCATTTCTCATGCTGGAATTCATTGGGCAGAAAAAAGTATCTATCTTCACCGACTCAGATGAAAAACTTGCACAGGTCGGTCTGACTCTTACAAAGGAAGTTACTACAGTTGGTCCAAAGAAATCGCCACAAGACTTGTCCATAACGCCAACTGTCTATCCCATTAATCTTAGAAGTGGAATATTGATTACAGATCCTAAAAGTACTAAAGGAATATATGATAAGGTCTTTATTGCTTCCGGCAAGGTTCCCTCCTCAAAAACGCCGGAAGGTAAAATCGTTCATGTTCCATATGCTGATCTAATTAATACAGACGGAACACCTAAAGCCGCGAAAGAGATCTGGAAAATTCTTCAAAAGGCCGGAGTCCCAAGATACGCAGAACTCATTTGCTTTTCCGATAATCCAGGTGAAGCTGCTGTCAATTATTTTATTCTCAAACTTATGGGATACCCTGATATAAAGGTGTTGGTAATTTAAAAGTTATTAGCACTTGTGTCCACATTAGCTGATAGCAAGTGGTGTGGATGGACAACATAGGGGTTGGCGAATCCGATAAAATGCGTGCTGAGCTGCCAACTCGATCCTCATCAGCGGATAATAAAGTAACTCTTAGCTGGAAGACAGCTACGGAAGTGAATAATCATGGATTTGAAGTCGAACGAACTCAAATGAATACCACAAAATGGGAAAAAATAAGTTTCGTTCAAGGTCACGTTAACAGCAATTCACAGAAAGAATATTCATTTATAGATAAACCTTTTATGATTTACTTGGGAGAGAAGAACTGTGTTAGTTAATGAAGAAAAAATTCCAGGCAATTACGAAGTAAAATTTAATGGCAGCAATCTTTCAAGTGGAGTATATTTTTATAGGTTGCAAGCGGGTACATTCAGCGATACAAAGAAATTTATTTTGATGAAGTAGTATTTCAAATATATAGATGCCGCACAATGCGACCTCAACTTGTTAACTCCTTTCCAATTATAAGTTCTATTTGTCTTCTATATTTTCCTATGTACTATAAAAATTATTTTACCTTACATGTCATTTGATTATATTTAATTGTGAGTAAAAAAATTCCACATATTGCGGAAAAGATTGTTACTGAATTAAGAAACGCTCTTGTGCCTTTGCTTGGTGATAACCTTATTAAGATAGTGCTTTTTGGTTCTTATGCAAATCTAGATTATTCGCATGACTCTGATATTGATATTATTATACTTACAAAAGATAATGAATCGGAACAAATAGATTTAAACGAACAAATAAATACATTGTGTGTTGATCTATCTCTAAAATATGGAGTGGTAATATCAGTTATAATTAAAAATTCCAAACAGTTTTATGAGTTTTCTGATATTCTTCCTTTCTATAATAATATAGTTACTCATGGGGTAACTGTTTATGGATAACACAATAAAGTCACTTTCAGAATATCGTCTTTCAAAATCAAAGTCTGACTTAGAAGCAGCAAAAATTCTTTTTCAAAGTAATTTATACGCTCAATCGGTTAACCGTTCTTATTATTCAATTTTTCATGCTGTTCGTGCAATGTTGGCTTTTGATAGATTTGACTCTAAAAAACATTCCGGCATCATCGCTTACTTTAATGAGCATTATATTAAAACAGGTTTCATCGAAAAAGAATATTCTGTCTATCTAATGTCAGCAGAACGCATCCGTACAGAAAGTGACTATGATGATCTTTTTGTTGCATCAAAGGATCAAGCTGAAAAGCAAATAGAGAATGCCAAAAAATTTATTATGAGAATCTCTTCTTTCATTAAGGAAAAGTATTCGTCTTCTGTCTAGCCAAAAGAAGTTGAAGAGAGATACAAATAAATAACAAGCGGTAGTGCAAAATTAAAAAATGCCGAACTTGTTATTCATGAAGCGAAATAAAAATATAAATGATGCAAATTGATTTTCGTGAACCTGTCTGCCGACAGGCAGGCTCGAAGGTTGTGTTTTACAGAATTTGCGTTGTACAACACGTTCGTAAGTCAAGTTAGCTGAAAAAGAGCTTCTGAATTCCCGTGATTATTATGATGATCTTGTATTTGGGCTGGGGAATAAATTGTTCTTGAAATTGAACATATAATAAATAGAATAAGAGAAAATCCTTCAGCATTTCCGTTCTTTTTTAGAATTGATACTTACAAAAAATGGATTTACTTTTAGCTAGTAAAAGAAAAGGTGAGCTTATGAATCTATATAATTATAAAGTAATAATAGAAGAATGCGAAGAAGGCGGCTTTTATGCTGAGTGCCCTGCTTTTCCGGGTTGTCATGTCGAAGGA
>JACRFC010000064.1 GCA_016234355.1 Ignavibacteriales bacterium
GATTGTTTTGTTGCTTGGATGTTTGAATGATGGATGATTATTCCACTTTATCTTTTCTTAGTTTCATGCTTTGTGAATATTTTTTGATTTTATTCCTTTTCTTTCAAAAGCATTCCTGGTATCAATTATCAGTCTGCAGTTAGCAGTCAGCAGTTTATAGTCAAAAATATCATGATCGGTAGCTAAAATAACAAGGTCGTATGATTGCATGAGAGTTCCTTCTCCCGATAAATCGGGATCAGAACAGGGTTTGGATGCTTGATTTAGTCGGATTGACTTCAACTTAAAATTATATTTTCTGGTTTTAGGTAGTTCAGGCACGTAAGGATCGTAATAATCAACTTCTGCACCTTTCTCTTTCAGAATTTCAATTAACTTAAGTGCAGGTGACTCGCGCAAGTCATCTATATTCTTTTTATAACTCGCTCCAAGGATAAGAATTTTTGCGCCATTGATAGTTATTCTTTTGTCATTAAGTAATTCAATTGTCTTTTGAACAACATAATACGGCATTTGTGTATTGATCTTACCGGCGAGTTCAATAAATTTAGTTTCAACTCCAAACTCTTTTGCTTTCCATGATAAATAGAAAGGATCGATTGGAATGCAGTGCCCTCCTAATCCGGGTCCGGGATAAAATGCCTGAAATCCGAATGGTTTTGTTTTAGCCGCTTCAATTACGTCCCAAACATCTATTCCCATTTTATCGAATACAATTTTTAATTCGTTAACTAATGCAATGTTAACCGAGCGATAAATATTCTCCAAAAGTTTAGCCGATTCAGCAACTTTACATGAAGAGACGGGAATAACATGCTTGATTGCTTGATTGTATAATGCACAAGATACTTTGAGACAATTGGGTGTGTATCCCCCAACTAATTTTGGTATTGTTGAAGTATTATATTTTTTATTACCGGGATCTTCTCGTTCGGGAGAGAAAGCTAAGAAAAAGAGAGTACCAGCCCCCTCTTTATCTCCCCCTAAGGGGGAGAGTTTTTTATTAAAAAGTGGAAGGAGGATTTCTTCTGTTGTTCCGGGATAGGTTGATGATTCAAGAACGATTAATTGTCCGGGACGTAAGTACTCTGCAACTGATTTAGCGGAATTCTCAACAAATGAAATATCCGGTTCATGCTTGTCATTCAATGGAGTAGGAACACAAATTAGTATGCAGTCGCAAGAGGTCAAACGTGAAAAGTCAAACGTGGCTTCAAACTTGTTTCTGGATACTTGATACCCGCCAGAAGAACGGCGGGCAAGCTTGATTCTAGATGATGAAATGTGTTTGATATAGCTTTTGCCGGAATTGAGGATTGGTATTTTATTTTCGTCAATATCGAATCCAATAACTTTGAATCCTTTCTCAGCAAACGTTAATGCTAAAGGCAATCCTACATAACCGAGTCCGATAATTCCTATGACGGCAGATTTGTTGTTGATTTTCTTTAGTAAGTTTGATTTGTAATTCATAAAATATGCAATTGGTTATGGTGATAGTTATTAGTGATTGGTTCTCTTTGTTTAATTGTTCGTTCTTTGTTCTATGTCCAAAGTTCGATGTTCAAGGTCTGTTTTTCATTAAACTTTGTACTTCGTAATTCATACCTATGCCATACTATTTGTAAAATAAGAAATAAGAATACTGGAATAAAAATACAGAAATAAGAATTCAGAAATAAGAATTAGGCAATAGTGACGAGTATTCTGCAGTCCCGTTCTCTTATCATTTGTCTTCTCATTTTTGATTTTATCAACCACCTATCACTGATAACCAGATACAGCTCCGCCTGGTCACTCACATATAACTAAAAGAAATAGAAAAAAAGAGAATATTTTTCATTAAAGACGTTAAAGAAGATTTATCTTACTAAAGAAAATCTGTTGCTCTATTGAATTCTTTTAATCTTGTTTTATTATAATTAGTAAATTAAAACAGCATGACTTGTTGAACTGAAAACCAATAATCAACCCCATAAGTTGACCCTATTCATATGAAAAATTTGTTACCTATTGAATTCTTTTAATTTTTATAAATATAATTAGTAAAATAAAACAACTAGTTTTGAAGAACTGAAAATCAATTATCAACCCCATAAGTTGACCCCATATATTTGTACTATGTTGATTTTTACAAAACTAATCCAAAAGTGATTCTAATTTACAAATAATCATCAGATTGTCAAGTATTAATTTAATTGATAAGAATTTTATTATTTACGAGATTTTGTGAGTATTGATCACGCGTTTCGGCAGGAGAGGCTTACGATCCCTCGTTGCCTCGGGACAGGTTTAAGAAGTGAGAAATAAGAAGTAAGAAATACAAGTTATGAAGTAAGAACCAAGCACAACGAACAACACTTAACCGATAACTACTTCCCTTTCGCTCTTTCAACGATCGGCCTTTTGCCTTTATCCTTAGAGTTAAGCTTGCTCAAAATAATCTCGGATTCTTTTGGCGGTACATTAAAGAATGAGAACGCATCGGATATTTGAATACCTGTAACTAAATCAGGACTAACATTTGCTTTCTTCTTGAGCATCAATAATAATTCTTTTGGATTAAGATCATCCTTTTTCCCTAATGCAAGAAACATTCTCGATTTACCTTTATCAGAGCTGAACTTTCCTTTTCTTTCAAAACGGTTTTCTCTTGAATCACTTCTTTCATTTCCTTTTTTACGATCATCTCTGCGAGAATATTCTTTTCTTCCCATCGGCCGATCGTCTCTTGAATCAAATGATTTTTTCCTTTCGAAGAGATCGTGGATCTTTGCATAATTTTCTTCTTCGAGTTCGTTTTGATAAGTGTATTTTATCAAAGCAGCAACAACATCTTCCGGATTGTGATTCTTAATCATCTCTTTTGCCAATGAAACGTAATTATGCGCAAGTCCTACTTCCATCATTGATTTCAATTCCGCTGAAATTTTTTCTTTCTTAAAATTGATCACATCTTTAACATGAGGAATTCTTTCTTTTCGTATCTCGGTTTGTGTAAAGTTTTTTATAAACATTAATTTGCGGTATTCTTCGGGAGTGATAAAAGTTACAGCAGTTCCCTCTTTGCCTGCACGTCCGGTTCTGCCAATACGATGAAGATATGCTTCGGGATCTTGCGGTAATGCAAAATTAATTACATGAGTTAGTTCATCAATATCGAGACCGCGCGCAGCAACGTCGGTAGCGATCAGCACATTTATTTTTTTATTTCTGAATTTCGTTAATATTCTTTCACGAACATTTTGGGAAATATCGCCATGTAAACCTTCAGTATCATAACCGCGGTCATTCAGTTTAGAAGTAACATGATCAACATCATTTTTTGTACGGCAGAAAACCAATCCGTAAAATTCAATTGTAGTATCAATAATTCTGCAGAGTGCATCTAATTTATCGGATTCTTTTACTTCATAATAAATTTGATCTGTAAGCTGAGTTGTTTCGCCGGAATGTTTTGTGCGGATGATCTCCCTTTTACCCATATACTTCTTAGCAAGAGTTGCAATTCTTTCGGGCATTGTTGCAGAAAAGAGAAGTGTTCTTCTATTAGGATTTGTTCTTGAAAGAATATCTTCGATATCATCAACAAAACCCATGTTTAGCATTTCGTCAGCTTCATCAAGAACAACGAATGATATTTCCGAAAGCGACATACTTTTTTTATTGAGAAGGTCAATCATTCGTCCCGGTGTTCCTACAACAACATCCACACCTTTTTTCAATCTTCTAAGTTGAGTATCGTATGATTGCCCGCCGTAGATTGGAGCAGCGTGAATATTTTTATTTCCACGAAGAGAATTAAATTCTTCGGCAACTTGAATAGCGAGTTCGCGGGTAGGAACTAGAACAAGCGCCTGCAGATGACCGGCGCGTGGTACGAGCTGTTGTATAATCGGAATTGCAAAAGCGGCAGTTTTACCCGTTCCTGTCTGAGCTTGCCCTATTAAATCAACTTTGTTTTCTAGAATAAGCGGGATAATTTTTTTTTGGATTTCTGTCGGTTCTTCAAATCCTTTTAAGTGGATTGAGTGAAGTGTTTCATCTGAAAGTCCAAGATACTTGAAGCCATTATTAAGCATATATTGTTATTCCTAAACAGTTTTAATTATTTGAATACCAATATAC
>JACRFC010000067.1 GCA_016234355.1 Ignavibacteriales bacterium
AATAGAGATTTGTATATGACATTTATCCTTATTGGTATAATCACTCTAACACTTATCGGAGGAACTACACTATTCTACCGCAGTAACCGGTTAAAGATTCGAGCGCAGGAAGAAGCAAAACAGTGGATGGAGAAGCGGAAATTAGAAGACCAAATACGCGAATCAGAAGAGCATTACAGAACAGTTGTTGATATTTCACCGGATGCAATTATCATCCATTGTGAAGGAAAAATTGTTTTTGTTAACCCGGCGGCAGTTAAGTTGGTTGGTGCATCAAGCCAAAACGATCTTCTTGGTAAACCGGCAATTGAATTTGTTCATCCCGATGAAAGAGAATCTGTTGGTAAACGTATTTTAGAAATATTAAAGAGCGGAAAATCTTCTACTTGGCTTGAAGAACGATTCATAATAATAGACGGCAGTATAATTTATGTTGAAACAGTAGGAACTCCCACAACATACAACGGTAAACCGTCTGTGCAAGTTATTATACATGACATTACCGAGCGCAAGCGTACCGAAGAGCAAATCAAAAAACTAAACCATATTTATATTGTTCTCAGCAATATAAATCAGGCAATTGTTCGTATTCATGAACGCGAACGGTTATTTATCGAAGCGTGCAGAATAGCAGTAGACGACGGCAAATTTCGGATGGCTTGGCTTGGAATGGTTAATTCTCAAACACAAAAAGTTGAAGCCGTTGCTTCTGCCGGATTAATAAATGATTACCTCGATAAAATAGATATCGATTTAAGCAGTGAAAAACGCAGCAAAGGTCCTACTGGAAGAACAATACAATCAGGGACTCATTTTATTGTAAACGATATTGAAAACGATGACACTATGATTCCTTGGAAAGAAGATGCTAAAAGACTTAGCTTTAGATCATCAGCATCATTTCCGTTAAAAGTTTTTGGGAAAACGAAAGGATGTTTCAATTTATATTCAAGCGAAGTCGGTTTCTTTGATGAAGCTGAAATTAAATTGCTCGATGAATTAGCAACGGACATCTCATTTGCGCTTGAATTTATAGAGCGCGAAGCCCAGCGCAAGCAGGCGGAAGAAGAAATTATTTCTCAAAAAAATAGATTTGCGCAATTGTTCGAGAACTCACCAATTGCAATTGTTTTATTAGACGATCAAGATAAAATTATTCATATCAACGAATCGTTTTCAGCGCTGTTCGGTTGTTTCCTCGAAGAAGTTAAAGGAGAGTCACTTAACGACTTAATAGTTCCTACTGAATTGAAGGAGGAAGCCAAGAGCTATTCAGATCAAACACGAGCGGGCAATCAGATCAATAAAGAAAGTTACCGCAGAAAAAAGGATGGTACTCTTGTCTATGTCCAAATAGTTGGTGTACCTGTAACAGCAAATGACAAGACAGTTGGTATATATGGCATGTACGTGGATCTGACCCAGCGAAAAGATGCCGAAGAGAAAATGAAATCAGCTAAAGAGTTAGCAGAGCAATCCGATAAAATGAAAACAGAATTCCTGGCGCAAATGTCGCACGAAATTAGAACACCGATTAACATAATAACAAGTAATGTGAATTTTATTAGCGAGGAACTTGGCGATAAAATTGATCCTGCAGATAAAGATTGTTTTGAAAGTATTGAACTTGCATCACGAAGAATTATTAGAACGGTAGATTTAATTCTTAATATGTCTGAACTGCAAACCGGGATCTATAAACCATCGCTTAGTAAAGTGGATATTGAATCACAAGTTCTGAAAAAATTGTATAACGAATTCCAACAGACGGCAAAACAAAAGGGAATAGATTTTATCTACAAATGTGAAGTAAATGAATCAGAAATTATATCTGACGAATATTGTGTCACACAAATCTTTGTCAACCTGGTTGATAATGCAATTAAGTACACAAAGAAAGGAAAAGTAGAAATACTTCTGACGAAAAATAAAGACGGCAATATTGTTGTTGAAGTCAAAGATACAGGTATAGGGATTAGTAAAGATTTTTTTCCACATTTATTTGAACCATTTGTTCAGGAAGAACAAGGGTACAGCAGAAGCTATGAGGGTAACGGATTGGGATTAGCCCTTGTAAAAAGATACTGCGATATAAACAATGCAGTAATAGAAGTTGAGAGCGAAAAAGGGGTTGGAACTACGTTTAGAGTAATTTTTAAGTAGGCAGTTGGCAGTCGGCAGTCCACAGTTGGCAGAAGACTGATGAGTAAAAATTTTTGCAAACAAAACAGGTACATGCATGAGCAGTTTCAAGGATTTAGTTGTTTATAAAAAAGCATTTAAATTAGCGATGGAAATTTTTGAAATAACAAAGTCGTTTCCGAAAGAAGAGATATATTCACTTACCAGTCAGATT